>NZ_CP013362.1:1212133-1515167 GCF_001718315.1 Burkholderia diffusa | reverse complement strand
GGCACCACGCTGACCAACGTGTTGTCGACCGGTCCGATCCAGCAGGTCACGCAGACGGTCAGCTCGGCGATCACGCCGATCACGACGATGGTCGGTCAGACCACGCAGACGATCGGGACAGCCACCGGCCTCGGCGCCCCGGTCAACATGCTGCTCGGCACGATCGGCAACGGCCTCAACCAGGGCGGCGCGCTGATCGCATCGACGGGCGGCAACCCCGTCACGACCGGCCTCGGCAACACCGTCTCGTCGGCCGGCAATACCGTGAAGTCTGTCGGCGGCCTGCTCACGGGCGGCACCGGCGGCACGACCAACCCGCTCGCGCCGCTCACGGGTCTCCTCACGACGGTCACCGGCACGCTCGGCGGCGCAACGGGCGGCGCGAGCGGCGGCCCGCTCGCCCCGGTCACCGGCCTCGTCTCCGGCCTCACCGGCACGCTCGGCGGTGCAGCGGGCGGCACCAGCGGCGGCCCACTCGCTCCGGTTACCGGCCTCGTCTCGACCGTCACCGGCGCACTCGGCGGCGCAGCAGGCGGCACCAGCGGCGGTCCGCTCGCCCCGGTGACCGGCCTCCTCTCGACCGTCACCGGCGCACTCGGCGGCGCAGCCGGCGGCACCAGCGGCAGCCCACTCGCCCCGGTTACCGGCCTCGTCTCCACCGTCACCGGTGCGCTCGGCGGCGTAGCCGGCGGCAGCAGCGGCCCGCTCTCCCCGGTTACGGGCCTGGTCTCCGCGGTCACCGGCGCGCTCGGCAGCGTAACGGGCGGCGCAGGCGGCGGCAACCCGCTCGCCCCCGTGACGGGCGCGGTGTCCACCGTCACCAGCACGGTCGGCGTACCCGCACTGAGCGGCACCACGGGCGGTGTCACGAATTCGGGCTCGGGCTCGAATCTGCTCGCGCCTGTCACGTCGCTGATCGGCGGCCTGCTCGGCGGCACGCACGGCAAGTAATCGAACACCCATTCATCGACAAGACAGCGAGGAGTCCATCATGTCCCAGCAACGTTCCATCACCGCGAGCGTCCTGCGCCAGTGGCGCGTGCCCCTCACCGCCTTCGCGGCAGCGTGCCTGCTGGCTGCCTGCGGCGGCAACAGCGTCAGCGCGCCGCCGTCCAGCAACAACGGCGGCAGTTCCAGCGGCACGAGCGGTACCAGCGGCACGAGTGGCACCAGCGGCACCAGCGGCTCGTCCACCGGCACCAAGGGCGCTGTCAGCACGCTCGGCCAGACTGCAACCGATCTCGGCAGCACGATCGGCAACGTCAGCGTGCCGGGTCTCGGCGACGGCGTGACGAAGGGCGTCGGCAGCACCGTCTCGAGCACCGGCACGATCATCAACGCGGCTGCCGATGCATTGAGCAACGGGCTCGGGCAGACGGGCTCGATCAAGGATCCCGTCGGCACGACCGTCGCTGGCCTCGGCAATGTCGTTGGCGCGACCAGCAACACCGTGTCGGGCCTGAGCTCGACGGTCAAGGCCCTCGGCACGGGCCCGCTCGCGCCGCTCGCCCCTGTCACGTCGCCGGTCGGCACCGTGCTCGACACTGTCGCCAACGGTCTGTCGGCCGCCGGGACGACGATCGGCTCGACGCTGTCGTCGGGCGCCGTGCAGCAAGTGACGCAGCCGCTCAGTTCGGCAATCACGCCGCTGGTGATCACCGCCGGTCAGGTCACGCAACAAGTCGGCACGACCACCGGCCTGGGACAACCCGTGTCGGGCCTGCTGGGCCAGATCGGCGGCGCGATCAGCTCGGCGGGCAAGCAAGTCGGCAGCACGTCGAATCAGCCGCTCGTCGGCGACGTGGGCCAGCTCGTCACTGCGGTCGGCAATACCGTGACCAACGCGGGTGGCCTCGTGAATCCGAACGGCCCGAACGGCGCGGCGCCGATCCCCGGCCTGATCACGAGCCTCGTCGGCGGCTCGACGGCTACCGTCCAGAATGGCCCGTCGTCAGGCTCCAGCTCGACCAACCCGCTCGGCGGCCTGTTGTCCGGTCTCGGTTCGACGCCGCTCGGTTCGCTCACCGGCGCAGTCGGTGGCGCAACGGGCAGCTCGGGCAGCAACCCGCTCGCGCCGGTCACCGGTCTCGTGTCGACGGTGACGGGTGCGCTCGGCGGCGCAACGGGTGGCGCAGGCGGTGCAAACCCTCTCGCGCCCGTCACCGGTTTGCTGAATACTGTCACCGGGGCAGTCGGCGGTGCAGCAGGATCCGGGGCTTCGTCGAATCCGCTCGCACCGGTCACGTCGCTCGTCGGCGGTGTGACGGGGACGGCGTCGTCGGGCAGCTCGACGGGGCTCCTCGCGCCGGTAACGGGGTTGCTGGGTACGCTGGGCAGCGTTGGCAAGTAAGGAGGACGGTCGCGCCCTTGCAGCCGGAGCAGGAGGCGCGGCCGTACAAACACAACCGGCAATGCGGCACGCGGCGCGCGACACCCTGGTGTCGCGCGCCCGCATTAGAAAGAAGATGAAAAGCAAGGCCTACGAGGAAGAACAATGAAATCCAGACTCGACAGATGGATGATGCTGCTCGCCATCGCGGCAGCCGGCACGGCACATGCACAAACGCGCGCGGCGGGTAACCCGCTCGATTCGCTCCCTCAGATCAACGCACCACAGAAAGGCCCGAGCGTCACCGTGCAGGTCGCGCCGCAGGCACCGCAACTGCAGGAGCTGCTGTCGCGCCACCTGACGCCGACGACGTTCCAGGTCGAAGGCGTGAAGTCGGTGCCGTTCGACGAAATCTCCCGTCGCTTCACGCCCCTCGTCGGCAAGGACATCACGATCGGCGAGCTGATCGAAACCGCGAACGGCGTGACCAAGCTGTACCAGGATCGCGGCTATGCGCTGTCGTTCGCGTTCATTCCCGCGCAGACGTTCGAGAACGGCGTCGTACGCGTGACCGTCGTCGAAGGCTACGTGTCGGACGTCAAGGTGACCGGCAAGCCCGGCGCGATGGAATCGAAAATCCGCGCGATCGCCGCGCACATCACGGCCGATCGTCCGCTGCGCCGCGCAACGTTCGAACGCTACGTCAACACGTTCGGCCTCCTGCCCGGCGTGACGGTGAAGGCCAATGTTCCGCCGCCGCAAACGACGGACGGCGCGACGACGCTCGAGTTGGCCGTCGACCGCAAGGCGTTCAACATCAGCACCGGCATCGACTTCAATCACCCGGGCGTGCAGGGCCTCATCACCGCGACGGAGAACGGCCTCACGTCGTTCGGCGAGCAACTGAGCATTTCCGCGCTGGTGCCGCCCGGGCGCGACAAGCAAACGTACGTCGCGTTCAGCGGCTCGGTGCCGGTCGGCAGCAGCGGCCTGGTCACGCGCCTCGATGCCAGTACGTATCGCGGCAAGCCGACCGACAACCCGGGCCTGCCATCGTCCGTCGAGCGCACCGTCAAGAACGAGAAGCTCGGTCTTTCGGCATCCTATCCGTTATTGCTGAACAACCAGCGCAGCCTGCTCGGTACCGTGTCGGGCTATGCGTCGCACAACGAAGACCGCTATCAGAGCAAGCTCAACGGCAACAGCATCGACACGCGCTCGCAGGTCCGCGTGCTGCAAATGCAGCTCGACTACACGAGCGTGTCGGCCAAGCAAGTGCAGAAGCTCAGTGTGAACGTCGCCAAGGGCTTCAACATTCTCGGCGCGTCGAAATCGCAGGACACCACGATCGGCTCAAACACGACCTCGGTGGACAGCCCCGTTTCGCTGACGTTCGTGCGCACCGGCGCAACCTTCACGCAGACCAACGAATGGCCATTCAAGATCGGCACGTCGGTTTCGCTGACCGGCCAGTACAGCCCCGACTCGCTGCCGACGTCGGAACAGATCTCGTTCGGTTCGACGCGCTATGCGCTCGGCTACCAGCCGGGCGAAACGTCGGGCGACTCGGGCTGGGGGATGTCGCTGGAGGTCAACCGCGGATTCACGCCGGGCTGGACGTACATGAAATCCGTCACACCGTACATCGCGTACGACATGGCGCGCGTGTATCTGCATACCGGCACGCCGTCACCGAGCCGCCTGTCGTCGGTCGGCATCGGCGTGCGGTTTACGGACAGCCGTTACTACAGCCTCGACCTGAATATCGCGAAGCCGGTCGGCGATGCACCCGTTGAAAGCGCATCACGCAGCCCGCGCGTGAATGCCGCGTTCTCGTATCAGCTCAACTGATCGATCCTCAGACAGCCCGCATCTCGCGGGCTGTTTGGATTAGAGTCCCCTCTATCAAACGCAGCGCGCGGTTTCACGTATTCTGGCAAAGCTCGCAACATGCCACCGCCCCATGCAGACGGTCGTGCGGGCGCATCGAATACGACATGAAACAAGGAGGAAGACGATGATTCAACTGACCCGCCCGTTGCGCACACTTGCAATTGCAAGCGCGCTGCTCGCTTGCGCCGCACCTTCGTTCGCCCAAACCGACAGCCCCATCGGCATGTGGCAGACGATCGACGACAACACGCATCAGCCGAAGGCGCTCGTGCAGATTGCCGACGACGGCGAAGGGTCGCTGTCGGGCAAGGTCGTCAAGGGCCTCGGTGCCAACGACACGCCCGATCGCCGCTGCACCGCATGCACGGACGAGCGCAAGGATCAGCTCATCAAGGGCATGACGATCATCAAGGCGATGAAGAAGGATGGCGACCACTGGGACGGCGGCAATATCCTCGACCCGGAAAACGGCAAGGTCTACAAGTGCAAGATGTCGCTGGAAGACGGTGGTCAGAAGCTCGTCGTGCGCGGCTACATCGGCGTGTCGCTGCTCGGCCGGTCGCAGACCTGGGTTCGCGCGCAATAACGCGACGCGCGTCGATACGCGTGATGCAATGAAAAATCGGCCTGCGACGGCGTCGTCAGGCCGATTTTGTTTGGAGCCGAGCGTGCGTGAAATCAATCGACGTCATGCTGCGTGCTTCAGCGATTCCGGTGCACGACCGCCCTGCTGGCGATACGCGGGCGCCGCGGCACTTCGCATCTCCGCCGCCTTCGACTGCGCATGCTTTCGCATCCGCGTGGACAATTCCTTGCACAGATTCGCGCCGGCGTCGCCATACAGCTCGCGCATCACCCGCATCAACGTGCCGGTCTCGTGCCAGGCCTTGAAGCGGCGATGGCATGTCTGGTACGAAGGGTAGCGACGCGGCATCGCAGACCAGGTCGCGCCGCTATAAATCACCCAGAGCACGCCGTTCAGAACGGCGCGTGTGTTGGCCAACGGACGGCCGCGCAACTCGGTGCGCGGCTGCATTTCGGGCAGAAGCGGCACGACGCAGCGCCACTCATGGTCGGTCAGATCGCGATACGGTGTCATGGACATCTCCAGCCTTAGGAACCATGACTCAACGATATCGATTGCCCTCAACCATGAACATAAGACAAATCCGAAAATACCCTGAGATCGCGAGAATTTGACCGGAATTGACGTTTGAAGGGCGCCGTTTGCCGGAAAACCACGATCAGGTCAGCGAAGTATCGACGATGCGGCGCGGCGTTTCGAGATACTCCTTCGACTGCATCTCGACGATCCGCGATACAGTGCGCGCGAATTCGTTCGCCATCGGCCCTTCGACGTACAGTTGCTCCGCCGGCACCGCCGCGGACATCAGCAGCTTGACCTTGTGGTCGTACAGCACGTCGATGAGCCAGGTGAAGCGCCGTGCCTCGGACGCCATCCGCGGCGACATCTGGGGCACTTCCGACAGCACGATCGCATGGAAGCGGCTGGCAAGCTCGAGATAGTCGTTCTGCGAACGCGGGCCGCCGCACAGCGTCGCGAAATCGAACCAGACGACCCCGTCGGCCTTGCGCAGCGCCTTCAGTTCGCGCTTCTCGATATGCAGGATCGGGCTTTCGTCCGGCACCGCGGCGAGCTTCGCGAATGCATGACGCAGTTCGCGATCGGCATCCGCGCCCAGCGGCGTGTGATACATCTGCACCTGCGCGAGCGTGCGCTGACGATAGTCGACGCCCGCGTCGACGTTCAACACGTCGAGCTTTTGCTTGATCAACGCGATCGCCGGCAGCATGCGGTCACGATGCAGGCCGTCGGGATACAGATCGTCGGGATCGTAATTGGACGTCATCACGAACTGCACGCCGTTGTTGAACAGGCGATCGAGAAGCCGGTACAGGATCATCGCGTCCGCGATATCCGACACGTGGAATTCGTCGAAGCAGATCAACCGGTAGCGCTTCGCGATGCGCCGCGCGAGTTCGTCGAGCGGATCGGCCTGCCCTTTCAGTTCCTCGAGCTCGCGATGCACCTCACGCATGAATTCGTGGAAGTGCAGGCGCGTCTTGCGCTGCACGGGCACCACCGCGTAGAAGCTGTCCATCAGGAAGCTCTTGCCGCGGCCGACGCCGCCCCACATGTAGACGCCGCGCGGGAGGTCCGGATGATTGATGAGCTTCTTGAACGCGTTCGAGCGACGCGCCTTGTAGTCGACCCATTCGTCGAAGCAGCGCTGCAGGCGATCGACGGCCGCGCGCTGTGCGGGATCGGACTGATAGCCGCGCGTGGTCAGTTCGCGCGTGTAGTATTCGGTGACGTTCATCGGGCAAACCGGAAAGAACGAAGGCGAGCGGGGAAACCCCGCCCGCCTTCGTCATGAGACGCTTGCGCCGGCCGATGGCCGGCAGGCGCTACACCGTGCTCAGCTGTTCAGCGAGCGCTTGTCGACGGCGAGCGCCGCTTCGCGCATCACTTCCGACATCGACGGGTGCGGATGGCAGATGCGGGCGATATCTTCCGACGCCGCCTTGAACTCCATCGCCACCACGGCTTCCGCGATCAGGTCCGACGCGTTCGCGGCGATCACGTGCACGCCGAGCAGTTCGTCGGTCTTCGCGTCCGCGATCATCTTCACGAAGCCGTCCGGCGCGTTCATGCCGAGCGCGCGGCCGTTGATCGAGAACGGGAACTTGCCCGACTTGATCTCGCGGCCTTCCGCCTTCAGCTGCTGCTCCGTCTTGCCGACCCATGCGATTTCCGGGTACGTGTAGATCACCCACGGAATGCAGTTGTAGTCGATGTGCGGCTTCTGGCCGTCGATCACTTCCGCGACCAGCACGCCTTCGTCTTCCGCCTTGTGCGCGAGCATCGGGCCGCGCACCACGTCGCCGATCGCATAGACGTTCGGCACCGCGGTACGGCAGTGGTCGTCCACGTCGATGAAGCCGCGCTCGTTCGCCTTCAGGCCGATCGCCTCGAGGCCGAGATTGTCGGTGTTCGGCACGCGGCCGACCGACACGATCAGGCGGTCGGCGTCGAGCGTCTGCGCGTTGCCGTCCTTGTCCGTGTAAGCGATCGACACGCCGTTCGCCGTCGTCTTCACGTCGCCGATCTTCACGCCGAGATGGATGTCGAGGCCCTGCTTCTTGAACAGCTTGGCTGCTTCCTTCGCGAGCGCTTCGTCGGCTGCGCCGAGGAACGCCGGCAGCGCTTCGAGCACCGTCACTTCGGCGCCCAGGCGGCGCCACACCGAGCCGAGCTCGAGGCCGATCACGCCTGCGCCAATCACGGCGAGCTTCTTCGGCACCGAGTCGAACGTCAGCGCACCTTCGTTGTCCGACACGATCTTGTTGTCGACCGGGATGTTCGGCAGATGACGCGCCTTCGAGCCCGTCGCGATGATCACGTTCTTCGCGGTGACGACTTCCGTCTCACCCTCGCCGCTCACTTCGATCTGCACGCCGGCGTCGGTCTTGCCGGTGAACTTGCCATGGCCCTTCAGCCAGGTGATCTTGTTCTTCTTGAACAGGAACTCGATCCCGCTCGTCATCTTCTCGACGATCGCATCCTTGCGGCCGAGCATCTTCGCGACGTCGATCTTCACGCCGTCGACCGTGATGCCGTGGTCGGCCAGGTGATGCGATGCATTCTCGAACTCTTCCGACGAGGCGAGCAGCGCCTTCGACGGGATGCAGCCGACGTTCAGGCAGGTGCCGCCGAGCTTCAGCGCGCCGGCCGGGTTCTTCCACTTTTCGATACAGGCAACGGTCTTGCCGAGCTGCGCGGCGCGAATCGCGGCGATGTAGCCGCCGGGGCCGGCGCCGATCACGACGACGTCAAATTCCTTGGACATGACAATCCTTTCTACTTGTACGCCCGCACGGTCGCGCGTGGGCGCGAGCGTGCGGAACGGGTCAATGCAGTGAGACTCGGCTTACAGGTCGAGCAGCAGGCGTGCCGGATCTTCCAGCGCATCCTTCATCGCGACGAGCGACAGGACGGCTTCGCGGCCGTCGATGATCCGGTGGTCGTACGACAGTGCCAGGTAGTTGATCGGACGGATCACGATCTGGCCGTTTTCGACGACCGGGCGCTCCTTCGTCGCGTGCACGCCGAGGATGGCCGACTGCGGCGGGTTGATGATCGGCGTCGACAGCATCGAGCCGAACACGCCGCCGTTCGAGATCGAGAACGTACCACCCGTCATTTCCTCGATCGACAGCTTGCCGTCCTTCGCCTTCTGGCCGAATTCGGCGATCTTCTTCTCGATGTCGGCGAGGCTCATTTGATCGGCATTGCGCAGGATCGGCACCACGAGGCCGCGCGGCGAGCCGACGGCGATACCGATGTCGAAGTAGCCGTGGTAGACGATATCGTTGCCGTCGATCGACGCGTTCACGAGCGGGAACTTCTTCAGCGCGTGCACGGCCGCCTTCACGAAGAACGACATGAAGCCGAGCTTCACGCCATGTTCCTTCTCGAACTTGTCCTTGTACTTGTTGCGCAGCTCCATGACCGGAGCCATGTTGACTTCGTTGAACGTCGTCAGGATCGCGTTGGTCTGCTGCGACTCGAGCAGACGCTCGGCGATACGCGCACGCAGACGCGACATCGGCACGCGCTGTTCCGGACGATCGTTGAGCCACGTCGTGGCCGACGCCGGCACCTTCACTTCCGGCAGCGACGGCTTCGCAGCGGCGGTCTTCGCCGGTGCGGCGGCCGGAGCAGCCTTCGGTGCGCTGCCTGCGGCGAGCGCGTCGCCCTTCGTGACGCGGCCGTCGCGGCCCGAACCTGCGACGTCGCCTGCCGACAGGCCCTTCTCGGCCAGCAGCTTCGCTGCGGCCGGCGATGCGGCGGCCGAGCTCGATGCGACCGCGGCGGCCGGCTGTGCTGCCGGTGCGGCTGCGGCGGGTGCTGCCGCCGGCTTCACTTCGGCGGCGCCCGCTGCCGCTTCGGCAGCCCCTGCCTTCGCTTCGGTGTCGATCGTCGCGATGACCTGGTCGGCGACGACCGTGTCACCGTCGTTCTGCAGCACTTGCGCGAGCACGCCCGCGGCCGGCGCCGGCACTTCGAGCACGACCTTGTCGGTCTCGAGTTCGATCAGGATTTCGTCCTGTGCGACTGCTTCGCCCGGCTTCTTCTTCCACTGCAGCATGGTGGCTTCCGAAACCGACTCCGAAAGCTGGGGGACTTTGACTTCTACGATAGCCATGTGATTTTCCTGGATGCTTAATCTGGGTAATGACGAGGTTCGTGCGATTCCTTCGGCCGGTGCGGCGCGCAACGCGCCCGGCGGGCCAAAAGACACGGGAAAGCGCGGCGCGCCTTCCCGTTTCGCTTGACGTCGGTTATTTCGCGATCGATGCGCTCTTCAGGCGGCCGAACGCACCTTCGATGAGGGCCTTCTGCTGCTCGTAGTGCTTCGCGTAGTAGCCAACCGCCGGCGAGGCCGAAGCCGGACGACCGCTGTATGCCAGCTTCTGCCCTTCCTTCATGCCTTCCTTCAGGTGGTGCTCGACGTAGAACCAGGGGCCCTGGTTCTGCGGCTCGTCCTGCACCCAGACCACTTCAGTCGCGTTCTCGTACTTCTTCATTTCGGCTTCGAACTGCTTGTGCGCGAACGGATACAGCTGCTCGATACGGATGATCGCGACGTCGTTCGCCTTCGCTTCGCGGCGATGCGCGACGAGGTCGTAGTACACGCGGCCCGAGCACACCAGCACGCGCTTGACCTTCTTCGCGTCGATGCCGCCGTCGGTTTCGCCCAGCACCGGCTGGAACGAACCCTTCGCGAGTTCCGACAGGTCCGACACCGCTTCCTTGTGGCGCAGCAGCGACTTCGGCGTTGCGACGATCAGCGGCTTGCGGAACAGACGGATCATCTGACGGCGCAGCAGGTGGAAAATCTGCGCCGGCGTCGTCGGCTGAACGACCTGCATGTTGTGATCGGCGCACAGCTGCAGGAAACGCTCGATACGCGTCGACGAGTGTTCCGGACCCTGGCCTTCGTAGCCGTGCGGCAGCAGCATCGTGAGACCCGACACACGGCCCCACTTCACTTCGCCCGACGAGATGAACTGGTCGATCACGACCTGCGCGCCGTTGACGAAGTCGCCGAACTGCGCTTCCCACAGCACGAGCGTGTTCGGCTCGGCGGTCGAGTAACCGTATTCGAAGCCCAGCACCGCTTCTTCCGACAGCACCGAGTCGATCACCGTGAACTTCGCCTGACCGTCGGCGATGTTCTGCAGCGGCACGTACGTGCCGTCGTTCCAGCGCTCGCGGTTCTGGTCGTGCAGCACCGCATGACGGTGCGTGAACGTGCCGCGGCCCGAGTCCTGACCGGTCAGGCGCACCGAGTAGCCCGATGCGACGAGCGACGCGAATGCGAGGTGTTCGCCCATGCCCCAGTCGAGCGGCTGGTCGCCGCGCGCCATGTTGCGGCGGTCGTTGATCACGCGCTCGACGAGCGGGTGGACCTTGAAGTTTTCCGGAACCGTCGTGATGCGTTCGCCGAGGCGCTTCAGTTCGGCGAGCGGCACGGCCGTATCGGCAGCGTCCGTCCACTTGCGGTTCAGGAACGGAACCCAGTCGACCGCGTACTTGCTCTTGTAGTTCGACAGGACCGGATCGACGGTGTGGTGGCCGTCGTCCATCGCCTTGCGGTACGCCTTCACGTAGCTGTCGGCGTCTTCCGCGGTGATCACGCCCTGCTGCACGAGCTTCTCTGCGTACAGCGCACGGGTGCCCGGGTGCTGCGCGATCTTCTTGTACATCAGCGGCTGCGTGACCGCCGGCGTGTCCTGCTCGTTGTGACCCAGCTTGCGGAAGCAGACGATGTCGATCACGACATCCTTGTGGAACTGCATCCGGTAGTCGATCGCGATCTGGATCGCGAGCACGACGGCTTCCGGATCGTCGCCGTTCACGTGCAGCACCGGCGCTTCGATCATCTTGACCACGTCGGTACAGTACAGCGTCGAGCGCGCGTCGCGCGGGTCGGACGTCGTGAAGCCGATCTGGTTGTTGATGACGATGTGCAGCGTGCCATGCGTGCCGTAACCGCGCGTCTGTGCGAGGTTCAGCGTTTCCATCACGACGCCCTGGCCAGCGAAGGCCGCGTCACCGTGGATCTGCACCGGCAGCACTTGCAGGCCGTCTTCGTCGCCGCGGCGGTCCATCCGTGCCTTCGCGGAACCTTCGACCACCGGGTTCACGATTTCGAGGTGCGACGGGTTGAACGCGAGCGACAGGTGGACCGGGCCGCCTTCGGTCGACACGTCCGACGAGAAGCCCTTGTGGTACTTCACGTCACCGGCCGGCAGGTCGTCGACGTGCTTGCCTTCGAATTCGGCGAACAGGTCGGCCGGCATCTTGCCCAGCGTGTTGACCAGCACGTTCAGACGGCCGCGGTGCGCCATGCCGATGATGATTTCCTGCACGCCGCGCTTGCCTGCGTGCTGGACGACTTCGTCCATCGCCGCGATGAAGCTTTCGCCGCCTTCGAGCGAGAAGCGCTTCTGGCCGACGTACTTGGTGTGCAGATAGCGCTCGAGGCCTTCCGCTGCCGTCAGGCGATTCAGGATGTGCTTCTTCTTGTCGACCGAGAAGGACGGCGTCGCGCGGATCGATTCCAGGCGCTCCTGCCACCAGCGCTTCTGCTCCGGATCGCTGATGTACATGTATTCGGCGCCGATCGTGCCGCAGTACGTGTCACGCAGGCCCTTGACGATGTCGCGCAGCGAAGCCTGGTCGAAACCGAAATACAGGTTGCTTGCGCTGTACGTCTGGTCGAGGTCGCCTTCGGAGAAGTCGTAGAAAGCGGGTTCGAGTTCGGGAATGGCGGGACGTTCGCGACGCTTCAGCGGATCCAGATTGGCCCATTGCGAGCCGAGGAAGCGATATGCACTGATGAGGGACTGGACGTGGACCTGCTTGCGGGCGGTCGCCAGATTGCTCGTGCTTTCGCGCGGGATGAAGGCATTGGCCTTCGCACGCTCGGCAAACGATTCGACGATCGGGAAGTGAGCAACGTCGTTGGCGTTCGAGCCGTCGGTTGCAGGCACGTTCTGCAGCGCGTCGAAATACTCTCGCCAGTTCTCCGGCACCGATGCCGGATTGTTGAGGTATGCATCGTACAGTTCTTCAACGTACGAAGCATTGCCGCCGAACAGATAGGAGTTCAGCTGAAACTGCTTCATTACATCTGACATTTTACGCTCACCTTTCTTCGAGCTTCTCGAGAAATAGCGGGTTACTCAACCTTCCGCGACACGGCCTGACCGTTTAGCGGATTGCGAATCAAGTCTTGCTTGGAAGGACCTAAAACTTGCGTGCGCGCAGCATATCACAGAACCGATACCGAAGTTCACGGCGAAATGCGCCCGAAAGCACCGCGCGGCGCGGTTTCGCCGGATTGCCGCGACCTGCGGGAACAGTGTTTTGCAACCCGCCCGATTGCATACCGCGCAGATGCAAAAAGGCTGCCCGAAGGCAGCCTTTTTGCATCATGCACGGGAACAGTCGATGCTTAGTCGACCGCGCCTTCGCGGCTCGCGCGGCGACGCTCGTGCTCCTTCAGGAAGCGCTTGCGCAGGCGAATCGACTGCGGCGTCACTTCGACGAGTTCGTCGTCGTCGATGAATTCGACCGCGTATTCGAGCGACATCTGGACCGGCGGCACGAGACGCACGGCTTCATCGGTACCCGACGCACGCACGTTGGTCAGCTGCTTGCCCTTGATCGGGTTCACGACGAGGTCGTTGTCGCGGCTGTGGATGCCGATGATCATGCCCTCATACAGCGCGTCGCCCGGCTTCACGAACATGCGGCCGCGATCCTGCAGCTTCCACAGCGCGTACGCCACCGCCGCGCCGTCGTCCTGCGAGATCAGCACGCCGTTGCGGCGCTCGAACACCGAACCGTCCTTGACCGGCGCGTACGAGTCGAAGATGTGGCTCATCAGGCCGGTGCCGCGGGTAAGCGTCAGGAATTCGCTCTGGAAGCCGATCAGGCCACGCGCCGAGATCTTGTACTCGAGACGCGTGCGGCCGCGGCCGTCCGATGCCATGTCGAGCATTTCGCCCTTGCGGCGACCGAGCTCTTCCATCACGCCGCCCTGGTGCTCGTCCTCGACGTCGACCGTCAGCAGCTCGTACGGCTCATGGCGCACGCCGTCGATTTCCTGCATCACGACGCGCGGACGCGACACGGCCAGCTCGTAGCCTTCACGACGCATGTTCTCGACGAGAATCGTCAGGTGCAATTCGCCGCGGCCCGACACTTCGAACACCGTTTCGTCGCCCGTATCCTTCACGCGCAGCGCGACGTTGTGATTCAGTTCCTTCATCAGACGATCGCGGATCTGGCGGCTCGTCACGAACTTGCCTTCGCGGCCGGCCAGCGGCGACGAGTTGACCAGGAAGTTCATCGTCAGCGTCGGCTCGTCGACGGTGATCATCGGCAGCGCTTCCGGCGTATCGACCGCGCAGATCGTCGCGCCGATGCCGACGTCTTCGATACCGTTGATCAGCACGATGTCGCCGGCTTCGGCCGACTCGACCTGCACGCGCTCGAGACCCTTGAACGACAGCACCTGGTTGATCTTGCGGTTCAGCACGTCGCCTTCCGGACCGAAGCGCATCACGACCGGTTGACCCGGCTTGATGCGGCCGCGCGTGATGCGGCCGACGCCGATCCGGCCGACGTACGTCGAATAGTCGAGCGACGTGATCTGGAGCTGCAGCGGCGCTTCCGGGTCGGCCGGGCGAACCGGCACGTGCGCGAGAATCGCCTCGAACAGCGGACGCATGTCGCCTTCGCGGGTCGCCGGATCGAGCGATGCATAGCCGTTCAGGCCCGATGCGTAGACGATCGGGAAGTCGAGCTGCTCTTCGGTCGCGCCGAGCTTGTCGAACAGATCGAAGGTCTGGTTGATGACCCAGTCGATCCGCGCGCCCGGACGGTCGATCTTGTTGATGACGACGATCGGCTTCAGACCGAGCGCGAGCGCCTTCTTCGTGACGAAGCGCGTTTGCGGCATCGGGCCCTCGACGGCGTCGACGAGCAGCAGCACCGAGTCGACCATCGACAGCACGCGCTCCACCTCGCCACCGAAGTCCGCGTGCCCCGGCGTGTCGACGATGTTGATGTGCGTGCCCTCATATTCGACCGCGCAGTTCTTCGCGAGAATCGTGATCCCGCGCTCTTTTTCGATGTCGTTCGAGTCCATCACTCGCTCGGCAATCTGCTGGTTCTCGCGGAAGGTGCCGGACTGGCGGAGCAGCTGGTCGACGAGCGTGGTCTTGCCGTGGTCGACGTGAGCGATGATGGCGATGTTGCGAAGGGCGCGGGTCATAGAAACCTGGAAATCGTTGAACGCGCAAACGCGCACGCTCGTCAGTCACCGGGACACGTGCGCGCGCGTTGCAGCTTGGAAAGCCTCAAATTATAGCACGTGAGGATGTCGAAAGCCGGACCAGCGTTTGCAACGCAGCAAACGGCGCCTCCCCACCCTCGCCGCAAATGGGCAAACCACTCTGGCGGCACCGCCGACGGCAAGCCGAAGACCCTGACGCCGACAAGGAGATTTCGGCTCGCGGAGCGCGCCCTCGTCCGTTCGATTAACATTTGCCGCGGCAAGCAATTGTGCCTATACTGCTGCCTAGTCAACTATTGCAGCTTCAGGGTTTTATGTCGGATTCTCCTTCCCAACCGCCTGTTTCGCCGCTGTCCTCGTATCAGATGAACGACAGCGTCGGTTATCTGATGTCGCGCGTGAAATCAGTGATGACCAACCTCGTCACGCAGCGCACGCAGGAGGAGCTCGGCATCACGGGCACTCAGGCGAGCATGCTGTTCATGATCGCGGTCGGCAAATGCTCGACGGCCGCCGAGCTCGCGCGGGAATACGGGATCGACGCGAGCGCGGTCACGCGCCTGCTCGATCGCGTCGAGAAGCGCGGCCTGCTGTCCCGGGTGCGCAGCATCGAGGATCGGCGGGTCGTGCGCCTCGAATTGACCGACGAAGGTCGCGCGCTCGCCGAGCGGCTGCCGCCGGTGTTCCGCAGCGTGCTCGACGAATTGCTGGACGGTTTTACGCCGGAAGAGGTCGGGTTCCTGAAGAGCATGCTGCGTCGCATTCTCAGCAACTATTGCGAGACCGCCGGCGGTAGCGTCACGTAATAGTTGCCATAACAATTACTTTTGACAGATTAATGTAAGGAAATCCTTGCAGTGTCCATCATTCATTCCGAGTCAGGGAACAGCGCGATGAAATCCTCCCCGTTGTCCGTGCGCGCCGGGTCGTGCCGCGCCGCCGTCGCCGCCGCGGTCGCCGCGCTGGCGCTGGCGGGCTGCGCAAACTACATCGGCATCAAGAGCGACAAGCAGATCGCGCCCGCGTCGCAATTCGAAACCGCTCAGAGCCTGCCCGCCCAGGGCGGGCAGTGGCCGGCGCTCGACTGGGCAAACCAGTTCGGCGATCCGCAGTTGCCGAAGCTGATCGACGAGGCGCTCCAGGGCAACCCGTCAATCGCGCAGGCACAGGCGCGCATCGCGAAGGCGTCGTCGTACATCGAATCGTCGCGCTCGAACCTGATGCCGAAGGCCGAAGCCAGCTATTCCTGGACGCGCGAACTGTATTCGTCGAATGCGCTGTTCCCGCCCCCGTACGGCGGCCAGTGGTATAGCGAGAACAACGCGCTCGCCAGCGCATCGTGGGATCTCGACCTCTGGGGCAAGAACCGCGAGCGCCTGCATACGGCCGTGTCGCAGGAAAAGGCCGCCGAAGCCGACATGCAGCAGGCGCGCATCACGCTCGCATCGTCGGTCGCCCGCACCTACAACTCGCTTGCGCAACTGTATGCGCTGCGCGACATCGCGCAACGCGAGATCACCAACCGCCAGACGGTCGGCAAGATCACCGACGGCCGAGTGTCGGCCGGCCTCGACACCAATGTGGAACGCCAGACCGCGCGCGGCAATATCGCGACGACCCAGGCGTCGCTGTCCGACCTCGACGGCCAGATCACGACCGTGCGTTACCAGCTCGCCGCGCTGCTCGGCAAGGGGCCGGACCGCGGTCTGCAGATCGCCGCACCCGTGATGAACCCGACCGGCGAAGTCGCACTCCCCGGCAACCTGCCGGCCGACCTCGTGTCGCGCCGCCCTGACATCGTCGCCGCGCGCTGGCAGGTCGAGGCCGCGATGCACGACGTGAAGGAAGCGAAGGCCGAATTCTTCCCCGACGTGAACCTCGCGGCCGGCTTCGGCTTCGATGCGTTCGGTTGGGGCAAATTCCTGAATTTCGCGAGCCGCCAGGCGCAGTTCGGCCCGGCCATCCACCTGCCGATCTTCGACGCCGGTGCGTTGCGCGCGCAGCTCAAGGGCCGTTACGCGGACTTCGACCTCTCGGTCGCGAACTACAACCAGACGCTGATCAGCGCGCTGAACGACGTCGCGACGCAGGTCGCGTCGATCCGCGCGATCGATCGCCAGATGGGCGACGCGCAGCGTGCGCTCGACGCGTCGACGCGTGCGTACGACCTTGCCGTAATCCGCTACAAGGCCGGCCTGTCGCCGCAGCTCCAGGTGCTGACCGCCGACAGCAACCGCCTCGCGTCGGAACAGACGGTGACGAACCTGAAGATGCGCCGGCGCGACATGCAGCTCGCGCTGATCAAGGCGCTCGGCGGCGGGTTCGATGCGACCGGCACGCGGCTCGCCGCGCCCGACACCGACAAGCAGACGAAACAGGCCGCCAACTGATCTGGCGCCACCACTACGCAGACACTCGAAATAACGGACGGAGAAAATCGCCATGAGCGACCCTCAACAAAACGCCGCCAGCGCACAGCCGCAGAACAACGGGAAGCGCAAACGGATGATGACGCTGCTGATCGCGGTCATCGTGATCGCGGCCATCGCGTACGGTCTGTACTACTTCCTCGTCGCACGCTTCCATGAAGAAACCGACGACGCATACGTGAACGGCAACGTCGTGCAGATCACGCCGCAGGTCACGGGTACCGTGATCGCCGTGAAGGCCGACGATACGCAGACGGTCAAGGCCGGCGATCCGCTGGTCGTGCTCGACCCGGCCGACTCGCAGGTCGCGCTGCAGCAGGCCGAGGCCAACCTTGCGCAGACGGTACGCCAGGTGCGCGGCCTGTTCGTCAACGACGATCAGTATCGCGCGCAAGTCGCGCTGCGCCAGTCCGATCTGTCGAAGGCGCAGGACGACCTTCGCCGCCGGATGGCCGTCGCGCAGACGGGCGCCGTGTCACAGGAAGAAATCTCCCATGCGCGCGACGCGGTACGCGCCGCGCAGGCGTCGGTCGACGCGGCGCAACAGCAGCTCGCATCGAACCGCGCACTGACCGCGAACACGACGATCGCGTCGCACCCGAACGTGATGGCCGCGGCAGCGAAGGTTCGCGACGCGTACCTCGCGAATGCGCGTAACGTCCTGCCCGCGCCGGTCACCGGCTATGTCGCGAAGCGCTCGGTGCAGGTCGGCCAGCGCGTGTCGCCGGGCAACCCGCTGATGTCGGTCGTGCCGCTGAACGCGGTGTGGGTCGACGCGAACTTCAAGGAAGTCCAGCTCAAGCACATGCGTATCGGCCAGCCGGTCGAATTGACCGCCGACATCTACGGCTCGTCGGCCGTCTACCACGGCAAGGTGGTCGGCTTCTCCGCCGGCACGGGTTCGGCGTTCTCGCTGCTGCCGGCGCAGAACGCGACAGGCAACTGGATCAAGGTCGTGCAGCGCCTGCCGGTGCGTATCGAGATCGATCCGAAGGATCTCGAGAAGCATCCGCTGCGCATCGGCCTGTCGATGCAGGTCGACGTCGACATCAAGGACGAGCGCGGCGATCAGCTGGCCAATGCGCAGAACACGGTTTACGAGACGAACGTGTTCGCAAAATATGGCGACGAAGCCGACGCCGAAATCGCGCGCATCATCGCCGAGAACGCCGGCGGCAACGCGCCGGCGTCGGTTGCGGCGAAGTCGAACGGCACCGCAAAGATGATGTAACGGCTCCGACTCCGAAAAATTACCGACATGGCACAGGCTCCTGTCTCCCACCCGCCGCTGCAAGGCGGGCAACTCGTGCTCGGAACGATCGCGGTATCGCTCGCGGTGTTCATGAACGTGCTCGACACGTCCATCGCGAACGTCGCGATCCCAACCATCTCGGGCGATCTCGGCGTATCGTCCGATCAGGGTACGTGGGTCATCACGTCGTTCGCCGTCGCGAACGCGATCTCCGTGCCGCTGACGGGCTGGCTGACCGACCGCTTCGGGCAGGTTCGCCTGTTCCTCGCGTCGATCATCCTGTTCGTCATCTCGTCGTGGATGTGCGGACTGGCGCCGAGCCTGCCGTTCCTGCTTGCGTCGCGCGTGCTCCAGGGCGCGGTCGCCGGGCCGATGATTCCGCTGTCGCAATCGCTGCTGCTGTCGAGCTACCCGCGCGCGAAAGCGCCGATGGCACTCGCGCTGTGGTCGATGACGACACTGATCGCACCGGTCGCGGGCCCGATCCTCGGTGGCTGGATTTCGGACAACTATTCGTGGCCGTGGATCTTCTATGTGAACATCCCCGTCGGCATCGCCGCCGCGCTGGCCACGTGGTCGATCTATCGCACGCGCGAATCGACGGTGCGTCGCGCGCCGATCGACGGCGTCGGTCTCGCGCTGCTCGTGTTATGGGTCGGCTCGCTGCAGATCATGCTCGACAAGGGCAAGGATCTCGACTGGTTCGCGTCGACGACGATCATCGCGCTCGCGTTGATCGCGGTCATCTCGTTCGCGTTCTTCGTGATCTGGGAGCTGACCGCCGAACATCCGGTCGTCGACCTGTCGCTGTTCCGCATGCGCAACTTCACGGGAGGCACGATCGCGCTCGCGGTCGGCTACGGGCTCTATTTCGGCAATCTCGTGCTGCTGCCGCTGTGGCTGCAGACCCAGATCGGCTACACGGCAACCGATGCCGGCCTCGTGATGGCGCCCGTCGGGCTGTTCGCGATCCTGCTGTCGCCGCTGACCGGCAAGTTCCTGCCGCGCACCGACCCGCGCTACATCGCGACCGCCGCATTCCTGACGTTCGCCCTGTGCTTCTGGATGCGTTCGCGCTACACGACCGGCGTCGACGAGTGGTCGCTGACGCTGCCGACGCTCGTGCAGGGCATCGCAATGGCCGGCTTCTTCATTCCGCTCGTGTCGATCACGCTGTCCGGCCTGCCCGGCCATCGCATTCCCGCGGCATCGGGCCTGTCGAACTTCGTGCGGATCATGTGCGGCGGCATCGGCACGTCGATCTTCCAGACCGCGTGGGATCATCGGAACAACTTCCACCATGCGCAGCTGGTCGAGCAGACCAACCCGTACAACCCGACGTTCAACCAGGCCGTCACGCAGATGGGCAACCTCGGGCTGACACAGGACCAGGCGCATGGCCTCATCAACAACATGGCCACGCAGCAGGCCGCGCAACTCGGCGTGAACGACCTGTTCTACATCTCGGCAGCAATCTTCGTGCTACTGATCGGACTGATCTGGATCACGAAGCCCGAACGCGCGGGCGGCGGCGATGCGGGTGCGGCGGCGTCGGCTGCACACTGAGCGTTGCGCTGAAACGAGCACGCCAACAAAAAAACCGGTCGATCCTGACCGGTTTTTTTCATTCCGACGACGGCGCTTGCGGGCCGCTCATCATGCAGCCGTCACGACGAGACGTTCGGGCGCGAGCACGCCGTTGGCCTTGCGCGCCACACCGAGCAGCCGCGCCGCGTCGTACACGCGCACACGCTCGCCCTCCGCCGCGTCGATCGAAGCGAGCGCCGACAGCGGCAGGCGCTGGCCGTGCAGGAACCGCTTCGCGCAAGCTTCGTCGAGACGCACCAGCGGAAACGTCGACAGCAGCGCGTCGACCGGCTGAAGCCACGCGTCGCGCGCCGCCTCGGCGGCGTCGGACAGCGCGTCGAGCGTCACCGCATGCTCGAGCGTCAGCGCGCCGACGCCCGTGCGACGCAGCATCGTCAGATGCGCACCGCAACCGAGCGCTTCGCCGATATCCTCCGCCAGCGTGCGCACATACGTGCCCTTGCTGCAGGTCACGCGAAACGTCACGTCGGGCAATTCGCAGGCCAACAGGTCGAGCGCATGGATCGTCACGTTGCGGCCTTCCCGTTCGACGGTCTGGCCCGCGCGCGCATATTCGTACAGCGGCTTGCCATCGCGCTTGAGCGCCGAATACATCGGCGGCACTTGCACGATCTCGCCGATAAAGCGCGCGAGCGCCGCCTCCACCGCCGTCCGGTCGCATTCGACGGCACGCGTGTCGAGCACTTCGCCTTCAGCATCTCCGGTGGTCGTGCGCACGCCGAGACGCATCGTCGCTTCGTAGGTCTTGTCCGCTTCCAGCAAGTCCTGCGAGAACTTCGTCGCCTCGCCGAAGCACAGCGGCAACAGGCCCGAGGCCAGCGGATCGAGCGTGCCGGTGTGGCCGGCTTTCTTCGCGAGAAGCAGACGCTTCGCGCGAATCAGGGCGTCGTTGCTCGACAGGCCGACCGGTTTGTCGAGCAGGAGAACGCCGTCCAGCGCGCGCCGGGGCACACGTGGACGCTGGGGAGCTGCAGTCGTCATGGCGGGGCGCGCGCTCACTCGTCCTTCGCGGGCGCGTCGGCTTCGTCGTCGTCCTTCGCGCGCGTCGAATTGGCTTCCTTGATCAGGCGCGACATTTCCACGGCCTTCTCGATCGTCTGATCGTAATGGAAATGCAGCGTCGGCACCGTATGGATATGCAGGCGCTTGAACAGCAGGTTGTGCAGGTGACCCGACGCATGATTCAACGCTTCCTGCGTCTTGTCCGGATCGCCGGTGAGCGCCGTGAAATAGATCTTCGCGTGCGCATAATCCGGCGTGAGTTCCACGCTCTGGATGGTCACGATGCCGATGCGCGGATCTTTGACCTCGCGCATGATGAGTTCGGACAGATCGCGCTGAATCTGGTCGGCGATCTGAACGTTGCGATTGGGGGAAGTACGTTTCCTGGACATGATCGATCCGTGATCCGTTTATCAGGATAAAGCGGCGCGCCGCGGGCACGCCACCATGAAAATGGGCGGGACAGGCCCAAGCCTGCCCCGCCCAAGAGCCGATACGCGACGATTACAGCGTACGTGCGACTTCGGTTACTTCGAAGACTTCGAACTGGTCGCCTTCGATGATGTCGTTGAAGTTCTTCACCGACATACCGCACTCGAAGCCTTGCTTGACTTCCTTCACGTCGTCCTTGAAGCGCTTCAGCGATTCGAGTTCGCCCGTGAAGATCACGACGTTGTTGCGCAGCACGCGAACCGACGACGAGCGCTTGACGATACCGTCGGTGACCATACAGCCGGCAACCGTACCGACCTTCGGCACCTTGAACACCTGGCGCACCTCGACCATGCCGGTCACGACTTCGCGCTTCTCCGGCGCCAGCATGCCCGACATCGCGGCCTTCACCTCATCCACTGCATCGTAGATGATGTTGTAGTAGCGAATGTCGATACCGTTCGCTTCGGCCAGCTTGCGTGCCTGTGCATCCGCGCGCGTGTTGAAGCCGATGATGACCGCCTTCGATGCCGTCGCGAGGTTGACGTCGTTTTCGCTGATGCCGCCCACCGCGCTGTGCACGATCTGCACGCGCACTTCGTCGGTCGACAGCTTGAGCAGCGACTGAACGAGCGCTTCCTGCGAGCCCTGCACGTCCGCCTTGATGATGAGCGGCAGGTTCTGCACTTCGCCTTCGCCCATCTGCTCGAGCATGCTTTCCAGCTTCGCGGCCTGCTGCTTCGCCAGCTTGACGTCGCGGAACTTGCCCTGGCGGAACAGCGCGATTTCGCGCGCCTTGCGCTCGTCCGGCAGCACGATCACTTCCTCGCCTGCACCCGGCACTTCCGACAGACCCTGGATTTCGACCGGAATCGACGGGCCGGCTTCCTTCGTCGGCTTGCCGTTCTCGTCGAGCATCGCGCGCACGCGGCCGTAAGCCGTGCCTGCCAACACGATGTCGCCACGGTTGAGCGTACCGGACTGCACCAGGATCGTGGCGACCGGGCCCTTGCCCTTGTCCAGCTTCGCTTCGATCACGATGCCCTTGGCCGGCGCCTCGACCGGCGCCTTCAGTTCCAGCACTTCGGCCTGCAGCAGCACGTTTTCGAGCAGGTCGTCGATACCGGCACCCGTCTTCGCCGACACCGGCACGAACGGCGAATCGCCACCGTATTCTTCCGGCACGACACCTTCCGCGACCAGCTCCTGCTTGACGCGGTCCGGGTTCGCTTCCGGCTTGTCGATCTTGTTGATCGCCACGACGATCGGCACACCACCCGCCTTCGCGTGAGCGATGGCTTCCTTCGTCTGCGGCATCACGCCGTCATCGGCCGCCACCACCAGCACCACGATGTCGGTTGCCTTCGCGCCGCGTGCACGCATTGCCGTGAACGCCTCGTGACCCGGCGTATCGAGGAACGTGATGACACCGCGCGGCGTTTCGACGTGGTATGCGCCGATGTGCTGCGTAATGCCGCCCGCTTCGCCCGCTGCAACCTTCGCGCGGCGGATGTGGTCGAGCAGCGAGGTCTTGCCGTGGTCGACGTGACCCATCACGGTGACGACCGGCGGACGCGGCAGTTGCTCGGCATCGGTACCGGTCTCGCCTTCGACCAGCAGCGCTTCCGGGTCGTCCAGCTTCGCAGCGACCGCGCGGTGGCCCAGTTCCTCGACGACGATCATCGCCGTTTCCTGGTCCAGCACTTGGTTGATCGTGACCATCTGGCCCATCTTCATCATCACCTTGATGACTTCGGAGGCCTTGATCGACATCTTGTGCGCAAGATCGGCAACCGAGATGGTTTCCGGCACGTGCACTTCACGCACGATCGGCTCGGTCGGCGCCTGGAACGTCGATGCGCTGTCCTGGTGACGGCCGCGACCCTTCGGGCCGCCGCGCCAGCCGCGGTCGACGCCACCGCTCGAATCGCCGCGCGTCTTGATGCCACGGCGCTTGGCCGCGTCGTCCTGCCAGCCGCCCTTGCCGCCGCCCGGCTTCTTGTTGCGGTCGCCCGCGCCTGCCGGTGCCTGCGTCGCCGCCGGGGCTGCGCCGGCCGGCTTCTTCACGGCCGGACGTGCCTGCGCGGCTGCACCCGCCGGCTTCGCCGGCTTGTGCAACGTGCCCTTCGCTTCGGCCGGCTTCGGCGGTTCAACCGGCTTCGGCGGCTCGACTGCCTTGACCACGGCCTTGCGCGGCGTGTTCATCATTTCGCGGATCGCGCGCGCTTCGGCCTCGGCCGCCGCGCGACGCTTGCTGATCTCTTCCTGCTCGGCGCGCGCCTTGTCGGCCGCTTCGCGGGCAGCGTCCTCGGCCTTCTTCGCCGCTTCGCGCTGGGCCGCGCGTTCGGCGGCCGCGCGTGCTTCGTCCTGTGCGGACTGCGCACCGGAAGCTTCCTGCTGAGCCTCGGCGGCCTGCTGGGCCGCAGCCTGCTGTGCCGCTGCGGCTTCGGCCGCGGCGCGTTTCGCCGCTGCTTCTTCCTCTGCACGGCGACGCTCGGCTTCGGCCGCTTCCTCACGGGCACGGCGCTCGGCTTCCTCGCGCTCGAGACGCTCCTGGCGCTCGCGCAGTTCCTGCGCTTGCTTTTCGAGCAGCTCGGCCTCGCGGCGCGCTTCTTCCTCGCGACGCTTCAGATCGGCATCGTCATCCGCTTCGGCGACCTGCGCCTGACCCTGTTCCGCACCCTCGGCCACGTCGTCGCGCTTGACGAACGTACGCTTCTTGCGGACCTCGACCTGAATGGTGCGAGCCTTGCCCGTCGCGTCAGACTGCTTGATCTCCGACGTATGCTTGCGGGTCAGCGTGATCTTGCGCTTGTCGCCGTCGGTTGCGCCGTGCGACTTGCGCAAATGATCGAGCAGACGCGCCTTGTCCGCCTCGGACAGCGCATCGTCTTCACTCGCTTTCTGGACGCCCGCTGCCTGCAGCTGTTCGAGCAGCACACCAGCAGGCATTTTCAGTTCCGCGGCAAATTGGGCTACGTTGTTACTCGCCATTCATTCCTCTTAGTGCAAGGACCGATTCCTTGCGGTTAGCATCGGGTCAGGCCATACGGCCGCCATCAAATCAGTGCGCCATGGTCATTTCTCACTGGAACCAGTGTTCACGTGCTTTCATGATCAACGCCTTAGCGGCATCCTCTTCCATCCCGGTCATGTCGACCAGTTCATCCACGGCCAGCTCGGCGAGATCGTCGCGCGTCTGCATGCCGTGTTCGGCCAGCTTCGCGAGCAACTCCGGCGTGACGCCGTCGAGGCCCTTCAAATCCAGCGCTGCGTTTTCGACCTTTTCTTCGTTCGCGATCGCCATCGTCAACAGTGCATCGCGCGCGCGGTTGCGCAGCTCGTGCACGGTGTCCTCGTCGAACGCCTCGATTTCGAGCATTTCGTTGAGCGGCACGTAAGCGATCTCTTCGAGGCTCGTGAAGCCTTCGTCGATCAGGATGTCGGCAACTTCTTCGTCGACGTCGAGACGCGCCATGAACAGCGAACGCAGTCGATCGCGTTCTTCACCCTGCTTCAGGGCGGATTCGTCCGGCGTCATGATGTTGATCTGCCAGCCGGTCAACTCGCTGGCAAGGCGAACGTTCTGACCGCTGCGGCCGATCGCGACAGCCAGCTCGTTCTCGTCGACGACGACGTCCATCGAGTGCTTTTCTTCATCGACGACGATCGACTGGACGGCTGCCGGCGCGAGCGCGCCGATCACGAACTGGGCGGGATCCTCGGACCATAGCACGATGTCGATGTTTTCGCCACCGAGCTCGTTGCGCACAGCCTGCACACGCGAACCGCGGATGCCGACGCAGGTGCCGATCGGATCGATCCGCTTGTCGTAGGCGATCACGCCGATCTTCGCGCGTACGCCCGGATCGCGAGCGGCCGCCTTGATTTCGAGCAGGCCCTGCTCGATTTCCGGCACTTCCATCTCGAACAACTTCATCAGGAACTCTGGCGCCGTGCGCGAGAGTTCGATCTGCGGGCCACGCGCGGTGCGGTCGACCTTCGCGATGTATGCACGCACGCGGTCACCCACGCGCAAGTTTTCCTTCGGAATCAGCTGATCGCGGCGCAGCAGCGCTTCGACACGGCCCGATTCGACGATGAAGTTGCCCTTGTCGAGGCGCTTCACCGTGCCCGTCATGATCTTTTCACCGCGCTCGAGATAGTCGTTCAGGATCTGCTCGCGCTCGGCATCGCGCACCTTCTGCAGGATCACCTGCTTGGCGGCCTGCGCGCCGATACGGCCGAACTCGATCGACGGCACCGGCTCCTCGATGAATTCACCGACTTCGATGTCGGGCTTCTGCTCACGCGCTTCGAACAGCAGGATCTCGCGATCCGGCTCCTGCAAGCCTGCCTCGTCGGGCACGACGAGCCAGCGACGGAAGGTTTCGTGCTCGCCGCTTTCGCGATCGATATGGACGCGGATTTCGGCGCCTTCGTCGAACAGCTTCTTGGAAGCGGACGCGAGCGCAGCCTCGAGGGCGCCCAGCACCACATCCTTGTCGACGTTTTTCTCGCGCGCCAGCGCATCCACCAGCATCAACACTTCGCGACTCATTATTTGCGGCTCCTAAAGTCAACTTGCGGAATCAGGCGGGCTTTGTCGATATCGGCCAGCGTGAAATCCAGCATGGCTGCCTCGCCCTTCTTCCTCTCAAATTCCAAACCGATCGTTTCGCCATTCGGCGCGTGCAGAATGCCCCGGTACGTCTTGCGCCCGTCCAGCGGCTTTTTCAAGGTCACGGAAACTTCGCTGCCGGCGAAGCGCTCGAAGTCGGCCAGCTTCTTCAACGGGCGGTCGAGCCCCGGGGACGAGACTTCGAGCCGTTCGTAATCGATGTTTTCGACCGTCAAGACGTGCTGGAGCTGACGCGTGACCTTTTCGCAATCTTCGAGCGAGATGCCGGCAGGCTGATCGATATAGATGCAAAGCATGCCGCGCCCGGTGCGCTCGAGATCCACCAGCTCGTAGCCGAGCCCGGTGACCGTGGTTTCTATCAGTTCCGTCAGTTGCACAGTGTCCTCTCAGGTGTTCGCGCCCGCCGCTCGCGATTCACCCGCGGGCGCGCGCCTTAGCCGGCGCAGGAAGCGCTACCCGAGATGCCTAACCGTTTCAGCAAAAAAAAATGGGCGGAACGCCCATCTTCTTACTGGTGGTCGCACCTGAGCCGCACATTGAATCCGTACGCCCAGCGACTCCGCGATTATAGCGATTTTTGGCGCAAACGCCAAGCCAGCCGGTAAAAGCAGCGTCTGGGCCGCCTTTACCGACCAAAAATGCGAAACCGGCCTGTCCGAACAGACGGCACAATCCGGCAGCGCGATATAGACAGTCGAAAGCAAGCCACGCACGGCGAAGTGCCGACCCAACCTGATTCGCGCCAACATTGCCGGCACACCGGCGGTTTCACACCGCCAACCGCCAGAAACGCTCAGCGGCCGCGGGAGCGATTGCGCTGCGGACGCTGGCCGCCGCGCGCGCCACCGCCGCCGCCATTGCCGGCGCCTTCGGCGCGATTGCCGTTGGGATTGCGGTTACCGCCCTTGCCGCCGCGCTTGCCGCCTGCGCCCTCACGCTTCGGGCCGGCGCCATACGACGCGCGATTGCCATCGACATCGCGACCGCCACCCGAGCGGTTGCCGTAGCCCGACGGCGAAACCGGCAGACTGCCGTAGCCGCTCAGGCCAGGCAGGCCCGGGGCGCCACGTCGACCGCCACCGCGACGCGGCTGATCGAGCTGACCATGCGTGGTCAGCACCGGCTCGCGGCTGATGAAGCCCATCGACGTCTGCATCGGATCCGGCTGGCGACGCTCGGCCTGCCCGCCGCCACCGCGCTTGCCCTTCTCCTCGGACGGCGCCTTCAGGCCGACGGTCGCCATCAGCTTGCGCACCTGCGCTTCGTCGAGCTCCTCCCAGCGACCGCGCTTCAGCCCGCGCGGCAGCGGAATCGGGCCGTGACGCGTACGGATCAGGCGGCTCACCATCAGGCCGGCCGCCTCGAACATCCGGCGCACTTCGCGGTTGCGGCCTTCAGCCAGCGCAACGTGGTACCAATGATTCGTGCCTTCGCCGCCGCCATCGCGGATGCGCAGGAAGTTCGCCGGGCCGTCATCGAGTTCGACGCCGTGCAGCAGCTTCTGCCGCATCCCCTCGGACAGCTCGCCGACGACGCGCACCGCATACTCGCGTTCGACGCTGTAGCGCGGATGCATGAAACGGTTCGCGAGATCGCCCGACGTCGTCAGCATCAGCAGACCTTCGGTGTTGAAGTCGAGACGACCCACCGCGAGCCATTTCGCCGTCTTCATCGGGGGCAGGCGGTCAAACACCGACGGACGACCTTCCGGGTCTGCGTGGCTCACGATCTCGCCCGTCGGCTTGTGGTACAGCAGCACGCGCGGCGGCTTGTTCGGCAGCTTGCGCTTGACCGGCTTGCCGTTGATGCGGACCTGGTCGGTCGGCATGATGCGCTGGCCGATGTGCGCGGGCTCACCGTTCACCGACACGCGGCCGGCAACGATCAGCTCTTCCATTTCACGGCGCGAGCCCATGCCGGCTTCCGCAAGCACCTTGTGGAGCTTCGGCGCGTCGTCGTCCGGCGACAGCACGCGCTTGTTCGTCGGCTGGTTGCGGCCGCGACGCAGCATCGGCGCACGCACGCCGCTGCCGCCCGTCGAATTGTCCGCATCGAATGCCGGCGACGTCACGTAGGCGAACAGGTCGTCCTGCGACGCCGCGTCGCCGTCGGCCTTCACTGCGCCGCCCTCGGCTTTCGCCGAACCACCGCGCCGCCCCTGGCCGCCCTGGGCACCCTTGGCCGCACCTTCACGCTTGCCGGCCGGCTTGCGGCCGCCCTTCGCCGCACCTTCCTTGCGTGGCGCGCGTGCAGGCTGAGCTTCCGCGGCCGGCTGCGCTTCCGCGCCTTCGCCGCCCTGCGACTCGCCATCGCCCTTCGACTTGGCCGCCGCGCGGCGGCGCGCGATCAGGCTGCGCGGCCCGCGCCGCAGGCCGCGGCGGGGACGCTCGTCACCACCTGCGGCCGGAGCATCCTGCTCCGGCGCATCGTCGGCGCGCGCGGCCTGCACGGCAGGCGCGGACGATTCAATATCGTGGATATCAGTCAAAACAACCTCAAAATGTCAGGTCTCGCGCCCGGTTCGGGCGCGGCAAGAAGTCGGCCGCGATCAGGCGCGGCGCTGTTCGGGTTCTGCTTCGTCGTCCGGCAGTGCGGCGGCGCCGATGGGCGCGCCGGCACTGCGTACGGCATCGGCGAGACTGTCGGACGTATCGTCCAGCAACTCGTCGTCCGCGGGACTGGAGCGAGAGGCGTCGGCTTGGCCAGCCTCGCCCGGCATGTCGCCGGCCGCTTCCGCTCCGTCTCCGGCAACCGCGTCGGCGGCCGGCCTGCGATCTTCCTCGTTCCCTTCCGCGCGCAGCGGCTCGGGCTGCCCGCCGGCCGGCGCTGCTTCGGCGCCGCCCTGTTCCACCTGAACGCGATCAGCTTCCAGCGTATCGCGGTTCGGCATTTCCTGCGTCGTCGCACCTTCCGCTGCGGCGCCGCCCGGCAATTCATCCGGCTGCATCTGCAACACGTCGGCCGCTGCTTCGCCGGCTTCCTGCGCCGCGTCCGCCGCCGGCGCATCGCCGTCGAAATCCATCGCCTGCTGCGCGAGCAGCGCGGCCTCGATGTTCGCGGCCGGTTCCTCGAGCGCCGGCAGGTCGTCGAGCGCCTTCAGGCCGAGATCGTCAAGGAACTGCTTGGTCGTCGCGTACAGCGCCGGACGTCCCGGCACGTCGCGATGCCCGATCACCTCGATCCAGCCGCGGTCCTCGAGCTGCTTGACCACCTGCGTATTGACCGTGACGCCGCGAATCTCTTCGATGTCGCCGCGCGTGACGGGTTGCCGATACGCGATGATCGCGAGCGTTTCGAGCACCGCGCGCGAATATTTCGGCGGTTTCTCGGGATGCAGCCGGTCCAGATAATGGCGCATCGCCGGCTTGCTCTGAAAGCGCCATCCGGTTGCCAGCGCCACCAGTTCGACGCCGCGGCCGGACCAATCCTGTTTCAGATCTTCGAGCAACGTGCGGACCGTGTCAGCCGACACGCCGTCGGCAAAGAGCTTGCGCAAATCGCCGAGCTTCAGCGGTTCTTGCGCGCAGATCAAGGCAGTCTCGAGGACGATCTTCGCCTCTTGGGTATTCATGCAGCTAGGCCAGACCCTGTGGTCAAACGAACCGGATCAACAAACAGACGAAAGGAACGGAAGACGCGCTCGCCCGATTCTGATCGGTCATATTGATGGGAGCACGAACCGGGGGCGGCGAACCAACTTCAAGCCAGGCCCAAACCGGACGGAACAGCACGGCTCAACGACGGAACCGCGTGACTGAGCGCCATCTTACGCAAAATTGCCCGGTGCGTAAAGATGAGCCGAAACGGCCCGCCGCCCGCACGCCGCGGCAGATCCGCCCCCGCTTCAACGCGGGCCCGCACCGCGCGCGAGGAACGCCCGCAAGCGCTCGACGCCCGCGTCGAGCCGCACCGGGTCGCACGCGTAGCACCAGCGCACGAACCCTTCCCCCTCCGGGCCGAACGCGCGTCCCGGCGCCAGCCCAAGCCCCGCCTCGCGGACCAGCGACTTGCAAAACGCGAGACTATCGTCCGCGCCCGGGAGGCGCAGGAACAGGTACATCGCGCCCGGCGGAGGCGGCACATCGACGCCCGGCAACGTGCGCAGCGCGGCGAGCAGGCGGTCACGTGCGCCACCCAGCGCCGCAACGAACGACCGCACGAACGGCTCGCCGTCTCGCAGCGCAACCTCCCCCGCGGCCTGGACGAAACCCGGCGCGCACGACGTGTTGTATTCGACCAGCTTCGACAGATCGCCCATGATCGACGCCGGCGCGACCAACCATCCGAGCCGCCAGCCCGTCATCGCCCAGGCCTTCGAGAACGAATTCACGACGATGAGTCGCTCGTCGCGCGACGCGATGTCGAGAAACGACGGCGCGCCGTCCGCAGTGAACGCGAGCCGTTCGTACACCTCGTCGGCGACCACCCAGATGCCGTGACGCCTGCAATGCGCGAGTACAGCCCGCTGGTCGTCGCGGGACATCGTCCAGCCGGTCGGATTATTCGGCGAGTTCACGAACAGCATCCGTGTGTCGGGCGTCAGCGCCGCGAGCAGCCGGTCGATATCGAGCCGCCAGCCCGCATCGCCATGGCGCAGCGGGATGCACTCGACATGTGCACCGAGTATCTTCGGGATTTCAACGAGGTTCGGCCAGAGCGGCGTGACCGCGACGACGCGATCGCCAGGGCCGACCAGCAGTTGCGCCGCCAGCATCAGCGCGCTCACGCCCGAACTCGTCACGGCGATCGCATCGGCCTCGGTCTCGCCGTGACGCGTGCTCACATAGGCGGCAATCGCGCTGCGCAACGGTACCGTGCCGAGATTGTGCGTGTAGAAAGTTGCGCCGTCGCTCAGCGCCGCGGCAGCCGCGTCGCGAATGAATGCCGGCGTCACGCGATCGGATTCGCCGAACCAGAACGGCAGCACATCGGGCACCCCGAAGCCGGCGTTCGAGACTTCCCTGATCAGCGACGGACGCAGCGCCTGGACCGCGCTGCGTGCCGCCGGCTCGCCCGCCGCCGGGCCGACATCTGCGAAATGCGTCATCGAGAACCGCCACCGAGGAACACGATTCGCGCAGTGTACCGGCGTGCGCGCCGGATCAACACCCTCAATCGAGGTCTTCCGAGCGCGCCGGCATCTGGCGCGCGAGTTCCCAGATCGCCTGCGCGGCCGGCGACAGCGATCGATCGCGGCGGCGCACCAGTTCGACGGTGCGCTCGGTACGCGGCGTCAGCGGCCGCGCGACCAGCGACGATCCCGCCGGCAACGGCAGCGACAGCCACGGCTGCACGCTCACGCCGACACCGGCCTCGACGAGCCCGAATACAGTCGCCGAATGCCCGAGCTCCTGCATGACCGTCGCGTTCACCCGATGGGCAGCCAACGCGGCGTCGATCAACGGCCGGCTTCCGGACGCATGGTCAAGCAGGACGAGGCGCTCCCCGTCGAGCGCCGTCCAGGGCACTTCGGTCCGTGCCGCGAGCGGGTGATCGGCGCGCGCGACCAGGCAAAACGAGTCGGTCATCAACGGCTCGCAGACGAGATCGGCAACGGTGAGCGGCCCGATGACGACACCGAAATCGACCTCGCTCGACTTCACTTTCCGCAGCACGTCGCTCTGCACGTCGTCGCGCAGGCCGAGCGTGACGAACGGGAACTGGCGCTCGCAGGCCGCGACGACGCGCGGCATCAGCCGGCACGCGATCGTCGGGCTCGCGGCGACGATCACGCGCCCGCGCCGCTGCTCGCCGATCTCGCGAATCTCGCGCAGCGTGTCGTCGAGATCGTCGAGCAGGCGGGACACGCTCGCGATCAGGTTCGCCCCGACGTCGGTCAACTGCACGTCGCGGGTCGTCCGGTCGATCAGCTTCAGCCCGAGCTCGGTCTCGAGTTCCCGCACGCAACGGCTGACCGCGGACTGCGTGAGTCCGATCTCGTCACCCGCGCGGCTGAAGCTCCGGAGCCGCGCAACCTCGATGAATACGCGAAGCTGGCGCAGCGTAACGTTCATCCGTTCACCTCATCAATCGTCGATACCGATGCACGATTGTAATGCGCAAAATCGGCTTCGATGAGCGAATCCGGCACTGGCCACACATGTTTCGCTGCGGTGCAATATTCACGCAAACGCACGTGCCACGGGCGAATTGCACAAGATTGGTGATTGTCCTGATTTGCTGGCGGGTTATTTTGGCGTCTTATACGCCCCTAGCTGACTTAGCCGTTAGCCCGCTGCCAAGCGGCTCTCGAGGGAATCGCCTCCGACATGGCACACATCGTGCTTTTACCTGGCGCACAGGGCGCAGGTTTAGTCGGACGGAAGGCAGAAACGCCGCTGCCGGCCAACCGGACGCCCCCACCCGGCACTCGACGCTCGAGTGCTTGAAGAGTGCGCGGCGCAGGGCAGCGCACCGGAGTTAGCTTCGCTGAGGTGAGGACATGATGCTGTTCGACGATTTGAGAGATAACGAGTGGGCGCTGGTCGAGGGTCTGTTTTGCTCGGAACCCGCACGTAGTGAACGGCGTGGCCGTCCCCGCGTGGAGGCCCGTTCGGTGGTAAACGCCGTGCTGTGGGTGCTGTCGACCGGCGAAGGTTGGTCGAAGCTGCCGGGTCGCTATCCGTCGCCGCCGACCTGCCGCCGTCGCTTCGACGAATGGCAGGCAGACGGTACGCTCGCCGAAATCGTCAAGCGCCTTGGCACGAGCGGCCGCCAGATCTCGCTGCGCGGGCGCATCGGGGCAAGCGCGGCGAAGCCGCCTGCACCGCCGAGCCGCGACCGGTTGCGCGGCGCCTTCTGGACCAATCCGGAATCCTGGCGCGCCCCTGTGAAGATGGCGTAACGCATGCTCGATCGGGCGGCTTCGGCCGCCCGGTTTCTTTCGCGCCACGCGCTTTGCGCGGCGCCCGCGTCGTCGTCGATTACCGCTGTCGTGCCGCGATACATCTATTTACTATTATTTACAGCAAGCCTGCACTCCCGCGCTTACCGTAGCGACATATCAACAAGCCGCGCCGATGGCTTGAAGGGAGCCCCGCCATGAAACCAATGTCACTGCTCGTCGCATGCGGCATTGTCGTTTCGCTGGCGCTGACCGCCCCCGCCCGCGCCGACGATCGCGCGAAGCCACCCCACCGCCAGCAGGATCACCGAAACACCCTTCGCCAGCAACCGCCCGCCACGTCACTCAATCGACCGACCGTGCCACGCGGCGATTTGCGCGGCGACATCGCCAGCAACGCACGTGCACGCATCGGATCGCAGCCGACGGACTTCCCGCGTCATCCGTAGTCCGCAGGATTTCGTCAAAGAAAATTCCGGAGTTCGGGAACTGCTCGACATACGATGAGTCACATCCGTTGCCATGAGCACAGCGTGGCAACAGCATAAGTATCCGGTACGCCCGTATCCTCGCGATACGGGCTTTTTTTTGAGTGTCGCCCGCGACGGGCGAGATCATGAGCGCGCCGCTACAGGCGACTTTCGAGAATCGCCACGGCGCTCGCTTCGCTCAACGCGTAGTCGTCCATACGGCGATCGGTCCAGGAAAGTAATTTTTCGTCGCGCTCGAGGCGCGCGCATTCGGCCCGACCACTATCGGTCAGCACTGCGATGTCGACCGGTGCATGGAAACCCGGTGCGGGGGCAACCGTCTTCTGCCTGACCGTGTCCATCAGCCCCAGCGACCGGAGATACTCGAACACGCCCGGGCGGCGCGCCCACGGTACCTGGCGGTACTGCACTCGTCTCAATGCGTCGAGCACCGCTTCGTTGGAATACGTGGCCATCTCGATTCTTTCTTAAAGTGCAGCGACAATGCGAAGCGGCGCGCCGGGCGGGAGCTCCACCCGCCGATACCGCCACCGATTCTGGGGGCCGACGTTCGGCGTCGCATCAGGGCCGGATCGTCAGCCGTCCATAAAAAGACACCATACCCCAATCAAATTGATTCTGTTCGATTCATTTGTACTTCTCTTCATCGGTTTCATGCTCTTCCGCAAACGGCGCAGACTCATCGCGATCGCAAGCGTCGCGCTGCTCTGGCTGCTCGCGACAGGCTGGCTCACCGCTCCGCTCATCGCATGGACCGAAGCGGGCGTGACGCCGGTCGAGCGCCCCGACATGCACGGCCGAACCACACTGATCATCATCGGCATCGGCACACGGCGCAGCGATACCGGCCTGCGGCCACCGCCCGACGGCGAAGCACGCATCCGCACGACCGCGGCACTCTACCGCACGTGCCGCGAGCAGGCGATCCGCTGCACCGTGGTGATGTCAGGCGGGGACCCGCAACATCACGGTGAAACCGAGGCGGCCGTCTACGGGCGCCGGCTGATCGCGGAAGACGTCGCTCCAGGCGACCTCGTTCTCGAGCCGAACAGCCGCACCACCTACGAAAATGCGAAATTCACCGCTTCTATACTACGCTCACAACATGACGACTCGCGCATTCTCGTCGCGTCGTCGTACCAGATGCGACGTGCATTGCTGGATTTCCGCCACTTTGGCGTCGATCCGCAGCCCGTTTATTCCAACCGCCGGCGGGCTCAAACGGGCTGGCTGCCCCGCTGGCACAACATGGAAGACGCGAATCAGGCATTGCATGAGTTGATCGGCATCGCGCAATTCCACGTCTACCGATGGCTCGGCTGGTTTTGATGGCGACGCGTGCAGCAAAGGCGAAAGCAACGGTACCGCCCGGGATGGCATGCGAATGACGGAATGCACAAGTGTTGCGCGACTTCAACGGGGCCTTGCGCTGCGCCGCGATCCGGTGCACATTGATCCGTCACTTTTGTTACACTCGACACGCACTCGATTGCAGTCGCCAGACAAAACGGCAACATTCGGGTTCATCACCACTTAGCGGAGGTAAAGCAATGAAGAAGACGTCCCTGGCTATTCTGGTCGCGATGTCGGCGCTGACTGGCGCAGCGTATGCGCAAGAGAGCACGCAAATCCAGACCATCACCGACCCGGCCAAGATCGCCGAGATCGAGCAGCGCGCACAGGCCCTGCAACAGCAGCAAGCAGCCGAGGCTGCACAGCCCGCGGCGCAGGAAGAGCACCACGGCAAGAAGGCAGCTCACCACCACAAGGCAGCGAAGAAGGCTGGCAAGAAAGCCGCCAAGGCCGCTCCGGCAGACGCTGCCAGCCAGTAAGTTCGGCGGCACCGCACAAGCGAAAAGCCGAATCCGGGCAACCGGGTTCGGCTTTTTTGGTTGCGGCGCCTGCGCGCTGTGCTAAAGTCGCGCACCGAAATTTTCCACCCGTGCGCACCCCGGTGCGGAGGACAGCATGAGCAACATTCAACTCGACATCGAGTGGACCGAAGCAGCCACTCGCAAGATCAAGCAACTGATGCCGCGCGGCTCGGACGACGCCTTCCTCGCGCTGCCGCCGATCGAGTGCCTGCCGATGGAGGGCGACGTGCTTTTCCTCGGTCCGCAAGGCAAGCAGCAACCGTTCATCGTCGCCGAACGCCAGTATCACCACGATGGCGATGCCGACTGGACGATCATCCTGATTCTCGACGTGCCCAGCGCGTCGCACTGACGCGTCGCAGCGGCCGGCAACGCGTCCGGCCGCACCACCCTGCTTACGCGAGCTTCGACAGCACGCGGTCCCGGACCGATCGATTCCAGTCCAAGGCGGCTTCGCGACGTGCCGGAATGTGCGCAGAACGCGCATGCACGGCCAAAGCGACCCGGCCTCCCGGTGCTCGACGAATACGCGCCAACTCCCCAATTCAGAAAAGATTGCGAATCAGCGAATCGGCACGCACCGGATCGCGATGTCTCTCATTACGGCCCCACCAAAAAAATTGCCCGCGCTTCAGAAGAAGCGCGGGCGAAACCGTCGCCCTACGAGGATAGGCGACGGGGCCATCGAGATCCGCGCACGACGCGGATCGTCATCGGTTACGCCGGCGCTCGCAGCGCCGGCATCTGAAGACATCGAAACCGTTGATCGGGCGCTCGCGACGCCTGCCCGGTCTCTGATGCCAATCCTCCCTGTCCTAACGATTCGCACTTATAAAGCAGTTTGCGTGCCAGGTGCATTTTCGAAAGTACGCTATTGATCCATAAGGATATTTTTCGTATTCACGACGATGTAACACCCGTTCTGCCGCCGTAACGCGCGAATGTTACGTAACGTCACGAGAGGGGGACGCGAACGCCCGCCAAACGCCGGAATGGACAGGCCACGCACGACCATGAAAAAAGCCCGCCAGAAGGCGGGCTTTTCGAAGAGCGGGAACGTACCGCGATCAGCGCAGCTGATTCACGAGCAGCCCCATGATTTGCCGGGCCGGCCCCGACGTATCGATTGCGCCCGAATCGTCGACGATTGCCACACGCGTCTGGTCGGGCGTCAACGCCTTTACGTTGACGCGATACTGCTTCGCCTGCTTTTCCTTCTTGCCGTGGAACAGCTGGCTCCAGAAGCCCTGCTCGGCCGCGCTTAGATCCTTCGGATCGACATAACGCACGAAATACAGACCCTTCGTGCGATCGCGATCGTCGACCGTGAAATTCGCGCGATCGAGTGCGAGACCGACATGCAGCCACGACCGGTCGTACGGCTCGCCGAGCGTGACTTCGGACGGCACCGCGGCCGAATCGACATCGTTCGCTTGCGACGACGTACGCGCGACGTTCTGTGCAGCGATAGCCGCGGCGGCGGCCTTCGACGCGTCGGTATCCGCCTTCTTGTCCTTCGGCACCGTGTTGTCGTTGATGTTCGCGATCGGCGGCTCGCCGTTCTTCGCGCGCTGCTCGTTCTGTGCAAGCACCGCCATCAACCGCTTCAGGTATTCGGTCTCGAGCGCCGGATCATTCGGCTTCGCTTCCCACTTGCTCGAATCGTTGTTCGCGCCGGTGATCGCCTCGCGCATGCCCTTCTGGCTGATGAACACGTAGGTGCCGCCGTTCGGCGCCGAATCGAGACGGGTGCGGTACTTGTTGCGCTCGGCCGTCACGTACGAATTGCCCATCGCCTTGGAGATCACGCTGCGGATCAGGCCGTCGTTGATCTGCGGATGGGTTTCGTTCCAGTCGGTTTCCATCACGCCCTTGTCGCGCTGGTCGACGACGAGCAGGAAGCCCTGCTCCTGCCAGAAACGGCGAACTTGCGGCCAGATGTCGGCAGGCTTCTTGCCGTCGATCACGAGCCAGCTCTCGGTGCCATCGCGCTGAATGTGCATGCCGGCCACGGCGGGCGCGACGGTGTCCATCGAGGGTGCCGCGTGCTGGACCTGCTGGAGCGCGGACAGGGAAGTCGCGCCGCCCTGTGGCGGCAGCGAACGCTGATCGGCCGTCTCGTCGAGCATGTTGGGCGGCACTGCGAGCGACGCTTCCTTCGATTTCGAATCGCTCTTGTAGTCCACTTTCGTGGGCGACGACGTACCGCAACCGGCAACGAGCGCGCCGGTGGCGAGCACTGCAGCGAACCGCATGGTAAGACGAAGATCAGTCATGTTCGGGGAATCCTCTTCCGCTAAATCACGGCGCTTTCCGTGGATCAACCTTGCATTTTACCGGGGCCGCGCCGGGATGTGCAAAAAAGCGACCGGCAAGAAAAAACCCGCGTCAGCCTGAACTGACGCGGGTTCTTTGTCTGGTCGGGGCGAGAGGATTTGAACCTCCGACCACCTGCACCCCATGCAGGTACGCTACCAGGCTGCGCTACGCCCCGAAAGAAAAAAATTATAACAGACAGTTTGCCGCTTTAGAACGGGTCGCATGCATTTTGTGCATGTTCCTGCGAAATTTTTTGCGATATCCCCGAGTGGACATGACGGCTTCAATACGCGCATCCCGCTGCGCCCCGCTCTGGCCATGCGACCCGCCACATGCTCACCGCCGGCGCGCGACGCAGATGACCGTGAGGCCCGCCACCCGGTTGAACCGGAACATCGGCAACTCGGCCCGGCAGATCAGCTTGAGCAAACCGTTGACGACCGGGTGGTGCCGGCGCAATTGCGACGCCGGTTCGCGCGGTTGCCGACGCGCCCGCTCGCTCAGTCGCAATGCCGCCGCGAGCGGGAACGTCAAGCCGAAGTAGTAAGCGCCGCGCTCGACCTCCAGCCCCGCACGACGCGCGACATCTTCCAAACCGTCGAGCGTATATCTGCGCTTGTGCTCGAGAAAATCGTCATGCGCGCTCCAGAGAAACTGAAACGCGGGAACCGTGATCAGGAACCGGCTGCCCTTCGGCGCACCGGCCACGTAGCGGGCAAGCAACCCGACATCGTCGTCGACGTGCTCGAGGACATCCATCAGCAACACGAGATCGGCATCGAACCGATCGACGGCCCGGCGAAAATGAACGGGCTTGCCGGCGGCCTCCCCGTCGGTATCGCCGGCGTAGCTCGTATCGACACACCATGCTTCCGTCGCCTGCGTGCGCTCGAGCAGATGCTTCGAAAAGAAGCCCGAGCCGGCACCTACATCGAGTATGCGGTTCGCGTCTGCCGTGCCCAGAAACCGACGGATCGCACTCGCCTTCGACGCGTAGTACCAGTGATCGCCTACATCCTCGCCCAATACGTCGAGTTCCTTCAGATCCATGACGCCTCCCCCGTGTCGGCCACCATGCATTGATCCATCCAGCCACTGACGCCGATCTTACCGCGCCGCCACCGTCGCACGTGCGGCAAGTTGCGCGATTCGCACGGGCAACCTGTGTTGCGCCTTAATCGAAAAGGACGATGGCCGATTCGTCGCGGATCGCTACCGTCTGCTCACCGGCGCGAGATCAATGCGCACGGCACATCGTCCGATTGCATGCCGATCGATATCGCATGTCTCCGCATTGCCGCATCGCACACCGGAAGCGCTTTCGATCGCAACGGCAGTCGCGACGTCCTGTCACCGTCTCAGACAAAGGCCAGTGAATGACTCAGAAAAGCGACATTTCCCGTCGACACTTTCTTCGGCTGGGTGCCGGCACGATCGGCATCGCGCTGGGAGGCACGTCTCTTCTGTCCGCGTGCGGCGGCGACTCGATCGCTGTCGCCCCGGTCACGACGCCCAGACTCGGTTCGGCAGCGAACTTCCGCGACACCGGGGGACCGGACGCAACAGGCTATGCCACCGCGAGCGGTGCAACGATGAAGAAAGGCGCGATCTACCGGTCTTCCGCGCTCGCGCTGTCCGTGGCCGACCTCGCAACGGTCGACACGCTCGGCATCACGTGGGTGTGCGACCTGCGCACGCCCGCGGAAATTCGCGCTCAGCCGGATGTGCCATTGGCCGGCGCCACCTGACAGAACCTCAATGTGCTCGGCATCGCCAGCATCGGTTCGCTTCCAACCGATGGCGCAACTGCGACGGCGTTCATGCAAAGCATGTATCGGGCATTCGTGACATCGGAAACGGCACGGTCGAGTTACCACACGCTATTCGCCGGCTTTGCCGCGTCCGGCGACAACCTGGTCTTCCACTGCACGGCCGGCAAGGATCGCACCGGCTGGGCGACGGCCATTCTGCACACGATCCTCGGTGTCCCGCGGCAGACGATCGTCGCCGACTATCTGCTGACCAACGTCTACAGTGCGTCGGAGATCGCCGCCTATGTCGCACAGGCGCGCAAGAGCGGCGGGCAGGATGCGGCCGACATGATGGCCGCGCTGCAGGGCGCACAGGCGGCCTATCTGCAGGCAGCATTCGATCAGGTCGTCGCCTCCTACGGCTCGATGACGTCGTACATCGATAACGGGCTGCAGCTGGACCAGACGATTCAGAATGCAATACGGCAGCGCATGCTGGTCTGAGCGGTCGTGCAGGCGGCGATAGCGCAGGCGCATCGGCCGCCCCGCCTGTCGCCTGCACCTTGGGTCGGAAAGCACCTTCATCCGGCATGCGACCTCGCGTCAGCCAACGCCAACACCGGGATTGCCGATCCGGCACAACGCGCGCCGCCCGCCTCGACCGCAAAACCAAACGGCCGTTTGATCTTTCCGCCCCGCTGCCGCGAATCCATTGTCCTGTCGCGCGCCGGTCGGTTGCGCCCCCACGCCCGCTGTTTGGTTACGCCGCTCTAGCGCGCTATGCCACACTGCACGGCATCGACGTCAGCGCCGCGCTTCGCCGTGCGCCGTCGCCGATCACGACAAGACCTGGAGACAGACGATGCGGAATGCGGTCCGGCGCGGCCATCGCACGCCTTTGGCATTTTTCGACTGGATGGCCGGCCCGCGACGCGCGGCCGCGCCGGTTTCACTGAGCACGTCTCGTGCACTCGGCTGCGGCGCACTTGCGCTCGCGCTGCTCTGTGCCGGCTGCGCGGAACCGGCTGCGCAGCGCGACGGCAACGCGTCGGTCGCATCGACGAAGATCGAGCGGACCAAGGCCGAACGCCTCGCCCGCGAACAGCAAATCGCCCGCACGGTGCCGTCGCTCGCGTCGCTCAGCGTCGCGCAGCCGCGCCCGTTAACGCTGCGCGACTCGGGCCAGAACGGTGCGATGACGTTCCTGCGCGATGTTGATTTCCGCATCGTCAACAACCTCGGCTTCTTCATCCATCAGCTGTCCGCGACACTCGTGCCGACGCAGGCCGGCGCGCCGATCGTATTCGACGATCCGACGAGTTTCGAGATCGACGTGCACGAAGGCACGGTCACGCTCGACAACGTGAAACTGACCGCCCTCTTCAACTCCTACATCTTCGGTTACCGCAATGCGCCGCTGCGCAAGCTCGCCGTATCGGCAGGCGACGGCGTGATCCATTTGCAGGGCGAGATGCAGCGCGACGGCTGGGTACCGTTCTCGCTGACCGGCACGCTCACGATCCGCGACGGCAGCCAGCTCGTGTTCCATCCGACCGGCGTACGCGTGTCGGGCATCAACGCACAGCCGGTAATGCGCGCAGCCAACGTGAAAATGGCCGATCTGCTGAAGGTGGAGACGCCGATCGCACGGCTCGCCGGCGACGACCTCGTGATGTCGGTCGACAAGCTGATGCCGCCGCCGCGGCTGAAGATCAGGATCACCGCGCTGCACGTAACGCCGGCCGGCCTGGACCTGACGCTCGACGACGGCTCGCATGCCGGCTTCGCGCTGCCCGCGAACGCACCGCAACAGGCGATGTACATCCGCGGCGGCGACGTGAAGTTCATGCGCTCGATGCCGATGAACGCGGACATCCTGATCAGCCCCGTCGATCCGACCAGGCGTGACCAGAATTTCGTGTTCGACCTGTATCACTATCGCGACCAGGTGTCGGCCGGGTATTTCAATTTCGACGAAAGCGGCGCGATGGCGATCCGGATGCCGTCGTACGCGGGCCCCGCGAGCGGCGCCGCGCTCGGCAACGCGACCGCTCGCCTGAATGACAGCTTCCTCGCCGCGCAGCAAACGACATTGCACGACGCGCGCCAGCACTGGCAAGCATTTGCACTCGCGGCCGGCGCAGCGCAGTCCGGCATGCAGAAAGTTGCGATGCGGCGCTCGTCGGCCTTCCCGTTCAACGAACGGCACGTATCGAACCGCAATCCGACGATCCATCTGCACAATGTCGACTTCAACCTGTCGGGCGACATCGGCTTTCACGTCGAGGATCTCGACGTCCAGCTCATCGCGAAACGGCCGGGCGAACCGGTCGACCTCGACGATCCGAACCAGTACGACATCCGCATTCTCGGCGGGACAGTCGTCGAATCGTGGAAGGCGATGTCGGCGCTCTTCAACAACTACCTGCTCGACTATTCGCCGCGCTCGCTGAACGACCTGCAGTTGAGCGCGGACGGCCAGGACCTGCGCGTCCAGGGCGGCATCAAGCTCTGGAATCACGTGCCTGGCGTGTGGCTGCCGACCGACATGAAGGGCTCGCTTTCTGTGCTCGACGACCGCCATCTCGCATTCCGGCCATCGCAGGTGTCGGTGCTCGGCATCCCGCAGGCGAAGCTGCTGCGCTCGCTCGGCATCGAGCTCGCGTCGCTGACGCCGCTGCAGCGCCGCGGCGCGGAACTGCGCGGCGACACGCTCGTGCTCGACCAGTACACCGTCTTTCCGCCGCCCGTGCTGAACGGCAAGCTCGGTCAGGCCACGGTCGAACGCGACGGACTGCGCCTCACGTTCCGGCGCGCCGCCGACGCACCCTCGCCGAAGCGGCCGCAGATCGACGCGCCGAGCTACATGTGGATGGAAGGCGGCGACATGAAGATGTTCAACGTGCTGGAACTGAACGTGCGCGCGCTGATCCGGAACTCGGCCGAGGCCGGCCCGATGCGCTTCGATCTGTACGACTACCGCAGCCAGGTCGCGCAAGGCTCGGTGCGGATGCTGCCGGACGGCACGCTGGTCGTCGACATGGGCAAGCCGAATCCGCTCGCGTCGCGCTGATCCGGGCGGGCCCGCACCATGAAAAAAGCCCGGTGGCGCTTCGCCAACCGGGCTTCATATTGATCCGAGCGTCGCGCTCAGTCGTGCTTCAGTCCATCGATCACGTCGAGGAGCGCCTGCCGCAGCGCGATCACGTCGACCGTTGCCCCCGGCTTGCCCGATGCACGCGCATCGGCCGGCACGTCGGGCTCGACCGTTGCGCCGGCAGCGCGCTCGCCGCTCGGCGAATCGAGCCGGTTGCGCGCCCCGTTGATCGTGAACCCCTGTTCGTACAGCAACTCGCGAATCCGCCGGATCAGCAGCACTTCGTGGTGCTGGTAGTATCGGCGATTGCCACGCCGCTTCACCGGCCGCAACTGCGTGAATTCCTGCTCCCAGTAACGCAGCACGTGCGGCTTGACCCCGCACAGTTCACTGACTTCACCGATCGTGAAGTAGCGCTTCGCGGGAATCGGAGGCAAGACGACTTTCTCAACCGTGGTGGTCATCGTCGGTTAACCGTCGGTAAAGGGTGCGCGGCGGCCGCGCGGAGACGTCAGCGCGCGGGCGTTACTCCGCGCCGTTTTCGACCAGCGCCTTCAGTTTCTGGCTCGCGTGGAAGGTTACCACCCGGCGGGCCGCGATCGGAATCGCCTCGCCCGTCTTCGGATTGCGGCCCGGACGCTGCGGCTTGTCGCGCAGCTGGAAGTTGCCGAATCCCGACAGCTTGACGCTTTCGCCGTTTTCGAGCGCGTCGCGGATCACTTCGAAGAACGCCTCGACCATGTCCTTCGCTTCACGCTTGTTCAGGCCGACGCTGTCGAACAGCAGCTCCGCCAGTTCCGCTTTCGTCAGCGTCGGCGTCTCGGTGGACGCCGGCGCCGAAGCGTCGCGGTTCATGGCACTGCGTTGCGCCGTCAGGAGGGCTTCGAATTCACTCGAGGTCATGTCGTTCATATCTGCCATACAGCGCGTTAAAACCAAAACTTACGATGGGGAAGCGCCACCCGCGAGCGGGCGGCCCCTCTCCTTAGCCGCGCAGGCGCGCACCAGAACGAGCCATCCGCTCGATCAGCGCCTGGATCGCCTGATCGACGACTTCGTCCTGCAGCGTGCCAGCCGCGTCCTGCAGCGTCACGCGGAAGGCAAGGCTCTTCTCGTGCGCGGCAAGGCCACCGGAAGTATTTGATTTTGCACGAAATTCGTCGAAGAGTACAACCTTCTGAACGAATCGGCAGGCGTCTTCGGCCAGCGCCTTCTTCATTTCGTCGAAAAGTGCCTGAACCTCGACCGCCTGATCGACCACGACCGCGATGTCACGCCGCACCGGCGGGAATTTCGACACGTCGGTCGGAGCCGGCAACGCACGTGCGATCAGCGCATCCGCATCGATTTCGAACATCACCGGCGCGTGGGGCAGTTCGTACTTCTGCATCAGGCGCGGATGAAGCTCGCCAATCCAGCCGACCGCGCGACCGTCGACCTCGATGCGCGCGCTGCGGCCCGGATGGAGGGCCGGATGCTCGGCCTTCACGAAGCGCGCAGCGGCCGGCGCGAGCAGCGCCTCGAGATCGCCCTTCACGTCGAAGAAATCGACCGCGCGGGTCGCGACACCCCACTGTTCGTCGACCGCCGGGCCGTACGCGAGCGCGCCGACACGCTTCGGCTGTGTGTAGCCTTCGACGGTCAGTTCGCCGGCCTTCACCGAAGGATCGGCGAGGAACACGCGGCCCGTCTCGAACACGCGAACGCGATCCGCACGACGGTTCAGGTTGTGGCGCAGCACTGAGATCAGGCTGCCGAACAGCGTCGTACGCATCACCGACAGCTGGCTCGCGATCGGGTTCAGCAAACGGATCGGGTTGTCGTTGCCCGCGAAATCGTGCTCCCACTCCGCGTCGACGAAGCTGAAGTTGACCGTTTCCGCGTAGTCGCGCGCCGCGAGCGCGTGACGGATGTCGTGGATCGAGCGCCGCGTCTCGTTGGTCGCGCGCATCTCGCTCGTCGCGACCGGCGGGCGCGCCGGGATCTTCTCGAAGCCGTAAATGCGAGCCACTTCCTCGATCAGGTCTTCCTCGATCTCGATGTCGAAGCGGTGCGACGGCGGCGTGACCAGGAATGCATCGTCGTCACGCTCGAACGGCAGGCCGAGACGCGTGAAGATGTTCGCGATCTCGTCCGCGTCGATCTTCACGCCGATGATGCGGTTCGCGCGCGACACGCGCATCTTCACCGGCGCGCGCTGCGGCAGGTTCACTGCCTGGTCGTCGACCGGGCCGGCCTTGCCGCCGCAGATCTCGAGAATCAGTTGCGTGATGCGCTCGACGTGCTCGACGGTCGTCGCATAGTCGACACCGCGCTCGAAGCGATGGGCCGCATCGGTCGAGAAGTTGTACTTGCGCGCGCGGCCACGGATGCTGTCCGGCCACCAGAACGCGGCCTCGAGGTAGATGTTGGTCGTGTCGAGCGTGACGGCCGTGCTGTCGCCGCCCATGATGCCCGCGAGGCTTTCGACCTGACGGTCGTCCGCAATCACGCCGACCGTTTCGTCGAGCTCGACCGTGTTGCCGTTCAGCAGCTTCAGCGATTCGCCGCGCTTGCCCCAGCGAACCTCGATGCCACCGTGGATCTTGTCCAGATCGAACACGTGCGACGGACGGCCGAGCTCGAACATCACGTAGTTCGAGATGTCGACCAGCGCCGACACGCTGCGTTGGCCGGAACGCTCGAGGCGCTCGACCATCCACTGCGGCGTCTTCGCATGTGCGTTCACGCCACGGATCACGCGACCCGAGAAGCGGCCGCACAGGTCGGGAGCGGCGATGCGCACGGGCAGCGTTTCGTCGAGCTCGACGCGCACCGGACGGATGTCGACCGGCGTCAGCGGCGCGCCGGTGATCGCGGCCGTCTCGCGCGCGATGCCGAACACCGACAGGCAGTCGGCCTTGTTCGGCGTCAGCTTGATTTCGAAGATCGTGTCGTCGAGATTGAGCGTGTCGCGGATGTCCTGGCCGACCGGCGTGTCTTCCGGCAGGATCAGCAGGCCGCTGTGGTCCTCGGACAGCTTCAGCTCGCGCGCCGAGCACAGCATCCCCTGGCTCTCCACGCCGCGCAGCTTCGACAGCTTGATCGCGAACGGCTTGCCGCCCTCTTCCGCCGGCGGCAGTTCGGCGCCGACCAGCGCGACCGGCACCTTGATGCCGGGCGCCACGTTCGGTGCGCCGCACACGATATTCAGCGTCGCGCCGGTGCCGGCGTCGACCTGGCAGACATTGAGCTTGTCCGCATCCGGATGCTTGACGACTTCGAGCACGCGACCGACGACGATCTTCGACGTCGGCGGCGCAGCCTTGCTCAGCGATTCGACTTCGAGCCCCGCCATCGTCAGCGCGTGCGACAGTTCGTCGGTCGTCAGCTGCGGGTCGACAAAGGTTCTCAACCAGGATTCAGGGAATTGCATGGGTGTCTACGTTCGAAACAGGTTAGATCGGCGCCCGGCCCCCGTCGGAAACGTCCGGCGGCGCATGCGCGGGCACATGTCGGCGCGGCGCGTGCGTTATGCGAACTGGCGCAGGAAACGCAGGTCGTTCTCGAAGAACAGCCGGAGATCCTGTACGCCGTAGCGCAGCATCGTCAGGCGCTCGAGGCCGCTGCCGAACGCAAAGCCGATGTAGCGCTCGGGATCGAGGCCCATGTTGCGGATCACGGTCGGATGCACCTGCCCCGAGCCCGAGATCTCGAGCCATTTGCCGGCGTTCTTGCCGTGCTCGAACATCATGTCGATCTCGGCCGACGGTTCCGTGAACGGGAAATACGACGGACGGAAGCGCACGAGGATGTCGTCGCGCTCGAAGAATTTCTTCAGGAAGTCGGTATAGACACCCTTGAGGTCGGCGAAGCTGATGTTTTCGTCGATCCACAGCCCCTCGACCTGATTGAACATCGGCGAGTGGGTCGCATCGCTGTCGACGCGATACGTGCGGCCCGGTGCGATCACCTTGATCGGCGGGCGGTTCATGCGCGCGTAACGCACCTGCATCGGGCTCGTATGCGTGCGCAGCAGCAGCTGGCGGCCGTCGGCGTCCTTGCCTTCGACGTAGAAGGTGTCCTGCATCGAACGCGCCGGATGGTTCTCCGGGCTGTTCAACGACGTGAAGTTGTACCAGTCGGTCTCGATCTCGGGACCGTCGGCCACGTCGAAGCCGATCGAGCGGAAAATCTGTTCGACGCGCTCCCACGTGCGCATCACGGGGTGCAGGCTGCCTGCACCGGCGCCGCGGCCCGGCAGCGTGACGTCGATCGCCTCGGCGGCGAGGCGCTGGTTCAAGAGCGCATCGGCGAGCGCCTGGCGGCGAGCGGTCAGCGCGGCTTCAACCTGCTGCTTCGCGACGTTGATGCGTGCGCCTTCGGTCTTGCGTGCTTCGGGATCGAGCTTACCGAGGCCCTTGAGCAACTCGGTCAGCGCACCCGACTTGCCGAGAAAGCGTGCTTTCTCGTTTTCGAGCGTGGTGATGTCGGCAGCCTGTTCGAAGGACTGCTGCGCGTCGGCGACAATCTGGTCCAGATCCATAGATCCCATCATTTCCAACGTCATTCGGTCTTGGCGAGCGAAACTGCCCGCCAAACAAAAAAGGGGCTCGGAAGAGCCCCGTTTTCGCTGCAGCGGCCGAACCTACCGGAACATCGCTGCAACTAACCACGCAGTGCTAATTTCGCAATTAGGCTGCAACGGCGGCTTTCACCTGCTTGACGATCGCAGCAAAAGCAGCCTTGTCGAACACCGCCATGTCGGCCAGGACCTTACGGTCGAGTTCGATCGACGCCTTCTTCAGGCCGTTGATGAACACGCTGTAGGTCATGTCGTGCTGGCGAACTGCCGCGTTGATACGCGTGATCCACAGTGCGCGGAACACACGCTTCTTGTTGCGGCGATCGCGGTACGCGTACTGACCAGCGCGCATCACCGCCTGCTTGGCGATGCGGTAGACGTTATTGCGACGGCCGCGATAACCCTTGGCCAGGTTGATGATCTTCTTGTGGCGGGCCCGTGCGGTTACCCCACGTTTGACTCGAGGCATGTTTCTCTCCTTGGAGTATCAGTTGAGGGGTTACGCGAACGGCAGCATTGCGCGGACGGAGTTCAGATCGGAATCATGAACTGCCGTTGCGCCGCGCAGGTGACGCTTGTTCTTCGTGGTTTTCTTGGTCAGGATGTGACGCTTGAAGGCTTGACCGCGCTTGACGGTACCGCCCGGACGCACCACGAAGCGCTTTGCAGCACTCTTCTTGGTCTTCATCTTAGGCATGACGAACAACTCCAGTTTATTTGATGGCGATGGGTGTGCGGTTGGCTTGCGCCCTTGACCCGCCCTTCGAAACCCAGTCCACTTGTGTACGGCGAACGGCTTGCGCAGCCGCCGTCATTGTTGGCGCGCCGCCCTGACCGGGCAACGCACCGAACCACTTTCGAACCTGCGCGGCATGCGCACGGGCCCGTCACTTCTTTTTCTTCGGCGAGAGCACCATGATCATCTGGCGCCCTTCCATCTTCGGCATCTGCTCGACCTGGCCGACTTCCTCGAGATCCGTGCGCAGACGCTCAAGCATCCGCATGCCGATCTCCTGGTGAGCCATTTCGCGGCCGCGGAAACGCAACGTGATCTTCGTCTTGTCGCCCTCTTCGAGGAAGCGCACGAGATTGCGAAGCTTGACGTTGTAGTCACCGTCATCGGTACCCGGGCGGAATTTGACTTCCTTCACCTGGATGACCTTCTGCTTCAGCTTCGCTTCATGCTGCTTCTTGGACTCCTGATACTTGAACTTGCCGTAGTCCATCAGACGGCAGACCGGCGGAACCGCTTGCGGCGCGATTTCCACCAGGTCAACATCCAGCTCTTCCGATTTACGGAAAGCATCAGCGAGTTTTACGATACCGAGCGGTTCGTTCTCGATCCCGACCAGACGCACTTCCGGCGCAGTGATTTCACCGTTGATGCGATGCGACGACTTATCAGTAGCGATGTTACGTTTCCTCTAAAAATTAAAAAAACGAGCCGCGCTGCCAGGGCGGTTACTTGAACGAGCGCAGGTCTTCCTGCAGACGCTCAACGAAGGCTTCGATCGGCATAACGCCAAGATCGACGCCGCCACGGGCACGCACGGCTACCGTTTGCGCATCACGCTCCTTATCGCCCACGACGAGGAGATAAGGCACCTTTTCCAGCGTGTGCTCGCGTATTTTATAGCTAATCTTCTCGTTGCGCAAATCGGCTGCCACTCTAACCCCTTGTTTTTGCAACGTTTGGGCCAGAGATTGTGCATATTCCGCCTGACTTTCGGCGATATTGAGCACAATTGCCTGGAACGGCGCGAGCCAGACCGGCATTGCACCAGCGTGGTGCTCGATCAGAATGCCGAGGAATCGCTCCATCGAACCCACGATCGCACGGTGCAACATCACGGGCCGGCGGCGGCTGTTGTCTTCCGCGACGTATTCGGCGCCGAGGCGCTCCGGCAGCACCATGTCGAGCTGCAGCGTGCCGCACTGCCATGAGCGGCCAAGCGCATCCTTGATGTGGTATTCGATCTTCGGGCCGTAGAACGCACCCTCGCCCGGCAGCTCTTCCCACGACAGGCCGCACGCCGTCAGCGCGTCGCGCAAACCCTGCTCCGCGCGATCCCACGTTTCGTCGGTGCCCGCCCGCTGGTCAGGGCGCAGCGACAGCTTGATGTCGATGTGCTCGAACCCGAAATCCTTGTAGACGCTCATCGCCAGCGTGTTGAATGCGATCGACTCGGCAATGAACTGCTCTTCCGTACAGAAGATATGAGCATCGTCCTGCACGAAGCCGCGCACGCGCATCAGGCCATGCAGCGCACCCGAGGCCTCGTTGCGATGGCACGAACCGAATTCCGCATAGCGCAGCGGCAGGTCGCGGTACGAGCGCAGGCCGTGCTTGAACACCTGAACGTGACCCGGACAGTTCATCGGCTTGATCGCGTAGTCGCGCTTCTCCGACTCCGTCGTGAACATGTTCTCGCGGTAGTTCTGCCAGTGGCCCGACGCCTCCCACAGCGAACGGTCCATGATCATCGGCGTCTTGATCTCGAGGTAGCCGGCCTCGTTCACGCGGCGACGCATGTACTGCTCGACCTGCTGCCACAGCGCCCAGCCCTTCGGATGCCAGAACACCATGCCCGGCGACTCTTCCTGCATGTGGAACAGGTCGAGTTGCTTGCCGAGCTTGCGGTGGTCGCGCTTTTCCGCTTCCTCGAGCATGTGCAGGTATTGATCCTGGTCTTCCTTCTTCGTCCAGGCCGTGCCGTAGATGCGCTGCAGCTGCTCGTTCTTCGAGTCGCCACGCCAGTACGCACCCGCGACCTTCATCAGCTTGAAGACCTTCAGCTTGCCGGTCGACGGCACGTGCGGGCCACGGCAGAGGTCCGTGAAGCCGCCGTGCGAGTACAGCTTGATTTCGTCGCTTTGCGGAATCGATTCGATGATTTCGGCCTTGTACTTCTCGCCAAGGCTACGGAAATAGCCGGCCGCCTCGTCGCGAGACACGACGCGACGCGTCACCGGCTCGTCCTTCTTCGCGAGTTCCTGCATGCGCTTTTCGATCTTTTCCAGATCTTCGGGCGTGAACGGACGGTTATACGAGAAATCGTAATAGAAGCCGTTGTCGATCACCGGGCCGATCGTCACCTGCGCATCCGGGTACAGGTCCTTCACCGCGTAGGCAAGCAAGTGCGCGGTCGAGTGACGGATGATGTCGAGACCGTCGGCATCCTTGTCCGTGACGATCGCAAGCGATGCGTCGCGATCGATGACCGTGGACGTATCGACGAGCTCCCCGTCGAGCTTGCCACCAAGCGCAGCCTTCGCAAGGCCGGGACCGATCGAGGCCGCAACCTCGGCAACTGTCACCGGATGCTCGTATTGTCGAACTGAGCCGTCAGGCAAGCGTATCGAAACCATAGCAATCTCCGTGATGCCGACAGTGGGCGGCAAACCAAGCACGCGATATCAAAGTCACGCGCGAAAATTTCGCGACAAAAAAAATGCGGCCCCGCTTTCGAGGGGCCGCATTCGATACTTCACTCAAACTGAAAGGGCGAAAACGTTCCTCGACTAGCGTCGCTCCGAAAAGGTTTCGGTCAACGTTCGCGGTGTCATAACCGTATTCGCCTTGTTCGCGTTGAGTTATTTACTGCATCGAACACCCGGAAACTGGGCATTCTCAATTCGTTGGTAGGCTCGATTGGACTCGAACCAACGACCCCCACCATGTCAAGGTGGTGCTCTAACCAGCTGAGCTACGAGCCTAGAGAAGCTAAGATTATATGGAGCCCTCGCGCACTTGGCAAGTGTTTTATGCGGTCGCAGCAAAGGATCGTGCTCCAACCCCGTTTCCGAAGACCTCACGCCTTACGGGCCGCCCGCACCACGCCCGGCACTTCGCCGAGCAGCGTGCACGCACGCTGCACCTGTGCGGAATTCGACACTTCGACCGTGAACTGCATGAATGCCGCATTCCGGCGGCTCTGCGTCTTCACGCCCACCACGTTCATCTTCTCGCGTGCGAACACTTCGGAGATGTCGCGCAGCAAGCCTTGCCGGTCGCTCGCTTCGATCATCAGGTCCACCGGATAGACGGACACGCCACGGCCGCCCAGCACATCGGCCGACCAGGTTGTCTGCAGCACACGCTCCGGGGACCGTTCGGCCATCCGCCGGAAGGTCGGGCAGTCGCTGCGGTGAATCGACATCCCCTTGCCGCGCGTCACGAAACCGCTGATCGGGTCCGGCGGAGCCGGACGGCAGCAGCGCGCAAGCTGAGTCAGCAGCGCATCGACGCCGACCACCAGCACGCCCGCAGACGCGCCATGCGCAACACTCGCCCCGCTGCTGCGCTTCTCGAAATCGGCGGGCGCCTCGGGCGCATGCTCGGGCGGCGGCGCATCGGACAGCGCATGTTCAACGTTGCGCAGGCTGAACTCTTCCTTGCCGACGACCGAGAACAACTCCTCGGGTGACTTGAAGCCGAGCTTCGCGGCGAGGTTGTCGAGGTTGACCGACGTCTTGCCTTCGCGCTGCAGCGTCTTTTCGACGAGCGCGCGACCGTGCGCGATATTCTCTTCCTGCTCGATCGAGTTGAACCACGCACGCACCTTCTGCCGCGCACGCGGACTCTTCAGGTAGCCGAGTTGCAGGTTCAGCCAGTCGCGTGACGGTCCGCCCTCCTTCACCGCGACGATCTCGACCGTCTGGCCGTTCGCAAGCGCCGTGTTCAGCGGCACCATCACACCGTCGACTCGCGCGCCGCGGCAGCGATGGCCGAGCTCGCTATGCAGGTGGTAGGCGAAATCGACCGGCGTCGCGCCCTGCGGCAACGCAATCACGCGCGCCTGCGGCGTCAGCACGTAGATGTGGTCATCATCGAGCGACGTCTCGCGCAATTGGGCCCACGCCTGGTCACCCGATATTTCCGTGCCGTCCTCGACGTCGTCCTTCCAGGCGAGCAGCTGGCGCAGCCACGCGATCTTCTCGTCGTACTTGTCGCTCGCCGAGAACTGGCCGCCATAGCCGCGCGCGCCCGCTTCCTTGTAACGCCAGTGCGCGGCGACACCGTACTCCGCGAAGCGGTGCATTTCCTGCGTGCGGATCTGCACTTCGAACGCGCGACCGTCGTCGCCGACCACGACCGTATGCAGCGACTTGTAGCCGTTCGGCTTCGGACGCGAGATGTAATCATCGAATTCCTTCGGCACCGGCTGCCACAGGTGATGCACGATGCCGAGCACCGCGTAGCAATCCTTGATGTCCGGCACGATCACGCGGAATGCGCGCACGTCGTACAGCTCGGAGAAGTCGAGCTCCTTGCCGCGCATCTTGCGCCAGATGCTGTAGATGTGCTTCGGCCGCCCGCTCACGTCGGCCGGGATGTGCGCCTCCGCCAGTTCGCGCTGCAGCCGCTCGATCGCCTGCGCGACGTACGCCTCGCGTTCGATGCGCTTCTCGTCGAGCAGCCTCGCGATACGCTTGTAGGTGACCGGATCCTCGAAGCGGAACGCGAGGTCCTCGAGTTCCCACTTCAGTTGCCAGATACCGAGGCGGTTCGCGAGCGGCGCATAGATCTCGAGCGTCTCGCGCGCGACGTCGGGCGGCGGATCGATCTTCGCCGCCGCGTAGTAGCGCAGCGACTGCAACCGTGACGCCAACCGGATCAGCACCACGCGGATGTCCTGCGCGAACGCGAGCAGCATCTTGCGCAGTGCCTCGATCTGCGTGCGCCGCTCTTGCGCGGCGTCGCGCCCGGCGTCAGGCATTGCGTTCTGCGCGGCGCGCAGGCTGACGGTGCCGAGCCGCAGCAGCTTGCGAACGTCGGATACGAGCCGCGCGACCTCGTCGCCAAAACGTTCGGTCAGCTCCCGCTCGGGATCGCTCAGGTGCGGCGTGAGCACGAACAGCGCAGCTGCCTGCATCGCATGCGGGTCGACGTTCAGCGTGCGCATGATCGACGCCGTGCCCGCCGAGTGATCGGCGAGCAGTTCGCCCGACGACAGGCGCGCGTCACCGGCGCGCTCGCGCACGAACGCGAGCACGTCGTCGAACGACGGTGCTGCGACGGAAGAAGCGGAAACGGACTCGGTCATCGCACGGCCTGGCGTATCGCGGTCATCGGAATGCTTCGCTCAGCTCCGTTGCGCAGCGACGACGACGATCTCGACGAGCAGCGCCGGATCCGCGAGCTTTGCCTCGACGGTCGCGCGCGGCGGCGTATTGCCCTGCGCAACCCATGCGTCCCACTCCGCGTTCATGCCTTCGAAGTTCGCAAGATCCGAAATGTAGATCTGCACCGACAGCAGATGCGCCTTGTCGCTGTTCGCCTCGGCGAGCAGGCGGTCGATGTGGCCGAGCACTTCGCGCGTCTGGCCGCGGATGTCCTGGGTGGTGTCTTCGGCGATCTGGCCGGCCAGATACACGGTACCGTTGTGGATCGCGGTTTCGGAGAGACGCGCTCCGACGTGGTGACGAATGACTGCCATGGAATGTTCCGGTCGTGTGAGTGGGTAAAGAATCGGCGACGACGCGGCCCGCGTGCCGCCGAACCGCATATTATGACGCGTTTATGCGCCGCCTTCGACGAAAAACCGGCGGGCGAGCGCAATCTGGTCGGCGCTGGTGAACGCCGGCGCGTGGCCCGCGCCCAAGATCTCGGCTTGCGTCACGTGTCGGCCGCGACGCACCATCTCGGCCACCGTGTCACGCGACAGCAGGTCGGAACGCTCGCCGCGCACGACGAGCAGGGACGCATCGGTGGTCTCGATCGCGCGCCACAGCGCGGCCTCGCCGAGCGCAGCAAGCTCGGGCGTCGTCGCCTTGAACGGCTCGGCGATGCGCGGATCGTAGCGCATCGTCCAGCCGCCGTCGGGCAGTTCGCGCAGCAACGGCCCATTGATTTCGCGCCATTCGTCGTCGGTCAACGCGCCAAACGGCAGCGACAGCGACGTCAGATAGTCGATGCCCTCCTGTTCGGTCGCGAAACGCGGCTGCACGCCGAGGTATTCGCCAATGCGCGTCAGCGAATCGGGCTCGATGCGCGGGCCGACGTCGTTGACGATCATCCGGCGCAGCGGCGAACCGGGCAACCCCGCGAGCGCCATGCCGATCAACCCGCCCATCGACGTGCCGAACCAGTCGACCGACTCGACGTCGAGCCGCGCAATCAGCGTCACCATGTCGGCCACATATTGCGGAATCGCATAAAGCCGCGGATCGGCAAGCCAGTCGGAACGCCCGCGCCCGACGACGTCGGGGCAGACGACGCGATACGTGTCGGACAACGCGGCGGCAAGCCGATCGAAGTCGCGCCCCGAACGGGTCAGCCCGTGCACGCAGACCAGCACACGGGGATTGGCCGGGTCGCCCCATTCGGTATAGGCGACGTGGTGAAGGCCGGCGGCGCTCGCACACTGCACGCGTCGCTGACGGGGAACCGGAGGATTCGCTGAGGTTGTTGGCATCGTTGGCATCCTGTCGAACGGAGGCGTGCGGCGGGCAACGTTCGCGCCGCCTGATGCGAACGATTGTAAACCGCTTCGCAAGGACGGGACTTCACGTGGCGGCGGTCACCCGGCGCATCGTTCGCAGCGGCTCATGCACTGCGGCGCCACGTGTCGCGCAGTTGGTCGCGCAGGTAGTCGACGAATGCCCGCACGCGCAGCGGTACATGTCGGCCGCCCGGGTATACGGCATGGAGCGGTGCCGCAGGCGCCTCGAATGTCGGCAAGACGCGGACGAGCCGGCCTGCCTCGAGATCGGCACCGACATCCCAGATCGACTTCAGCGCAATGCCGGCGCCCTCCAATGCCAACGTCCGGGCCGCACCACCGTCGTTCGTCAGCAGCGCGGCCGTCACTTCGACCGTCACCGCACCCTGCACACCGTCGAACCGCCACTCCGTACGCGGCTGGTCGCCCATCACGATGCATCGATGCGCACGAAGCTCGGCCGGATGAGTCGGCTGCCCATGCACGGCAAGATAGCCCGACGACGCGCAAAGCACGCGATGATTCGGTGCCAGTTCGCGCGCGATCATCGTCGAATCGGCGAGGCTGCCGATCCGCACGGCGACGTCGATGTCGTGCGCGAGCAGATCGACGATCGTGTCGGTCAGCATCAGGTGCACGGTCAACTCCGGATGGCGCCGTTGAAACGCCGCGACGAGCGGCGCGATCCGCAGTCGACCGAGTTCGCCGGGCGCCGTTACGCGCAGCACGCCACCGACCGTGCCGCGACGATCGCTCATCAGCGTTTCAGCGCGATCGATCTCGGCCAGGATGCGCAGCACTTGCGCATGGAACTGCGCGCCGTCGTCGGTCAGCGTCTGCTGCCGTGTCGTCCGATGCAGCAGACGCACGCCGAGCCGCGACTCGAGATGCGCGAGCCGCTTGCTGACGACGGACAACGACAAGTCGAGCTCGCGCGCCGCCGCGGACAGGCTGCCCGCCGACACGATCCTAGCGAAGGTATCGAGCGCCGGGAGATCGTCGATCAGCATCGCGGCACCTCTGTCGCGTCGATCTTTCCTTTTTTCGAATAATCCATTCGCCATTTCCCCGTATTTGCGTGCAAAACGGAAAACTACCATACCGGTACCGCGTCGCCCACGACGCACTCCACAGGACAACCGAAACCATGTCGATCCCCTTTGCTTCTGTCGCGCGCCCGATCGCCCGCGTCATCGCCGCGGCGGCCTGCGTCGCTGCGCTGTCGCCTGCCGCGTCCCGCGCCGCAGACCTTCTCGACCCGCACGCCCTGACCGTCGCGGCCGACGTGCCGGCCGCGCAGGCACGGGCGCAAATCCTCGCGGCGCGTCGCTACGGCACGTTCTGGGATACCGGCGATGCGACCCTCGCGCGCACCGCGCTCGCCGCCGATTTCCTCGACCGGACGTTGCCGGCCGGCCGTGAGCAAGGTGTCGCGGGACCGCTTGCGGCGTCCAGAACGATGCGTGCGGCCATCCCGGATCTGCATTGCGACATCGAGCAGATGATCGTGGCGGGCGACCGTGTCGTCGTGCACCTGCACTTTCGCGGACATTTCACCGGCACGTTCAATGGAACGACCGGGAGTGGACAGGCGGTCGACTTCATCGCGACCGACATCTACCGGATCGACCACGGCCGGATAGCGGAAAACTGGCATATCGAGGACAACCTGACGCTGATGCGTCAGCTCGGGCTCGTCGGCTGACGGAGGAAGCGATGACTCACCGCAATCACGGTTCAGCAACGCTTCCGGCTCGTCGCACGTTCCTTGCACAAGCGGCCGCAGGATTGGCAGCCGGCGTCGCGATGGCCGCGGGTGCCGCCGGGCCGGCAACGGCTGCCCCGGTACCCGGCCTCGCATCGACAGGTACCGGAGGATACTGGCCGGGCGACGCGCGCCTCGTCATCTCGATCTCGATGCAGTTCGAGGCCGGGGGACAACCGCCCAAGGGCGCGGACAGTCCGTTCCCGTCGGTCGAATTTCCGTCGTCGGTGCCGGTCGACCTGGCCTCGGCCACGTGGTTCGCCTATGGTTACCGGGAAGGTATCCCGCGTCTTCTCGATCTGTGGGATCGACATGGCGTGAAAGTCACGTCGCACATGATTGGCGAGGCGGCACGCCGGCATCCGGAACTGGCACGCGAGATCGTGTCGCGCGGCCACGAAGCGGCCGCGCACGGCCCGACCTGGCGGTCGCAATTCGCGATGAGCCGCGACGACGAGCGCCGCTTCCTCACCGAAGCGCGCGACATGGTCGAAGCAGCGACGGGACAACGCGCGATCGGCTACAACTGCAACTGGCTGCGGCGCGGACCGCACACGCTGCCGCTGCTGCAGGAACTCGGCTACGTGTATCACATCGACGATGTCAGCCGCGACGAGCCCTTCATCGAAACCGTCGATGGCCGCGACTTCGCGGTCGTCCCGTATACGTTGCGCAACAACGACATCCTGCTGATCGAGGGCCGCAACTATTCGCCGACGATGTTCCTCGAGCAGATCAAGCTCGATTTCGATCAGTTGTACGCGGAAGCGGGACAACGGCGGCGATTGATGTCGATCAGCGCGCACGACCGGATCAGCGGCACGCCGCAGATGGTTCGCGCGTGGGATGCATTCCTGCACTACGCTCGATCGCATCCGGGCGTTGTCTTCATGCGCAAGGACGACATTGCACGTTTCGTCATGCAAAGCCCGTCGACATTGCGCGAAGCCGAAACGATCTGAGCGGATTGCCCCTCCTCACCTCGCAAGGACCACCATGAACGATTCACTCCACGGAAAGAAGGTACTCGTCGTCGGCGGCAGTTCGGGCATCGGTGCCGCCGCCGCGAAAGCATTCGCACAACGCGGCGCTGTCGTGACGATCGCATCGCGCGACCCGGCCAAGGCCAATGCAGACGCCGCGCCGGGCGCGCACGTCCGCACCGAAGCGCTCGACATCACCGATACGGCGGCCGTCGACGCATTCTGCGTGCGCGCCGGCCAGTTCGACCATGTCGTGATTTCGGCCGCGAAGACGGCAACGGGCCCGGTCCGGGCGCTGCCGCTTGCCGACGCGCAAGCCGCAATGGACAGCAAGTTCTGGGGTGCATACCGCATCGCACGCTCGATCGATATCGCGCCCGGCGGTTCGCTGACGTTCGTGTCGGGCTACCTCAGCGTGCGGCCTAACGCATCGTCGGTACTGCAAGGCGCGATCAACGCGGCGCTCGAGGCGCTCGCCCGCGGCCTTGCGCTCGAGTTGGCGCCCGTGCGGGTGAATGCCGTGTCGCCCGGCCTGATCGCGACACCGTTGTGGGACAAGCTCGCACCCGATGCGCGCGACGCGCTGTACGCCGGCGCCGCACAGCGCCTCCCGGCACGCCGCGTGGGCCAGCCGGAAGACGTCGCAAATGCGATCGTGTATCTGGCGACAACGCCTTATGCGACCGGCTCGACGGTGCTGATCGACGGCGGCGGTGCAATCGCGTAGCGCGTGCGGTCAAGACAAAACGCCCCGCGTTCCATGGCGGAACGCGGGGCGTCGAGCGTTGTGCCGGAAGGCCGGCGGTTACGCGACCGCGCTCACGTCGAGCGGCGCGCCCGTCTTCGCCTGGATCTCTTCCGCGCTTACGCCGTCGGCAAGCTCGAGCACCTTCAGGCCGTTCGGCGTCACTTCGATCACGCCGAGGTCAGTAATGATCAGGTCGACCACGCCGACGCCCGTCAGCGGCAGATTGCATTCGTCGAGGATCTTGTGCTGGTCGCCCTTCGCGACGTGCTCCATCAGCACGACGACGCGCTTCACGCCCGCGACGAGGTCCATCGCGCCGCCCATGCCCTTGATCATCTTGCCCGGGATCATCCAGTTCGCGAGGTCGCCGGTCTTGCTGACCTGCATCGCGCCAAGGATCGCGAGGTTGATGTGGCCGCCGCGGATCATCGCGAACGAATCGGCCGACGAGAAGATCGACGACCCCGGCAGCGTCGTGACGGTCTGCTTGCCGGCGTTGATCAGGTCGGCGTCGACTTCGTCCTCGGTCGGCGACGGGCCGATGCCGAGCAGGCCGTTTTCCGACTGCAGCCACACCTCGACGCCCGCCGGAACATGGTTCGCGACGAGCGTCGGCAGCCCGATACCGAGGTTCACATAGAAGCCGTCCTGCAGTTCCTTCGCCGCGCGCGCGGCCATCTGGTCACGATTCCAGGCCATGTCAGTCTCCTTTCGCGCGTACGACGCGTTGTTCGATGCGTTTTTCGGGCGTCGCGTTCAGCACGATGCGCTGCACGAAAATCCCTGGCGTATGGATCTGGTCCGGGTCAAGCGCGCCGTTCTCGACGATCTCCTCGACTTCCGCCACGGTGATCTTGCCCGCCATCGCGCACATCGGGTTGAAGTTGCGCGCGGTGCGGCGATAGATCAGGTTGCCGGACTTGTCGGCCTTCCACGCTTTCACGAGCGCGACGTCGGCCGTCAGCGACGGCTCGAGCACATAGTGGCGATCGCCGAACTGGCGCGTTTCCTTGCCTTCCGCGATCACGGTGCCGTAACCGGTGTTCGTGAAAAACGCGGGGATGCCGGCGCCGCCCGCGCGCAGCTTCTCGGCGAGCGTGCCTTGCGGCGTGAATTCGAGCTCGAGTTCGCCAGCCAGGTACTGGCGCTCGAACTCCTTGTTCTCGCCGACGTACGACGAGATCATCTTCTTGATCTGGCGCGTTTCCAGCAGCAGGCCGAGACCGAAGCCGTCGACACCCGCGTTGTTGCTGATGCAGGTGATGCCCTTGACGGCGGAATCGCGCAGCGCCGCGATCAGCGCCTCGGGAATCCCGCACAGGCCGAAGCCGCCCACCGCGAAAGTCTGTCCGTCGCGGACGATCCCTTCCAGCGCGGCTGCCGCGCTTGGATAGACTTTGTTCATCTGTATGTCCCTTCCTCTATGGAAACCAGCAAAACCGGTTCACGCGCCCTCTGGGCCGCAAGCCCACCGCATCATTCTATGCATGCACGGCGATACCTGCGTCGAAGCGCGCTGTTTTTATATCGCGACAAGCCGCCGCGAGATGTCTGAAAGGGTACGATGTGGCTCGGATGCGGCACAATACGCAAAAATACATAAGCGTTTGCCTCCGCTTGCCTGCGCCATGCCCGCTCTCGATTACCAGACTGCCTTTCACCTCGCGCCGCTCGGCCTCGTGATGTCGCGCGACCGCGTGATCGAGGACTGCAACGACGCGCTCGCGTCGATCTTCCGCTGTGCGAGAGCCGACCTGATCGGGAAGTCGTACGAAGTGCTCTATCCGTCGCCGGACGAATTCCAGCGCATCGGCGAGCGCATCTCGCGCGTGATGATCGCGAATGGCACCTACGCCGATGACAGAATCATGAAACGAGCCGACGGCGAGCTGTTCTGGTGTCACGTGACGGGCCGCGCGCTCGACCGCACCGCGCCGCTCGCGGTCGGCGTCTGGACATTCGAGGACCTGAGCGCGACGCGCCGGGTCGCCGTCGAGCTGACGCCGCGCGAGCGCGAGATCGCCGCGCAGCTCGCGACCGGAAAGACCAGCAAGCAGATCGGGCGCATGCTCGACATCAGTTCACGCACGGTCGACATCTATCGGGCGCGGCTGATGCGCAAGTACGGCACGAACAATACGCCGGAACTGCTTCAGCGCCTGCTCGGCCAGTAACACGCACGCCGGAATGGCAATCGGCCGCGTGGGGGCGGCCGATTCGCGAGATCAACGGGAAATGGCGACATACCGGCGCTCGCGCGCCGGCCTCGGTATCGCCGCGCTCAACTGACCTTCGCCGCGAGCGCGCGCTCGATGGTGTCGCGCAGCAGTTGCGGCAGCGGCACCGACTTGCCGAGCGCGTAGTCGACCCACACGCAGCGCGCGTTGCCGCGCGCATAGACATGTTCCGGATCGTCCGCGCGCGTCAGCTCGAAACCCGTGTCGAAGCTGCTGCGGCCGGGCTTCGCGACCGACATCCTCGCGATCACGTCGCCCGGATAGTGCAGTTGCTTCAGGAACTCCATCGACGCCGTGACGATCACGGGCCCCTGCCCCTCGCCGTTGCCGCCCGCGATGCCGAGTTCCTCGAACCACGAGATCCGGGCCTGCTCCATGTAGCGGAAATAGACCGTGTTGTTCACGTGGCCGAATGCATCCATGTCGCCCCAGCGGATCGGCATCGACATTTCAAATACGGGGGAATATTCGCTCATTGCAGTCTTCTTCGTTGCTGGATGTCATCCACTCAGGCGAGGCCGAAGCCGTCGTCGGCGGAGATAATCGAGCCGTTGATGAACTGCGACTCGTCGGCCGCGAGCAGCAACAACAGCCCGTCGAGATCCTGAGGCTTGCCGACGCGCCGACGCGGCAGCATCGACTGCAGCTTCTGGCCCTGCTCGGTTTCCCACAGGTAATGATTGATTTCGGTATCGATATAACCCGGACAGATCGCGTTGACGTTGATTCCGTGGCGGCCCCATTCGAGCGCCATCGCGCGCGTCATCTGCACGACCGCCGACTTGCTCATCGCGTACAGCCCGATCTGCGGAAACACGCGCAGCCCGGCCACCGACGCGATGTTGATGATCCGGTAAGGCGGCTTGCCGTTGCCGTTCGCGCGCATGATCATCCGCTTCGCGACTTCCTGCGCGACGAAAAACGCGCCTCGCGTGTTGGTGTCGAACACGAACTCGAAATCGGCCGGCGTGACGTCGACGAGCTTCTGCATCGTCGAAACGCCCGAATTGTTCACGAGGATGTCGATCGTGCCGGCTTCCGTTTCCGCGTGCGCGATGGCTGCCTTGATGCTCTGCACGTCGGTGACGTCGAGCGACACGACGTGCGCGGCACCGCCCGCCGCCTCGATTTCCGCGCGCAACTCCTTCAGGCGCTCGACGCGGCGGCTCGCGAGCACGACCTTCGCACCGGCCTGCGACAGCACCTGCGCAAAACGTTGCCCGAGGCCGCTCGATGCGCCCGTGACCAGCGCGACCTTGCCTTCCAGATTGATCGATCGACCCATTGCACATCCCCTTTCGATATCGTTTCGCCGCCGCGGGCGCCAAGTCCCAAGCAGCATAACCCTAGCACAAAAAATAGAACGATCGTGCTAATCTACGCGCATGCTGTTGCGGCAAGCGTTTCGTTTCGCAGACAATACGCTCCCGAATAAAAGCATTCTAACGGTTAGAGGAACGCCAATGACCCCCGCAAGCCTCATCGAGCAATACGGCCCGCGCGAATCGATGGAATACGACGTCGTGATCGTGGGCGGCGGCCCGGCCGGGCTGTCGGCCGCGATCCGGCTCAAGCAGCTGGCCGCCGAGAAAGGCACCGAGATCGGCGTGTGCGTGCTCGAGAAGGGTTCCGAGATCGGCGCGCACATCCTGTCGGGCGCGGTGATGGACCCGCGCGCGATCACCGAACTGTTCCCTGACTGGAAGGAACAGGGCGCGCCCCTGAACGTCGAGGTCACGGAAGACCGCTTCCTGTTCCTGTCGGAGAAGAGCGCGGTCGCCACGCCCAACTGGGCGCTGCCCGAGAATTTCAAGAACCACGGCAACTACGTGATCTCGCTGGGCAACGTCACGCGCTGGCTGGGCCAGCAGGCCGAGGCGCTCGGCGTCGAGATCTTCCCGGGCTTCCCGGCCGCGGAAATTCTCTACAACGACGACGGCTCGGTGAAGGGCGTCGCCACCGGCAACATGGGTGTAGGCAAGGACGGCGAGCCGACCGAGAACTTCCAGCTCGGCATGGAGCTGCACGCGAAGTACACGCTGTTCGCCGAAGGCTGCCGCGGCCATCTGGGCCGCCAGCTGATCTCGAAGTTCAAGCTGGACGCGAACGCCGATCCGCAGGCGTACGGGATCGGCATCAAGGAGCTGTGGGAAATCGATCCGGCCAAGCACAAGCCGGGCCTGGTGATCCACACGGCCGGCTGGCCGTTGAAGTCCGACACCTACGGCGGCTCGTTCCTGTATCACATGGACAACAACCAGGTGGTGGTCGGCTTCGTGGTGGGCCTGGGCTACACGAACCCGTACCTGTCGCCGTTCGAGGAATTCCAGCGCTACAAGACGCATCCGTCGATCCGCGCGTTCCTCGAAGGCGGCAAGCGCGTGTCGTACGGCGCGCGCGCGATCACGGCCGGTGGCCTGTTGTCGCTGCCGAAGACGGTGTTCCCGGGCGGCGCGCTGATCGGCGACGACGCGGGCTTCCTGAACGCATCGCGGATCAAGGGCAGCCACGCGGCGATCAAGACGGGCATGCTGGCGGCCGATGCGGCGTTCGACGCGCTGCAGGCCGGCCGTCAGTCGGACGAACTCAATGCGTACCCGGATGCGTTCAAGCAATCGTGGCTGTACACGGAGCTGTACCGCGCGCGCAACTTCAAGCAGTGGATGGCGAAGGGGCTGTACCTCGGTACGCTGATGGTCGGACTCGAGCAGAAGGTGATGGGCGGCAACGTGCCGTGGACGCTGCACCACAAGCATGCGGACCACGAGATGCTGAAGCCGGCGTCGCAATGCACGCCGATCGCGTATCCGAAGCCGGACGGCAAGCTGACGTTCGACCGGCTGTCGTCGGTGTTCATCTCGAACACGAACCACGAGGAGAACCAGCCGGCGCACCTGACGCTGAAGGACGCGAGCGTGCCGGTGAACGTGAACCTGCGCACGTACGCGGGGCCGGAGGCGCGGTTCTGCCCGGCGGCGGTGTACGAGTTCGTGAAGAACGACGACGGCAGCGAGCGTCTCGTGATCAACGCGCAGAACTGCGTGCACTGCAAGACGTGCGACATCAAGGACCCGACGCAGAACATCGTGTGGGTCACGCCCGAAGGCGGTGGCGGGCCGAATTACCCGAACATGTAACCTGCTGAGAAAACGCCGCCTTGCGCGGCGTTTTTTTGTCCCGTCTGCATTCGACGCTGCCCGGCCACGATCGGGCCCGCGATTCGCTCACTACACCCGCACCGGCCGCGCTAACGCGCCGCGATCCGCCTGCGGAAATGCTCGGTGCCGGACACGATCTTGTCGAGCACCGCATCGAGCGCCCAGAACCGCTCCCGCACGTCGTAGTCGATCGAGCGACAGCGAATCGATCCGAACGTGCCGATCCGTTGATGATAGATCTTCGCGAGCGCCGGGTAGCCGAGCGCTTCCGACACCGCCGAGAGCACCAGGAATGTCGACAATTCGCCGGCAAGTGCCGGATCCGAGTCGCCGTGGGTGCGCAGCCACCGATACAGATCGGGGTGGAAATTGGTGAACACGCCGTTGAAACCTGCGGAGCCCGCCTTCATCGCATCCCATGCGATCGCGGCATTCGCATTCAGTATCTTCATCGGTGAGCCCGCAGCCAGCGCAACACGTCGCTTGACCGTCTCCAGGTCGCAGCTCACGTCCTTCAACATCACGAAGCGACCTGTATCGATGCACGCGCGCAGTTCGTCGTCGGACAGCAATCGCCGATAAGGCGCCGGACATTCATACAAGCCGAGCGGCAGATCCGACGGCAAACGCGCAAGCAGCTTGTCCAGATGGTCGAGAAACGCGGCACTCCCCTTGCGCTGCGGATCGAGGCGGTTGGTCACGAGCACGACGCCCTGCGCACCCGATTCCGCCGCGGCACACAGCTCGGCGACCTGCGCGTCAAGATCTTCGCTGACGTGGCCGGACGCGACGACAGGCACACGCCCGGCCACCCGCTCGACCACGAAGCGCGCAAGCTCGGCACGTTCGGCAAGACTCAGGAATTGCATCTCGCTCGATTGCGCGACCGCGAACAGCGCATCCGAGCCGTGCGCCAGATACCATTCGATGAGTCGCTCAAGGCCTGCGTAGTCGATCGCGCCAGCATCGTCGAACGGCGTCAGCATCACCGGCACGATCCCTTCGATGGTCGCGCTCGCCTGCTGATGTGATTGCATCTGTTTCTCCTTACTTCAGTGAATACACGGAATAGACGGCGGCCTCACGCCGGTAGCGGTCCGGGCGCTGCGCTCGCGGACTGCTCGGGGATCGGCTTGCGCACCAGTAGCAGATAAGCCATCGCGCCCGCGAACGCGATTGCCGCCGCCGTCAGCAGCGCCGGCACGAACGACCACTTCTGCGCGATGACACCCGTCAGGATCGGCGCGAGCGCACCTCCGATGAAACCGCCGAAATTCTGGATCGCGCCGAGCGATGCAATACGGCTCGGCGGTGCGGCCGCCGTCGCGAGCGCCCACGAACACGCCGACGCCGCATTGGCGAGAAAGATCACGACCGAAATGCATGCCAGCGCGACCGTGTTGCTCTGAACGAGCGCAGCCGGAATCGTGAACGCGACCATCCCGAGCATCGCGACGACCACCGCATTGCGCCGGCTCACGACCGGCGAGCGGCTGCGGCGCGTCACCAGATCCGACAGCCAGCCGGCAACGAGCGAGCCGATGAATCCGCACAGGAACGGCACGGATGCCGCAAACCCGGTGCGAACGAGGCTCATGTGACGCTCCATCGTCAGATATCCCGGCAGCCAGGTCAGGTAGACCCAGTTCAGATACACCGAACCGAAGAATCCGATCAGCATGCCCCAGGTCGTGCCGTGCGAAAACAGGCTGCGCCATTCGGCGAAGGTCAGCTTGGGCGCCACGACGGCCATCTGCGCATCGGCATCGAGATACCCTCGTTCCGCCGCGGTCAATTGCGCGCGCGCCGGATCGCGATACGACGCAAACCACACGACGGCGACAACCAGACCCAGTGCGCCCGTGACGAAGAACGCCCAGCGCCAGTCGAGCGAGGCGACGAGCACCGACAGCAGCAACGGCGCGAGCGCGGTACCGAGCGGCGACGCCGCGTTGAAGATCCCGGTCGGCGTACCGCGTGCGCGCAACGGAAACCAGTTGCTCACCACCCGCGCCGCCGACGGGAACTGCGGCGCCTCACCGATGCCGAGCACGATGCGCGCGACGATGAACCAGCCGAAGGTGGACACGATACCGCCCGCTGCCTGCGCGAACGACCAGACGATCAGCCCGATGCCGAGCAGCCGGCGCGGCCCGATGCGATCGACGAGTCCGCCGACCGGGAACTGGCACAGCGCATAGCTCCACGAGAATGCCGACAGCAGCAGCCCCATCTGCGAAAGCGACAGCCCGAGATCGTTCCGGATTGCCGAACTCGCGACGGCCAGCGTGCCGCGATCGAGATAGTTGACGATTCCGCTCGCCATCAGCAGCGCGAGCGCGATACGTTGTCCGCGCCGGATACGTGGCGGCGCAGTCGGAACAGGCTGATCTTCGTTCATTTCGATTGTCTCCATGTCATGGGCCGGTGCCTGCCGGCGCTTTCCGTCGTTGCGGAATCTATACGGCGGCCAGGTTTTCCACTTCCTCGCGTGTCGGAATCGACGTCTGCGCGCCGTGGCGCGTGACACTGATCGCGGCAGCACGCTGGCCGAACGCGATCGCGTCGTCCATCGATGCGCCGCTCGCCCGGGCCGCCGCGAATCCGCCGACAAAGGTGTCGCCGGCCGCCGTCGTATCGACGGCGGCCACCGTCATTGCCCGATGGCGGCCGCTCCCTGCGCTGCCGCGCCAGCAGACGCCGCGCGCGCCCAGCGTGACCAGCACGTTGCCGACGCCCTTCGCGTGCAGCGCCTCGGCGGCGCGCACCGCCGAGGCGTCGTCGCCGACGGCGATGCCGGTCAGCGACTCCGCTTCCGTTTCGTTGACGACGAGATAGTCGATCCGTGCCAGCAATGCGTCGAACAGCGGCTGTGCAGGCGCCGGATTGAGCAGCACCGGCGTGCGATGTGCGAGCGCACTGCCGATCGCGCGCGCGACTGTCTCGATCGGCACCTCGAGCTGGCACACCATCAGCGCCGCACCGGCGATCGCGTCGCGCGCCCCGTCGATCAATTCCGCATCGAGACGCGCATTTGCACCGGGTACGACGACGATGCTGTTCGCCCCGTGCGCATCGACCGTGATCGTCGCCACGCCGGTTGCCTCGCCGTCGATCCGGTGCAGATGCGTCACGTCGATGCGTTCGGTCGCCAGTGCATCGTGCAGGCGCGCCCCGAATGCGTCGTCGCCGACGCAGCCGATCATCGCCACCGATGCACCGAGACGGGCCGCCGCCACCGCCTGATTCGCACCCTTGCCGCCGTGAACGGTCTGGAACGTCGTGCCGAGCAGCGTTTCTCCGGGCACGGGCAGCCGCGGGGCATGCGTGACGAGATCGACGTTGAGGCTGCCGACGACCGCGATTCGAGGGGGCTTTCCGTGATTCTTCATTGAATGTAACCGCTTACATTTGCGACAAACAAAATAGCCGGAACGGCCATCGTCGACGAAAATTTCACCATGCAGCTGCAATCGGTGTCTGACATAATACGCGCATGCATCAAGATAGCGCTTACATTCGCACAGGCACGACCAAGAATGCAAGCGAGCACACGTTGAATCGAGGGTAAACGATGGCGTTTTTGACGACGCGTGGCGCCTGCTGGGCAGCCGCGCCCGGGGATGACCGATGAGTACGCCCCCATCCAGCAGCGGCGCGGCGCGCGCACGCCGCGGCAGCGGCCGATCGGTGCTCGGGGATGTCGCGAAACTCGCCGGCGTGTCGACTGCGACCGTTTCGCGCGTCTACAACGACCCCGGCAAGGTTTCGGCCGACGTGCAGCAGCGCGTGCGCGACGCGGCACGCGCTCTGAACTGGATTCCCAACGCGGCCGGCCGAGCACTCGCCTCCACGCGCACCCACATCACGGGTGCGATCATCCCGACGCTCGACGACCAGGTGTTCGCATCGCAGGTAGCGGGCATGCAGGCGGTCATGGCCGAGCACGGCATCACCCTGTTCCTGGGCTGCTCGAATTACGACCCGGCACAGGCACTCGCGCAGGTGCGCGCGATGCTGTCGCGCGGCGTCGAAGCCGTGTCGCTGGTGGGCGAAGCCTATCCGCCGGAAGTGTTCGAACTGCTCGACCTGCATCGGGTGCCGTATGTCGTCACTTATGCTTACCGCGACGATAGCCCGCACTGCTGCATCGGCTTCGACAACCGCGCGGCATTCGCGCGACTGACCACGCACCTGCTCGAGCTCGGGCATCGCGATTTCGCGATCATCATGCAGCCTTCCGCGGACAACGACCGTGTGCAGGCCCGCCTGCGCGGCATCCACGACACGCTCGCCGCGCGCGGGCTCGCGGTCCGGCCGATCCACCAGCATGAAGGCCCGGCCACGATTGCGTTCGGGCGGGCGAGCCTGCGTGCGATCGTCGATAGCGGAGCGGCGCGCCCGACCGCCGTGATCTGCGGCAACGACGCACTCGCACTCGGCGCCCTGCTGGAAGCACAGGCAATTGGTCTCGAGGTGCCGTCCCAATTGTCGATCACCGGCTTCGACGATGTTGCGCTGGCTCGCGAAATCCGGCCTGCGCTGACGACGATGTGGGTCGACACCGATGCGATCGGCCGCAAGGCCGCCCGCGCGTTGCTCGATGCACTCGAGCACGGCAAAGCCGGGCCCGGTTGCGCGATACTGCCGGAGCTGCGGGTGCGCGAGTCGGCCGCGCCGCCGGCTTCGGCGGCCCAATGAAAACGGGGCGCCTTGGCGCCCCGTTTCGCATCGAATCGGTCCAGCGGGCGCATGCCGGCCCGCTCGCATCAGGTCGCGCTGCCCGCGATCTTCGGCGTCGACGTCTCGACGTCGCCGCACTGCGCACGATGGCGCAGCGCATGGTCGATCAGCACCAACGCGAGCATCGACTCGGCGATCGGCGTCGCGCGAATGCCGACGCACGGGTCGTGGCGACCGAAGGTTTCGACCGTCGCCTCTTCGCCGGACTTCGTGATCGAACGCCGCGGCGTGCGAATGCTCGACGTCGGCTTGATCGCGATCGACACGGTGATGTCCTGCCCCGTCGAGATTCCGCCGAGCACGCCGCCCGCATGGTTGCCGACGAAGCCGGCCGGCGTCAGTTCATCGCCGTGCACCGAGCCGCGCTGCCCGATGCTGTCGAAGCCCGCACCGATCTCGACGCCCTTCACCGCATTGATGCTCATCATCGCCTTCGCGATGTCCGCGTCGAGCCGGTCGAATACCGGCTCGCCCCAGCCGACCGGCACGCCCGACGCAACGACGTCGATGCGCGCGCCGATCGAATCGCCGTCCTTGCGCAGCGCGTCCATGTAGGCTTCCAGCTCAGGAACGATCGCCGCGTTCGGCGAGAAGAACGGGTTCTCGCGAACGTGCGACCAGTCGACGAACGGCACGTCGATCTCGCCCAAACCGCTCATGTAGCCGCGCACCTCGACGCCGAAACGCTCGCGCAGCCACTTCTTCGCAACCGCGCCCGCGCCGACGATCGGCGCGGTCAGGCGCGCGGACGAGCGGCCGCCGCCACGGTAGTCGCGGATGCCGTATTTCTGCCAGTAGGTGTAGTCGGCATGGCCAGGGCGGAACGTCTCGACGATGTTGCCGTAGTCCTTGCTGCGCTGGTCGGTATTGCGGATCAGCAGCGCGATCGGTGTGCCGGTCGTCACGCCTTCGAACACGCCGGACAGGATCTCGACCTCGTCGGCCTCCTGGCGCTGCGTCACGTGCCGCGACGTGCCGGGCTTGCGGCGATCGAGTTCGACCTGGATGTCGGCTTCGGTCAGCCCCATTCCCGGCGGGCAGCCGTCGATCACGCAGCCGATGGCGGGACCGTGCGATTCGCCGAAGGTCGTGACAGTGAAAAGCGTGCCGAGGGTATTGCCGGACATGATGGAACCGCCCAAAGAGAATTGGACAAACCGATGCGCTGCCGGGACCGCTGGCAGGCCGATCGTTTGCCGGTCGAGAAAAAGAAGTAAACCGCTATTATGCCAGCCGTCCCGTGCCCGCGGGCCGTGTGAACCGTTCAGACCACACGGGCCGGCCACGCGGACCGCCCGGCGCAAGGACCGTCACCCGCGCCGTTCCGGCCAAACGAGCCGGTTCGCCGCCGTCGTCACGGCCCGGCGAGATGCCGCCGGGCCCGCTCCTGCTTACTTTCGCGCACCGCGCAGCTCGGTCACCGCAGCTTGCAACGCCTCGGGCGTCGCGACGGATGCCGGGATCGGCTCGCCGACTGCGAGCGTCAGCCGGCTCATCACGCCGCGTTTGATGGGTCGCGGCATGCGCGCATCGGCATGGCGGGAGAAATAGCTGCCCCACAGCCCGCGCAACGCCATCGGAATCACGGGCGCCGGCGTACGGCTCAGGATTTCGGTGATGCCGTGGTGGAACGTGTTGATGTCACCCGTCTTGGTCAGCTTGCCTTCGGGGAAGATGCACACGAGCTCGCCGTCCTTCAGCGCGGCCTCGCACGCGTCGTACGCGCGTGCGAGCATGTCGGGATCCTCGTGGCGCGGCGCGATGGGAATTGCCTTCGCATGCCGGAACACCCAGCTCGCGAAGCGCGTCTTGAAGATCCGGTGATCCATCACGAACCGGATCGGCCGCGGGCTCGCCGCCGCCAGCACCAGCGCGTCGACGTAGCTCACGTGGTTGCATACGAGCACGGCCGCGCCCTCTTCCGGAATCCGCTCCGCATGCACGAGGCGAATCCGGTAGAACGTGTGCACCAGCACCCACGCGACGAAGCGCAGCAGGAATTCCGGAACGAGCAGATAGATGTACGTCGCCACCACGACGTTCAGCAACGCGGTGACGAGGAACAGGCCCGGGATGTCGACGCCGGCCTTGGTCAGCCCCATCGCCATCAGGGCCGACAGGATCATGAACAGCGCGTTCAGGATGTTGTTCGCGGCGATGATCCGCGCACGATGGGTCGGCGCGCTGCGGCTCTGGATCAGCGCATACAGAGGCACGCTGTAGAAGCCGCCGAACATCGCGAGCAGGAACAGGTCGGCCAGGATGCGCCAGTGGCGCGCGCCGGCCAGGAATTCCCCGACCGACAGCAGATGCGCGGGCGAAGGCAGCGAGCGGCTCGCGAAATACAACTCGATCGCGAATACGCTGATGCCGATCGAGCCGAGCGGCACGAGGCCGATCTCGACACGCCGCTGCGACAGACGCTCGCACAGCAGCGAGCCGAGGCCGATCCCGACCGAGAACGTCGCGAGCAGAACCGTGACGACATCGGGGCTCGCGGACAGCACGTCCTTCGCAAAATTGAAGAACGACGTGAGGAACGTCGCGCCGACGAACCACAGCCACGAGATGCCGAGCAGGCTCAGGAACACGGTGCGATTCTGCCGCGCGAGCCCGAGGTTGCGCCAGGTCTCGCTGAACGGGTTCCAGTTGATCACGAGATCGGGCTGCGGCGCCGGCGTCGGCGGCACGCGCTGCGCGACGAGCCGTCCCGCGAGCGCAATGACGACGACGCTGACGGCGAGCACGCGCTCACCGCTGCCTTCGATGCCCGCGGCCGCACCGCCGATGATCGTCCCGATCAGGATCGCGATGAACGTGCCCATCTCGACGAGGCCGTTGCCGCCGACCAGTTCGTGGTCGCCGAGATGCTGCGGCAGGTACGAATACTTGACGGGGCCGAACAGCGTCGAGTGCATCCCCATCATGAACGTGCACAGATACAGCAGCGTCGCGCTGTGCGTGACGAAACCGGCCGCGCCGACCAGCATCAGCACGATCTCGAAGGTCTTCACGAAGCGCGTGAGCGTCGCCTTGTCGTATTTGTCGGCGATCTGGCCGGAGGTGGCCGAGAACAGCACGAACGGCAGGATGAAGATCGCGGAAATCAGGAACGCGGCGGTCTTCGCGTCGACGCCGGAGAAACGTGCGGTGTGATAGGTGACGAGCGACGTGAACCCGATCTTGAACACGTTGTCGTTCAGCGCCCCGAGGAACTGAGTCGTGAAGAACGGCGCGAAACGGCGCTGACGCAACAGGTCGAACTGCGACGCGTGGGCGCGCCGTTCGCCGCGCGACGCGGAAGAGACTTGCGTGTGATCGCTCATGCGGAATACGCGTGCATCGTCTGGGCGAAGCTGCGCGGGCCTTGTGTTGTTGTCGAAAAAACGGCGGCGCAGGCAGAACCTGCGCCGCCGTGCGCCGAGTGGCAGCGCCCGCGCATCATGGCATCGGGCGCGACGTGCTTCACGGCTTCTGCGCTTCGGCTTCCGATTCCGGCCAGTCGCGGATGTACGCCTTCAGCATCCGGTTCTCGAAGCTTTGCGCCTCGACGACCGTCTTCGCGACGTCATAGAACGAGATGACGCCCATCAGCACCTTCTTGTCGAGCACCGGCATGTAGCGCGCGTGGCGCTCGAGCATCATCCGGCGCACTTCGTTGACGTCGGTTTCCGGCGTGCACGTGAGCGGCTCGTCCATCACCTTGCGCACCTGCACGTCGCCGATCGCGCCGCCGTTCACGTGGAGGCGCAGGATAATCTCGCGGAATGTCAGCATCCCGACGAGATCGCCGTACTCCATCACGACGAGCGAACCGATATCGTGTTCGGCCATCGTATCGACCGCTTCGCGCAGCGGCTTATCGGGCGTCACCGTAAACAGCGTGTTGCCCTTCACTTTCAGAATATCGCTGACGCGCATCGTAGTCCCCTCATGCTTGAATGCAAATCCGCTTTCGATCCTATCGGAAAGCCTGTCAAAAGGAAAGCGCGCCCCCGCGCGGGCGCGCGCCGCTTGCGGACGCCGGCCGCCCGCCGCACAATGATTCCATCGACAGCGGCCCGAGGAGACGGCCATGGCGCATACGCATACGGAGCAATTCGCCAGCTTCGCTGATTTCTACCCTTACTATCTGAATGAACACCAGAACCTCACGTCGCGGCGGCTGCACTTCATCGGCTCGCTCGGCGTGATCGGCTGCGTCGCGATGGCGATCGCGACAGGCTACTGGCCGTGGCTGCCCGCGGCGGTCGTGAGCGGCTACGGATTCGCGTGGGTCGGGCACTTCTTCTTCGAGAAGAATCGCCCCGCCACGTTCCGGCACCCGATCTACAGCCTGATGGGCGACTGGGTGATGTTCAAGGACATCTGCACCGGGAGGATCCCGCTGTAACGGCCGCCCGGCAGCACGTCACGCCGTTTTCGGCGGTCGCGCGTGCGGGTCGGGCGCCCCGCCGGGCACGTGCCCCGGCACGGTTTCTGCCGGCTGCACGCCGGCGAGTCGGTGCGCGGCGATCAGCGACGCAAGCGATACGTCGAACCGGTCGTTCGACAGCACCTCGAGCAATGCCGCACCTTCGACGTGGCTGCGGCGCCGCTGCAGCTGGTAGGTCAGCTCCGTGCGGTCGATCACCAGCACGTCGAACAGCTGCGCCAGCGTCAGTTGCTCCGGATTCGCCAGCAGGATGTAGCGCGGCGCAGGTTCGCCGCTTTCCAGCCGCGCGATCCATTCCCGCTCCTCCATCGTCAACAGCAGCCGCTGCGCGGTTTCCATGTCGCAGCGCAACATGGCCGCGAGCCGCATCGCCGTATGGCCGGCCTTGCCGGCCGCGCGCGCCTCCGCCAGCCGCGCGAGCAATTCGAGCGCGTCGAGCAAGTCGCTGCCCGGATAGTGGATGCGATGGAACTGGCCGACGCGGATCGCCGGCAGCGCGGACGCCACCATCGCACCGAGCAGTGCGATGAACCAGCTCAGGTACACCCACAACAGGAACACCGGCAGCGCCGCGAACGCGCCGTATACAGCCGTGTAGGTCGGAATGCGCCGCACGTAATAGCCGAAGCCGCGCTTCGCGAGTTCGAACGCGATAGCCGCGAACAACCCGCCGATCACCGCGTCGCGCCATGCGACCGTGCAGTTCGGCAGGTACACGTACAGCAGCGTGAACGCGAGCACGGTCAGCGGCAGCGACGCGAACGCGAGCAGCCATTCGACGATCGACGTCGACGGCGCGGCGCCGGTGAACGCCAGCGACTGCGTAAACAGGTACGACGAGATCGACAGGCTCACGCCGAACAGCAACGGACCCAGCGTGATGAGCGCCCAGTACGCGAGCACGCGCTGTGCGAACGGCCGCGGCTTGCGCACCCGCCAGATCAGGTTGAACGCGGACTCGATCGTCATCATCGTCATCACCGACGTGACGACGAGCGCGATCAGGCCCGCCGTCGTCAGCCCCTTGGCCTTCGACGCGAACTGGTTCAGGTACTTGAAGATCTGGACGTTGAACTGCGCGGGCATCAGGTGATCGGCGAGGAATCCCTGCAGCGAGATCTGGAACGACGCGAACATCGGGAACGCGGTGAACAGCGCGAACGCGACCGTCACGAGCGGCACGAGTGCCAGCATCGTCGTGAACGTGAGGCTGCCCGCCACTTGCGGGATGCGATCCTCGGCGCTGCGCCGGGCTGCGAACTGCGCGAGGCGCTTGAGGGTGTCGAGATCGACGCTCAACTTCGGCAAACGGCTTCTCCTTCTCGATGGTGCGCGCGGCGGCGCGCCGCCGCCGCGCTGCGCGACGACTTCAGCCCCTATAATAGCCGCTCGATCCAGCAGGGGCCGACTGCACCGGGCATGCGCGCGGCCGCACGCGGCCCCGTCGCCCATGAAAGACATTCTCGTCCTTTATTACAGCCGCCACGGCGCCACGCGCGATCTCGCGCTCGCGATCGCGAACGGCATCGACAGCGTGCCCGGCATGCAGGCCCGCATCCGCACCGTGCCGCCCGTCTCGACGGTCTGCGAAGCCACCGCGCCCGACATCCCCGAGGACGGCCCGCCCTACGCGGAGCTGCGCGATCTCGAGGAATGCGCGGGCCTCGCGCTCGGTTCGCCAACCCGCTTCGGCAACATGGCCGCCTCGCTCAAATATTTCCTCGACGGCACGACCCCGCAATGGCTGTCCGGCGCGCTGACCGGCAAGCCGGCCTGCGTGTTCACGTCGACCGGCAGCCTGCACGGCGGCCAGGAATCGACGCTGCTGTCGATGATGCTGCCGCTGCTGCATCACGGGATGATGATCGTCGGGATCCCGTACACGGAATCCGCGCTCAGCACGACGCGCACCGGCGGTACGCCGTACGGCGCATCGCACGTGTCGCAGCACGATCGCAGCGCGCCCGAAGGGCTGTCGGCCGACGAAAAAGCGCTCGCGGCTGCGCTCGGCGTGCGGCTCGCCCGCGCGGCGGCGGCGCTGTCCGCCGCCCATGCTGCCGAAGCCGCATGAACGCGCCGGCCCGCCCCGCCGTCGTCGTCCGGCCGCGCTGCGCGCTGGCCGCGGCCGCGTGCCTCATCGCGCTGATCGCGCTGTCGCTCGCGTGGGAACTGTGGCTCGCGCCGCTGCGCCCCGGCGGCTCGGCGCTGATGCTCAAGGCCGTGCCGCTCGCGCTCGCGCTGCCCGGCGTCTGGCGGCGTAACATCTATACGATGCAGTGGGCGAGCATGCTGATCCTCGTCTATTTCGCCGAAGGCATCGTGCGCGGCATGTCCGACCGCGGACTGTCCGCGACGCTCGGCTGGTGCGAGACCGCGCTCGCCATCGGCTTCTTCGTGGCAGTGCTTGCGTACGTCGCGCCGTTCAAGCGCGCGGCGAAGCGGCAGCGCGCCGCGTCCTGACCCTTACGCGACCGAACGTGATGATTTCTTCCGAAGCCTTCGTATCCGCCTGCCGCGACGCGATCGGCGCCGCCTACGTGCTGACCGATCCGCACGACACCGAGCCATTCCTGACCGATTGGCGCCGCCGCTACAAGGGCAGCGCGTGCGCGGTGCTGAAACCGGCCGATACGGCCGAAGTCGCCGCACTCGTCCGGCTCGCGAACACGCACGGCGTCGCACTCGTGCCGCAGGGCGGCAACACGGGCCTGGCCGGCGGCGCGACGCCCGACGCGAGCGGCGGCCAGGCCGTGCTGAGCCTCGCGCGCCTGAACCGCGTACGCGCGCTCGATGCGCACAACAACACGATCACGGTCGAAGCCGGCGTGATCCTCGCCGACGTGCAGGCGCGCGCCCGCGAAGGCGGCCGACTGTTCGCGCTGAGCCTCGCGGCCGAAGGCAGCTGCACGATCGGCGGCAACCTGTCGACCAACGCGGGCGGCACCGCGGTGCTGCGCTACGGCAACGCGCGCGAGCTGTGCCTCGGGCTCGAGGTCGTGACGCCGCAGGGCGAGATCTGGGACGGCCTGCGCGGCCTGCGCAAGGACAACACGGGCTACGACCTGCGCGACCTGTTCATCGGTGCGGAAGGCACGCTCGGGATCATCACGGCCGCCGTGATGAAGCTGCATCCGCTGCCGGCCGCGCAGGTCACCGCGCTCGCCGCGCTCGAGTCGCCGCACGCGGCGCTCGACTTCCTCGCGCTCGCGCAGCGCGCGGCCGGCCCGCTGCTGACCGGCTTCGAGCTGATGTCCGACTTCTGCATGCAGCTCGTCGGCAAGCACTATCCGCAACTGCGCTATCCGTTCGACCGCACGCATGCACAGACGGTGCTGCTCGAACTGTCGGACAACGAGAGCGAAACGCATGCGCGCGCGCTGTTCGAGAAATTGATGGAAGAAGCGTTCGAGGCCGGCCTCGTGGTCGACGCGGTGGTCGCGGAAAATCTCGCGCAGTCGCGTGCGTTCTGGGATCTGCGCGAACATATCCCGCTCGCGCAGGCCGACGAAGGACTGAACATCAAGCATGACATCGCGGTGCCGATCTCGTCGATCGCGCGCTTCATCGACGAAACCGACGCGGCAATCCAGCAGGCCGCGCCCGGCGCGCGAATGGTCACCTTCGGCCACCTCGGCGACGGCAACCTGCACTACAACGTGCAGACGCCCGAAGGCGGCGACCCGAAGGCGTTCCTCGTGGAATTCCAGACGCCGATCAACCGCATCGTCTACGACAACGTGCACCGTCACCACGGCACGATCAGCGCGGAGCACGGGATCGGCCAGTTGAAGATCGACGACGCGCAGCGCTACAAGTCACCGGTCGAAACGGCGCTCATGCGCACGCTGAAGACCGCGTTCGATCCGCGCGGGCTGATGAATCCCGGCAAGGTCCTGCGCTGAAGCCACCCACCCTGGAGCGATGTCCATGAGAGTTCGCGTCCTGTCCGACCTGCATCTCGAAAGCAACCAGCCCGACACGATCGTGCATGCCGACGCGGATCTCGTCGTGCTGGCCGGCGACATCCACAATCACGCGGAAGGCCTGCGCTGGGCCGCCGAAACGTTCGACCCGGACGTGCCGGTGATCTACGTGCCGGGCAACCATGAGTACTACGACGGGGAATTCGGCGCGCTCGAGACCGCGATGCGCGACGCCGCGCAGGCGATCGACAACGTGCATTACCTGAACAACGGCGTGTACGTCGATCCGGCGCAGCGCTTTCGCGTGCTGGGTACGACGTTGTGGTCCGATTTCTCGCTGTTCGGCGCCGACGATGCGAGCATCGCACGCGCGATCGACGCCGGCGTGCGCGTGATGCTCGACTTCAAGGGCTTGATCCAGGTGACGTGGCCGCACGACGCGGCACTGCATGCGGCGCAGGCGCCGGAGCGGGATTTCACGCCGGCCGACGCAATCGCGCTGCACCGGCAAGGCCGCGCGTGGCTCGAGGCACGGCTCGCGACGCCGTTCGACGGCCGCACGATCGTCGTCACCCATCATGCACCGCACCTGCGCTCGCTGGCCGAGCGCTACGCGGAAGACCTGGCATCGGCGGGATTCGTCACGGACATGGCGGAACTCGTGCGACCGCCCGTGGACCTGTGGATCCACGGTCACACGCATACTTCATTCGATTATGTGACCGACAGCGGCACGCGCGTGGTGTGCAATCCGCGCGGCTATATCCACCGGCGCACCGGCGAACTGGAAAATCCCGCGTTTGCGTGGGACAGAGTGGTCGAGCTCGGCTGAGCGCCGAACCCTCGGGCCGGGCGATGCGGCCCTTCCCGATCGGAGAGACCGCCGATCAGCGATCGGCGCGGCGCGATCCGTTCGACGACGGGCGTACCCGCACCGGTGCCGGCTTCATCCGCGCCTTCATCGCGCGCAGCAGATCGCGCGTCGCCGCGGCGGCGGCAGCCGCACCAAGCAGAACTCCAAGGCCGATCATCAGTTGCGTATCCATTGCGACTCCGGGTATGGGCAGATCCAAATCTCTCTGATTTGAACAGTATCAAACTGTCCGCCGTCCGAGGGTAAAAAAATGTTGCGCGAAGGACAAATCTCGTCAGATCGGGCTCGACCGCGCGCTCATGTCGCAGCCGTGAACTGCGCGAGCGCGGCTTCGTCGGCTTCGAGCGTGGCCGGCAACTCGTCGCGCAGAAAATCGACCCAGGTGCGGATTTTGGCGTCGAGGTACTGGCGCGACGGATACAGCGCGTAGATGTTCATCACGTGCGACCGGTATTCGGGCATCACGCGCACGATGTGTCCGCTGCGCAGCCCGCCGATCGCCGAATAGAGCGGCAGCCCGCCGATCCCCATCCCTTCCCGCACGGCCACCGCAAGCGCCTCTGCGACATTCACGCGGAACGGCGGCGCCGTGATCGGAATCACCTCGTCGCCGCGCGGCCCCGACAGCGACCACTCGTCGAAGTGAAAGCCCGGCGCGACCATCCCGAGACAGACGTGCTGCTCGAGATCCGCGGGCGTGCGCGGCACGCCGTGCGCGTCGACATAGCCGGGCGACGCGCACACGACGCTGTAGCTCTCGCCGAGCCGCTGCGACACGAGCCCCGAATCGGGCAGGTCGCGGCCGACGACGATCGCGACGTCGTACCCCTCGTCGAGCAGGTCGGGCATCCGCTGCGCGAGCGTCAGTTCGACGTGCACGTCCGGATAGCGCTGCCGATAGCGCGCGATGGCCGGCACCAGGTAATGCTGCCCGAGGCTCGTGAAGCAATGAACCTTCAGCTTGCCCGACGGGCGCGCGTGCGCATCGCCCGCTTCGGCTTCTGCCTGATCGACGTACGCAAGGATTTGCTCGCAGCGCTGCAGGTAGCGCTCGCCTGCTTCGGTCAACGCAATCCGGCGCGTCGTCCGGTTCAGGAGCCGCGTGCGCAGGTGCGCCTCGAGATCCGAGACGGCGCGCGACGCATAGGCCGTCGTCGAATTCATCTGCTGGGCGGCCGCGGTAAAGCTTCCCGCGTCGACCACGCGGACGAATACCCGCATGTTTTGTAACGTATCCATCGCATTACCCGTTTGAATCCGGACCGATTGTTGCACAGGGGCGAACAAATATTGTCTCAGGATTCGTAAAAATGACTTGCACCCTTGTCCATTTATTCAGGAATCACTGAAAAATATAATCGCATCCGACTCATCTATATCCGAAAGGGAGAAAATCGTGCGGTCTCCGGCAACAAAAGGGACGCTGGCACTGGCGGTTCTTGCAGTCTCATTAATAATGGCCGGGTGCGCGAGCATGGGCGACAACAAGCCGCAGTCCGCCCGCATCGACGCGAACACGCTCGATGCCGGCGCCGCCATCCGCGCGGCGGACCGCGACGCGGGCTGGCCCGCGTCCGACTGGTGGCGCGCATATCGCGACCCGCAGCTCGACGCATGGGTCGCCGCCGCGCAGGCCGGCAACCCCACCCTTGCGGCCGCCGAGGCTCGCGTTCGAGAAGCGCAGGCGATGGCGCGCGTGGCCCGTTCGGCGGAACTGCCGCAGATCAACGGCAATCTGTCACTGATGCGCCAGCACTGGCCCGACAACGTGTATTACGGCCCGGGACCGCTCGCCGACACCGACACGTGGAACAACACCGGCACGCTCGGCCTGTCGTACCACCTCGACCTGTGGGGCAAGGACAAGAACGCGACCGAGCGCGCGCTCGACACCGCGCATGCGACCGCGGCCGACGCACGCGCGGCGAAGCTCGAGCTCGAGGTCAACGTCGTACGCGCGTACGTCGGCATGTCGATGAACTACGCGCTGCTCGACCTCGCGCACGAAACGTTCGAACGCCAGCGATCACTGGCCGATCTCGCGCGCAAGCGCCTGCAGGCCGGCCTCGGCACGCAGCTCGAAGTCAGCCAGGCCGAATCGACGCTGCCCGACTACGAGCGCCAGATCGACACCTATGAAGAAGCGATCCAGCTCGCGCGCCACCAGCTCGCCGCGCTCGCGGGCAAGGGCCCGGGCGCCGGCGACGCAATCAAGCGGCCGAGCCTGTCGCTCGACGCGCCGGCCGGCTTGCCCTCCGCGATGCCGGCCGACCTGCTCGGCCGCCGCCCGGACGTCGTCGCGGCCCGCTGGACGGTCGACGCGCAGGCGCGCGGCATTGATGTCGCGAAAGCCGCGTTCTACCCGAACATCGATCTGCTCGCGACGGTCGGCGGCTTCGGCGTGACCGCGCCGTTCACCGACTTCCTGCGCGCGATGAACGGCGGCTGGACGGCCGGCCCCGCGCTGTCGCTGCCGATCTTCGAAGGCGGCCGCCTGCGCGCGCAACTCGGCGCGGCCGACGCCGGCTACGACCAGGCGGTCGAGCGCTACAACCAGACGGTCGTCGGCGCGCTCAAGGACATCGCCGACCAGGTCGTGCGGATCCGTTCGCTCGATACGCAGAAGAAGGATGCCGCGCGCTCGGTGGCCGCCAACGACCGCAGCTACCGGTTGTCGCGCGAAGGTTTCCGCCGCGGGCTGACCGATTACGTGAACGTGCTGGTCGCGCAACAACAACTGCTGCGCGCGCAGGAGACGGCGGCCCGCATCGACGCGGAACGCCTCGCCGCGCACGCGCAGCTGATGGCCGCGCTCGGCGGCGGCGTCGAGACGGAAACGGACGTTCAGGGAGCCCATCCGCGGAACGACGAGTCCGGCGCAGGCACTGCCGCGGGCACCGCTGCGCCCACCGCCGCATCGGGCGCAAAGCCCGTCGCGGCCGTCGCCCGGCCCGCGCAGGTCGCAACCGCCGCCGCGACCGCCGCGCCGGCCGCACGGTAAAGCGGAGCGACCGTCATGTCCGCCTCCTCCCCCGCTTCCACGCATGCCGCCGGTCCGCTCGCGGCCTGGTCCGCCGCGTTCGGCGACTGGGCCCGCAGCGACGGCGCCGCGTGGCTCTATCTGTTCAAGGCGCTGCTCGCCGCGTTCATCGCGACCGGCGTGTCGATGCGGCTCGACCTACCGGCGCCGAAAACGGCCATGACCACGGTGTTCATCGTGATGCAGCCGCAAAGCGGCGCGGTGCTCGCGAAGAGTTTCTACCGGGTCGCCGGCACGATCTTCGGGCTGATCGCGACGCTCACTTTCGTCGGGCTGTTCCCGCAGCAGCCGCAGCTGTTCCTGCTGGCCGTCGCGCTGTGGGTCGCGCTGTGCACGGCCGGCGCCGCGCGCAACCGCAACTTCCGCAGCTACGGCTTCCTGCTCGCCGGTTATACGACCGCGCTGATCGGCCTGCCGGCATCGCAACATCCGGACGGCGCGTTCATGAGCGCGATGACGCGGGTCGCCGAAATCATGGTCGGGATCGTGTCGGCAGGCGTGGTCAGCGCGCTGGTGTTTCCGCAGTACACAGGCGAGCAGATGCGCACAACGGTGCGCAAGCGCTTCAGCAGCTTCGTCGACTACGTCGCGGCCGCGCTGTCGGGCCAGCTCGATCGCGCGCACATCGAAACCATCCATACGCGCTTCGTCGCGGACGTGGTCGGATTCGAAGCGGCGCGCAGCATGGCCGTGTTCGAGGATCCGGACACGCGGATGCGCAGTGGCCGCCTCGCGCGGCTGAACAGCGAGTTCATGAGCGTATCGAGCCGCTTCCATGCACTGCATCAGTTGATGAACCGGCTGCGCGCCGCCGGCGCGCAGGCCGCGATCAATGCGATCGAGCCGTATTTCCGCGAGATCGCACCGCTTCTGACGCGCAATGGCGAACCGGTGCGCTCGTCGGCCGACGCCGCGCTCGCGGCCGAACAGTTGCTCGCATGGCGCGACGCGCTGCCGCGCCGCATCCGCGTGACGCGCGCCGCGCTCGAGACGCAGCCGGATTTTCCGCTGCTCGACTTCGACACGGCCACCGAGCTGCTGTATCGCTTCATCACAGACCTGCACGAATACGCGGCGACCTATGCGTCGCTGTCGACCGCGACGCACGAGCGCGAACGCTGGATCGAGCGCTACGAACCGCGCACCAACGCGACGGCGATGGTGATCGCGGCGATCCGCACCGCGACCGTGATCCTCGTGCTCGGCTGGTTCTGGATCGAGACCGCGTGGCCGAGCGGCGTGACGATGACGCTGACGGCCGCGGCCACCTGCGCGCTCGCGTCGTCGACGCCGCGCCCGACCGCGATGTCCGCGCAGATGGGCATGGGCACCGCGCTGGCCGTCTGCACGGGCTTCCTGCTGACCTTCGGCATCTACCCGCACATCGATGGCTTCCCGCTGCTGTGCGCGGCGCTCGCGCCGCTGCTCGCGATCGGCATCTTCATGACGCTGAAGCCGAAACTCGCGGGCTACGGGATGGGCTACCTGATCTTCTTCAGCTTCCTCGCCGGCCCCGACAACATCACGCACTACGATCCGACGAGCTTCATGAACGACGCGCTCGCGCTGGTGCTGTCGATGCTGGTCTCGGCGATCGCGTTCGCGGTGCTGTTCCCGCCGACCGCGCCGTGGCTCAAGAAGCGGCTGTTCGCCGACCTGCGCCACCAGGTGGTCGCCGCGTGCCACGCACGGCTGGCCGGACTGCGCACGCGCTTCGAGAGCGGCGCGCGCGACCTGATGTATCAGGCGCACACGCTGTCGGCCGACCAGCCCGACGTGCAGCGCGACGCGCTGCGCTGGATGTTCGCGGTGCTGGAGACGGGCAACGCGGCGCTCGACCTGCGCACCGAGCTGGCTGCGCTGCCGTCCGACCCGCGCCATGCGCCGACGACGCCGTGGCGACGCGCGATCGAAACGCTGCGCACCGCGCTGTCCGCGCTGTTCCGCAATCCGAACGCAGCGCGCTTCGATGCGACGCTCGACGCGGTCAACGCCGCGATCGACGCGACCCGGCAAACGCTCGATGCGTTCACGCCGTCGCGCGAGGAGCGCCATCGGCTGCAGCGCATCCTGAGCCATCTGCATTTCGTACGCACGGCGCTGCTCGATCCGGAATCGCCGCTCGAGCCGCTCAACCGCAATCGCCCCGTGCGTCCCCAACAAGGAGCCTCGTCATGATGCCGCGTGAAATCGCCATTCTCGATGCCTACATGCCCACGGTGGTCCTGATGTTCGTCCTGGGCGCGCTGGCGACCTGGGCCGTCGACCGCCTGCTCGCCTACACGGGCCTCTACCGTCTCGTCTGGCATCCGTCGCTGTTCCGCGCGTGCCTTCTCGTCTGCATTTGCGGCGGACTGAGTCTTGCCGTTTACCGTTGATTCCGAACCATCATGATTCTCAGAAAACTCTTCGGCTTCGTCGCGACCGCCGTCATCCTTCTCGTCGCGATCCTGATCGGGCGCTCGCTGTGGGTGCACTACATGGACGATCCGTGGACGCGCGACGGGCGCGTCCGTGCCGAGATCGTCAACGTCGCACCGGACGTGTCGGGTGCGATCGTCGAGCTGCCCGTGCATGACAACCAGCTCGTGAAGAAGGGCGACCTGATCATGCAGATCGACCCGTCGCACTATCAGATCGCGGTCGAACAGGCCCAGGCCGCCGTCGCCGCCCGGCGCGCGGAACTGCAGATGCGCCGCGACGATGCGGCCCGCCGTGCCGACCTCGACGCGCTCGTCGTGTCCAAGGAAAACCGCGAGAACGCGGCGCACAGCGCATCGAGCGCGGATGCCCAGTACCAGCAGGCGATCGCCGCGCTCGACGCCGCGAAGCTCAACCTCGAACGCACGCGCGTGGTCGCGCCGGTCGACGGCTACATCACGAACCTGCAGACGTTCAAGGGCAACTACGCGGTGGCCGGCCAGGCAAAGCTCGCGATCGTCGACAGCCATTCGTTCTGGGTCTACGGCTACTTCGAGGAAACCAAGCTGCCGCGCGTGAAGATCGGCGCACCGGCCGAGATGCGGCTGATGAGCGGCGGCGTGATGAAGGGCCACGTCGAGAGCATCTCGCGCGGCATCTACGATCGCGACAACCCGCAAAGCCGCGACCTCGTCGCGGACGTGAACCCGACCTTCAACTGGGTGCGCCTCGCGCAACGCGTGCCGGTGCGCATCCGCATCGACGAAGTGCCGGCCGACGTGGTGCTGTCGGCGGGCACGACCTGCACGGTCATCATCGATCCGGACAAGCAGAAGAAGTCGTGACGGTGCGACGGCCAGGCGACGCCCCGCCTAGCCGCGTCATTCCCAGAAGAAGCGGTAAGGCAGGAACGGCGACGGTCCGAGCCCGTATTCGCCGAGCATGTTGCGCAGCCGCATCGCGAAGCCGACGGCGCCGATCACGGCCAGCGCGACGATCACGTGCCGGCGCCGGATTCCCGGCACGTGCTGGAGCGGCACGAACTGACAGCTCATCGCGAACAGCACGAGCCACTGGAAACGCAGCCCTGCGTAGCTGACTCTCGCGAGCGCGAAGCTCGCGACCTCGCAGACGAACAGGAACACGAGCGTGCGCGGCATGCGCGCCAACAGCACCCAGCCGGCGGCGAGCGTCAGCAGCGCAAGCACGAGCGGTGCGCCGCCCGACATCTGCGCGGGCGGCGTGAATGCCGCGTACAGGCCGACCTTCGCGAGCAGCGCATCGTGATGCATCGCGAACAGCACGCCGCCGATCGCGACCGCCAGCCCCGCGTAGCGCAGCAGGCGCAACCGTCGCACCTGCAGCAGCACGACGAGAAGCGCCGCCGACACGTGCATGCCGGTCGCCGCGGCCGCGAATGCGAACGACGCGCCGTGCCGTCTGCGCGCCCACGCGTCCGACGCGAGCTTCGCGACACAGAACGCGACGCCGTAGCGCAAGCCGCTCATCGCCATGTCGTAGAAAAAGAGCGGGAAGATCAGCATCGCGAACACGCCTGCGTCCTCCGTGCTCCGGCCGAACGCGGTGACGCACGCGACGACGACCAGCAGCGACAGGATCGCCATCGCGACGTGCGGATCGTGCCCGAGCCATCCGAGCGCGCGAACGAGCCAGACGAAGCCCGGTTCGAGCGTGCGCGGCACGACTTTCAGATTGCCGCTCCAGATGCCGGCGATGATGTCGTGGTAGATCGCCGTGTCGGTGCCGGTCCGGCCCCGCAGCACGGCGAACGCGGCAGCCGGCGCGATGCCCGCCGCGAGCCATCGCCACGCGGCCACGCGCGTGCGCATGCCGATCGCGGCGGACGCGAGCATCCACAGGTATCCCGTCAGATAGATCGTTATCGTCATTGTCGTGACCCGCTCGGCGTGCGGTCGCACCGGAGGAGCCGGTACGCACGCACCGCGGGTTCTGGCCCCCAGCTATGTGGACGCGCATTGTAAGGGATTGCGCGCGGGCCGACTGCCGGGTTTGTCACCGATCGACAGCGGCCCGTCAGCCTGCGTGGCGCGCACGGACGGCTCGCGACGGCGGGGGACGAAACGACGCTCAGGCCGCGATGCGAAAGCGCCCGACCAGCGACTTGAGCGCCTGCGCCTGCTCGTCGAGCGCATTCGCTGCTGCGGCCGCCTGTTCGACAAGCGCCGCGTTCTGCTGCGTGCCGGCATCCATCTGCGTGACAGCGCGGCCGATTTCGTCGATCCCCGCGCTCTGCTCGTCCGATGCCGCAGAGATCTCCGCGATGATGTCGGTCACGCGCTTGACCGCCCGTACCACGTCGTCCATCGTGCGGCCCGCATCGTGCGCGAGCGCCGCGCCGTTCGCGACGCGCTCGACCGACGCGCCGATCAGCGTACGGATCTCCTTCGCCGCGGTCGCCGCGCGCTGCGCGAGCAGCCGCACCTCGCCCGCGACCACCGAAAAACCGCGCCCCTGCTCACCCGCACGCGCCGCCTCGACCGCGGCGTTCAACGCGAGAATGTTGGTCTGGAACGCGATCCCTTCGATCGTGCCGATGATGTCGCGAATATTCTTGGCGCTGTCGTCGATCTCGCTCATCGTCGCGACCACGCGCCCGACGACTTCGCCGCCCGCCTCCGCGACGGCCGACGCATTGGCCGCGAGCGCGCTCGCTTGCCGCGCGTTCTCGGCGTTCTGCCGCACGGTCGACGTGAGCTCCTCCATGCTGGCCGCCGTGCGCTCCAGCGCGACGGCCTGCTGCTCGGTGCGCCGCGACAGGTCGAGGTTGCCGGTCGATATCTCGCCGGACGCGGCCGCGATCGCCTCGGCGCTGACGGCGATCTCGCCGACGGTGGCCGCGAGCCCGGTCTGCATGTCGGACAGCGCACGCACCATGCTGTCGCGGTCGTGCCGGCCGAGCGTTATCGGTCGCGTAAGGTCGCCACGCGCGATGTCGGCGGCGATCGCCTTTGCGTCGGCGGGCTCGCCGCCGAGCTGCGACGCGAGTCGGCGCACGACCCCTTCGGCAATCGCGATCGCCAGCACGATCAGCGCGGCCGTCATCGCCGCGATCATCGCGAACGACGACGAGAAGATCGTTGCGGACGCATCGAGCGTCGCCTTCGACTTCGCGCCGCGCGTCTTCACGAGCATCGCGACGAGCTTCTCGAGCTTGCCGGTCTCGACCAGTAGCGACACGTCCTGCGTGCCGACCTGCCAGTTCATCTGCGACAGGTCGAGCGGCTGCGCCTGCACGAGCGCGACGAAATCGCGCAGATGGCCGCTCCACGTGCCGACCGCCATCGAGAACGCGCGCAGTCGCGCGGAATCGTCCGCATCGGCCGGATCCGCGTAACGCTGCAGCGTCGCGAGCGCCTGGCCGATCGACGCGAGCCCCGCGCCAACCTCCGCGCCCAGGTCGTCGCGCTCCTTCGCGGTGGTCGCGGTCAGCAGCATCTTCTGCGCGCGGCTCGCGCGCAGCACCTCGGCGCGCACCTCCTCCGCCGCCCGGCTCGCGACGTGCCCCTGCTCGTAGACCGACGCAATCGACGCGTTCAGCCGGCTGATCTGCCACAGCGAAAACACGCCGATCGCGAGCGTGCCGGCCAGCAGGATCGCGAACGCGGCGCGCAACGTCGCCTTGACCGTCCACGGCCGGCGTTCGCGCCGAGCTGCACGGGCGCGCCGTGCGACGGGCCTGGAGGCTGCGCCGGATGCGGCGGCGGCCGCATCCGGCCGCGGATGCAATGAAGCTGCTTTCATCGATATATCCCCGTATTGATCATGCCGCCGGAAAGGTCGGTTCCGGCGGCCGGCATTCCCGCGATGGCCGCCATGCCGCGCGCGCTGCGCCCGCCCGGCTCGTGGCCGGTGCTGCACGCAGGCGCATCTGTGTTGTCGTTGCGTCGTTCTACGGCCGCCATCGGCGCGCCTTGAGTCCGGGCAAACACCGATCCGGTCGCGCGCGGCCCGACGAAAGGCGAACGCGCCGCAGCGTTATACCCGGCCAAAAAACGGCGTCGCGGCCAAATCGTCACAGCAATGTCCGAATCGCGATAAAACTTGGCCTGACATTCTCGATACGCCACATTACACTTCTTTGACGCAACAACGATTCGAACGCGCCGATCCCCATCAGAGCGCGTCCCGCCACCTCAACTCGCTCAGCTCACATGGAAACCAGCCTCGATACGGGCGCACGCGCAACAGCCGCAGCCCAGCCGCCTGTCCCACCCGCTCCGCGTACCGTCTACCCCGTGCTCGGCGCGATTAGCTTCTCGCACATGCTCAACGACATGATCCAGTCGTTGATCCTCGCGATCTATCCGATGCTCAAGAGCCAGTTCGCCCTGTCATTCGCGCAGATCGGCCTGATCACGCTGACCTACCAGATCACCGCGTCGCTGCTGCAGCCGCTCGTCGGCCTGTACACGGACAAGCGGCCGAAGCCGTATTCGCTGCCGGTCGGGATGGGCTTCACCCTCGCGGGGCTGCTGCTGATGTCGGCCGCACAGAACTTCCCGACGCTGCTGGTGGCGGCAGCGCTGGTCGGCTGCGGCTCGTCGGTGTTCCATCCGGAATCGTCGCGCGTCGCGCGGATGGCATCGGGCGGCCAGCACGGGCTCGCGCAGTCGCTGTTCCAGGTCGGCGGCAACGCAGGTTCGGCACTCGGGCCGCTGCTCGCCGCGCTGGTGATCATTCCGCACGGCCAGCACAGCATCGCGTGGTTCTCGGCGGCCGCGCTCGTCGCGATGGTCGTGCTCACGCAGATCGGCCACTGGTACAAGAAGCATCCGTCGATGAAGAAGAAGGCGGCGGCGGCGGGCCATCCGACGCTGTCGCAGGGCCGCGTGCTCGCCGCGATCGGCGTGCTGGTGCTGCTGGTGTTCTCGAAGTACTTCTACCTCGCAAGCATCAACAGTTATTTCACGTTCTACCTGATCGACAAGTTCCACCTGTCGGTGCAGGCCGCGCAGATCCACCTGTTCGTGTTCCTCGCGGCAGTCGCGGCCGGTACGCTGATCGGCGGGCCGGTCGGCGACCGGATCGGCCGCAAGTACGTGATCTGGGTGTCGATTCTCGGCGTCGCGCCGTTCACGCTGCTGCTGCCGTACGCGAACCTGTTCTGGACGAGCGTGCTGAGCGTGATCATCGGCATCGTGCTGGCGTCGGCGTTCGCCGCGATCCTCGTCTACGCGACGGAACTGATGCCCGGCAAGGTCGGCATGGTCGCGGGCCTGTTCTTCGGCTTCGCGTTCGGCCTGGGCGGCGTGGGCGCCGCCGTGCTCGGCCAGCTCGCGGATGCGACGAGCATCGCGTTCGTCTACAAGGTGTGCTCTTTCCTGCCGCTGATCGGCGTGCTGACGGTGTTCCTGCCGAACCTCGAAAGCAGCCGGCGCAAGAAGGCGTGACGAAACGGCCGCGGCATGCGTGCCGCGGCCGGTCGACCCGTTTGAAGGGAGAGTACGACGGCGGCTTCAGGCCGCCGTCGTCGCATGCAGCGTCAGGAAACGCTTGAGGATGCCGGACGAATAGCTGCTCGCGATCGCCGACAGGAAGTGCGAGAACGACTGCGTCGCATGATCGTCGGCCGTATCGGAAATCGTGCGCACGATGGCGAACGGTACGTCGTGTTCGGCACACACCTGCGCGATCGCCGCGCCTTCCATCTCGACCGCGAGCGCGTCCGGCAGCGCGTCGCGAAGCGCAACGACTTCGCGCTCGCTCGACACGAAGCGGTCGCCGCTGATGATCAGCCCGCCGTGCAGCGTCGAGCTGGCCAGCCCGAAACGCTCGGCGAACTGCGCGCCTTCCTCGGCGACGAACAGCGTGCACGCAGCCTTCAGGCGAGCCGTCAGCACGGCATCGGTCGCGAACCTCGTGATGCCGAGCAGCGGCACCTCGTAACGCGGAAACAGCGGGGATGCATCGAGATCGTGCTGCAGCAGCAGATCGGCGACGACGACGTCGCCGACGCGCACGGCGCGCGACACGCCGCCGGCGACGCCGGTGAACACGATGCCGGACACGCCGAACACATGAATCAGCGCGCTGACCGTCGCGGCGGCCGCGACCTTGCCGACTCGCGCGAGCGTGACGACGCAGGCCGCGCCGTGCACGGTGCCGACGTGATAATCGCGGCGGCCGAGCGTGATCGTCTTCATCGCGCCTTCGGAGCGCATCGCGGCGATCAGGTCGCCGAGTTCCTCGGGCAGCGCGGCCAGAATGCCGAGCGGGCGCGTCGAGGCCGTTTGAACCATGTCGATGCTCATCATTCCACCGCCTGCAGTTTCGCGACCGCCAGCGCGAGCCATTTCTCGCCGTGCCGTTTGAACTTCACCTGCGCCTTCGCATCGGCGCCGTTGCCTTCGAGCGCGGTGACCGTCCCCTCGCCGAACTTGGTATGGAACACCTGCTGCCCGATGCGGAAGCCGGTGTCGGCCGCGCGCTGCTTGTTCGCGAACGCCGGAAGCGGCGCGGTGACCGCCGCATCGACGACCTGCTCGCGACTGCCGCCGCCCGGCCGCGCGAACCAGTCGCGGCCCCAGCCGGCGTTGTCCGAACGGCCGCCCCAGCGCGAGCCCGCCTCGACCTTCGGCGTGAGCCATTTCAGCACGTGCTCCGGCAATTCGTCGAAGAAGCGCGAGCGCACGTTGTAGCGCGTCTGGCCATGCAGCATCCGGCTCTGCGCGAACGACAGGTAGAGCCGCTCCTTCGCGCGCGTGATCGCGACGTACATCAACCGACGCTCTTCCTCGAGACCGTCCGATTCGAGCACGCTGTTCTCGTGCGGAAACAGCCCTTCCTCGAGGCCGGTGATGAACACGGCCGAGAATTCGAGACCCTTCGCCGCGTGCACCGTCATCAGTTGCACCGCGTCCTGGCCGGCCTGCGCCTGGTTATCGCCCGCTTCAAGCGACGCATGCGACAGGAATCCCGCGAGCGGCGTCATCGTGTCGGGGTTCTGCGCGGGGTCGTCGAGCCGCGCCGGATCGAGCACGTCGATCGCCGGATCGTCCGCGTCCACGCCAAGCTCCGGCGCCGCGATCGCGCCCGCGCGCAGCGGAATCGAGCGGGCCGGCGCATCGAGCCCGTAACCTTCCTCGCTGACGAACGCGGTGGCCGCGTTCACGAGTTCCTGCAAGTTCTCGAGGCGGTCCTGGCCTTCGCGCTCGCCCTGGTAGAAATCGGCGAGGCCGCTCGCGCGCACGACGTATTCGACCGTCTCCGGCAGGCTCATCTGCTGCGTCTCGGCGCGCATCTTCGCGATCAGGTTCGCGAACGCGCCGAGGCTCGTGCCAGCCTTGCCGGTGACGTACGGAATCGCCGCGGCCATCGAGCAGTCGTACAGGCGCGCGGCGTCCGCGAGCTGCTCGATCGAGCGCGCGCCGATCCCGCGCGTCGGGAAATTCACGACGCGCACGAACGCGGTGTCGTCGTTCGGGTTGTCGATCAGGCGCAGGTACGCGAGCGCGTGCTTCACTTCCTGGCGCTCGAAGAAGCGCAGGCCGCCGTACACGCGATACGGGATGCCCGACGTCATCAGCGTGTGCTCGATCGCACGCGACTGCGCGTTGCTGCGATAAAGCACGGCGACTTCGCTGCGCGACAACCCGGTGTTGATGAGCGAGCGGATCTCCTCGACGATCCAGCCCGCCTCCTGCGCATCGGTGCTCGCCTCGTACACGCGCACGGGCTCGCCATGGCCGGCGTCGGTGCGCAGATTCTTGCCGAGGCGATGCGAGTTGTTCGAGATCAGCTGGTTCGCCGCATCCAGGATGTTGCCGTGCGACCGGTAGTTCTGCTCGAGCTTGATCAGGTTGCGCACGCGGAATTCGTCTTCGAAGTCGCGCATGTTGCCGACGTTCGCGCCGCGGAACGCGTAGATCGACTGGTCGTCGTCGCCGACCGCGAAGATCGCGTTCTCGCCGCCGGCGAGCATCTTGAGCCACGCGTACTGCAGCTTGTTGGTGTCCTGGAACTCGTCGACGAGAATGTGCCTGAAGCGCGCCTGGTAATGCGCGCGCAGCGGCGCGTTGTATGCGAGCAGCTCGTAGCAGCGCAGCAGCAGCTCGGGGAAGTCGACGACGCCCTCGCGCTGGCACTGCTGGTCGTACGCCTGATAGAGCTCGACGAACTTGCGGTTGAAGTTGTCGGACGCGTCGACCTTGTCGGGACGCAGCCCCTGCTCCTTCGCGTTGTTGATGAAGTACTGGACGTTCTTCGGCGGATATTTTTCGTCGTCGACATTCGCCGCCTTCATCAGCCGCTTGATCGCCGACAGCTGGTCGGCCGTGTCGAGAATCTGGAAGGTCTGCGGCAGGCCGGCGTCACGCCAGTGCGTGCGCAGCATCCGGTTGCACAGCCCGTGGAACGTGCCGATCCACATGCCGCGCGTGTCGATCGGCATCATCGCCGACAGCCGCGCCATCATCTCGCGCGCCGCCTTGTTCGTGAAGGTGACGGCAAGCACGGTGGCCGGCGACGCGTAGCCCTGCTGAATCAGCCACGCGATGCGCGTGATCAGCACGCGGGTCTTGCCGCTGCCCGCCCCCGCGAGGATCAGCGCCGGTTCGTTCGGCAGCGTGACGGCGGCGTATTGTTCAGGGTTCAGATTGGCGAGCAGATCGGGCATGGAGCGGCAGCGGATGTGCGAGAAAAATGCGGACCCGCCATTATAAGTCGGCCGAGCGATGCCGTTTCCGATCCGTTCCGCCGCAAGCCGCCGCCCGCGTTGCGCGCCCCCTGCCACCTGCCCGCGCCGGCAAGCGATGGCTGGCCGATGTGCATCCATTTATAATTGACAGATTCGGCATCCAATTCACGCATTTTTCGGCAGATTTCCAACCATGAGCGACAGCACGCTTGCGAAGAGTTTCGAGCCCCACACCATCGAGTCCCAATGGGGGCCGGAGTGGGAAAAACGCGGCTATGCCGCCCCGGCATTCGATCCGGCACGCCCGGATTTCGCGATCCAGCTGCCGCCGCCGAACGTCACCGGCACGTTGCACATGGGCCACGCGTTCAACCAGACGATCATGGACGGTCTCGCCCGTTACCACCGGATGCTCGGCGAGAACACATTGTGGGTGCCCGGCACCGACCACGCGGGGATCGCGACCCAGATCGTCGTCGAACGCCAGCTCGATGCGCAGGGCGTATCGCGCCATGACCTCGGCCGCGAGAAGTTCGTCGAGCGCGTGTGGGAGTGGAAGCAGCAGTCCGGTTCGACGATCACCGGCCAGGTGCGCCGTCTCGGCGCATCGACCGACTGGTCGCGCGAGTATTTCACGATGGACGACAAGATGTCGGCCGCCGTGCGCGACGTGTTCGTCACGCTCTACGAACAGGGCCTGATCTACCGCGGCAAGCGCCTCGTCAACTGGGATCCGGTGCTGCTCACCGCGGTGTCGGATCTCGAGGTCGCGAGCGAGGAGGAAAACGGCCATCTGTGGCACATCCGCTACCCGCTCGTCGACGGTTCGGGTTCGCTGACCGTCGCGACCACGCGCCCGGAAACGATGCTCGGCGACGTCGCGCTGATGGTTCACCCGGAAGACGAGCGCTACGCGCATCTGATCGGCAAGCTCGTCACGCTGCCGCTGACGGGCCGCGAGATTCCGGTGATCGCCGACGACTACGTCGACCGCGAATTCGGCACGGGCGTCGTGAAGGTCACGCCCGCGCACGACTTCAACGACTACCAGGTCGGCCTGCGCCACAACCTCGCGCCGATCGAGATCCTAACGCTCGACGCGAAGATCAACGACAACGGCCCCGAGCAGTATCGCGGCCTCGACCGCTTCGACGCGCGTAAGGCGATCGTCGCCGATCTCGACGCGCAGGGCTTCCTCGATTCCGTGAAACCGCACAAGCTGATGGTGCCGCGCGGCGATCGCACGGGCGTCGTGATCGAGCCGATGCTGACCGACCAGTGGTTCGTCGCGATGACGAAGCCGGCGCCGGAAGGCACGTTCAACCCGGGCAAGTCGATCACCGAAACGTCGCTCGACGTCGTGCGCAACGGCCAGATCAAGTTCGTGCCGGAAAACTGGACGACCACCTACTATCAATGGCTCGAGAACATCCAGGACTGGTGCATCTCGCGCCAGCTTTGGTGGGGCCACCAGATTCCCGCATGGTACGGCGAAAACGGCGAAGTGTTCGTCGCGCGCAACGAGGAAGAGGCGCGCGCGCAGGCCGCCGCGAAGGGCTATGCCGGCGCGCTCAAGCGCGACGAGGACGTGCTCGACACGTGGTTCTCGTCGGCGCTCGTGCCGTTCTCGTCGCTCGGCTGGCCGAACGAAACGCCTGAGCTGCAGCACTTCCTGCCGTCGTCGGTGCTCGTCACCGGCTTCGACATCATCTTCTTCTGGGTTGCCCGGATGGTGATGATGACGACGCACTTCACCGGCAAGGTGCCGTTCCATACCGTCTACGTGCACGGCCTCGTGCGCGACGCGGAAGGCCAGAAGATGTCGAAGAGCAAGGGCAACACGCTCGACCCGATCGACATCGTCGACGGCATCGACCTCGAAACGCTGGTGGCGAAGCGCACGACGGGCCTGATGAACCCGAAGCAGGCCGCCACCATCGAGAAGAAGACGCGCAAGGAATTCCCGGACGGCATCGCCGCGTTCGGCACCGACGCGCTGCGCTTCACGATGGCGTCGATGGCGACGCTCGGCCGCAACGTGAACTTCGACCTCGCGCGCTGCGAAGGCTATCGCAACTTCTGCAACAAGCTGTGGAACGCGACGCGCTTCGTGCTGATGAACTGCGAAGGCCACGACTGCGGCGCCGACAAGCCGGAAGTGTGCGGCGCGGGCGACTGCGGCCCCGGCGGCTACCTCGACTTCTCGGCGGCCGACCGCTGGATCGTGTCGCTCCTGCAGCGCACCGAGGCCGACATCGCGAAGGGCTTCGCCGATTACCGCTTCGACAACATCGCCACCAGCATCTACAAGTTCGTGTGGGACGAGTACTGCGACTGGTATCTCGAACTCGCGAAGGTGCAGATCCAGAACGGTACGCCGGAGCAGCAGCGCGCGACGCGCCGAACGCTGCTGCGCGTGCTCGAAACCGTGCTGCGCCTCGCACACCCGATCATTCCGTTCATCACCGAGGCGCTCTGGCAGAAGGTCGCACCGCTCGCCGGCCGTTACCCGCAAGGCAAGAGTGAAGGCGAAGCGTCGCTGATGACGCAGTCGTATCCGGTCGCGAACCTGCAGAAGATCGACGAGGCGTCCGAACAATGGGCAGCCGACCTGAAGGCGATCGTCGACGCATGCCGCAACCTGCGCGGCGAGATGAACCTGTCGCCGGCGACCAAGGTGCCGCTGCTCGCGGCCGGCGACGCCGAGCGCCTGGGCTCGTTCGCGCCGTACGTCCAGGCGCTGGCCCGCCTGTCGGAAGTGCAGATCCTGGCCGACGAAGCGACGCTCGACCAGGCGGCGCACGGCGCGCCGATCGCGATCGTGGGCCCGAACAAGCTGGTACTGAAAGTGGAAATCGACATTGCGGCCGAACGCGAGCGCCTGTCGAAGGAAATCGCGCGCCTGACGGGCGAGATCGGGAAGTGCAATGCAAAGCTCGGCAACGAGGCGTTCGTCGCGAAAGCGCCGCCAGCCGTGGTCGAACAGGAGCACAAGCGCGTAGCCGAATTCCAGAGCACTTTGGACAAGCTGCGCGCACAGCTCGATCGGTTGCCTGCGTAACAAACAGTAAGGTCGTTTGCGTTCACTATAATCGGAACGTGAACATAGACTGTCTGACAAGTCGATTACAGGAATAAAGGTTCGATCATGTTGAAAGTCACCAAGGCGGTATTCCCCGTTGCCGGTCTCGGCACGCGGTTCCTCCCGGCAACGAAGGCGAGCCCGAAGGAAATGCTGCCCGTCGTCGACAAGCCGCTCATCCAGTACGCGGTCGAGGAAGCGATCGCCGCGGGCATCACGGAGATGATCTTCGTGACCGGTCGCAGCAAGCGCGCGATCGAGGATCACTTCGACAAGTCGTACGAAGTCGAGGCCGAACTCGAGGCGCGCGGCAAGGAGAAACTGCTCGAGCTCGTGCGCAGCATCAAGCCGAGCCATGTCGACTGCTTCTACGTGCGCCAGCCGGAAGCGCTCGGCCTCGGCCATGCGGTGCTGTGCGCGGAGAAGCTGGTCGCCGACAACCCGTTCGCGGTGATCCTCGCCGACGACCTGCTCGACGGCAACCCGCCCGTGATGAAGCAGATGGTCGACGTGTTCGACCACTATCACAGCTCGGTGATCGGCGTGGAAGAGATCCCGCCGTCGGAGACGAAGTCGTACGGCATCGTCGACGGCAAGGAGTGGGAAGAGTCGATCGTCAAGATGTCGGCGATCGTCGAGAAGCCGGCGCCGGAAGTCGCGCCGTCGAACCTCGGCGTGGTCGGCCGCTACATTCTGAAGCCGCGGATCTTCGAACACCTGCGCGCGCTGAAGCCGGGCGCGGGCGGCGAACTGCAGCTCACCGACGCGATCCAGGCGCTGCTCGCCGACGAACAGGTGCTGGCCTACAAGTATCAGGGCACGCGCTACGACTGCGGCAGCAAGCTGGGCTACCTGAAGGCGACGGTCGAGTTCGCACTGCGCCACCCGGAAGTCGGCGCCGAGTTCGACGCGTACCTGCGCGCGCGAGCCAACGGGCAACCGGCCGCCTGAACGCGCCACGGGCCGGCCTCGCCCGCGCGGCGAGCCGCCCTCACCTCACGGCCGGCGCGTCAGCGCGCGGCGGCCGATTTCACCGAGACGACGCCCGGCATTGCGCCCGCGTCGTCTTTTTTCGTCTTCACGAGCCAGCCGCCTCCCTGCTCGAACGGCAGCTTCGCGAGCGCGCTCTTCACGAGCGTCGGCGCGGCCTGCTGCGTGCCGGCATCGCGATCGCGCATCGACGCCGACACGCGATAGACGTCGGCGCCCGACTTCGCATCGACGAAACGCAGCGTCAGCACGTGGCGGTACACCTTGCCGGCGAACGGCAGCGCCAGCGGGGCCGGCCCGTCGACGGTCACGCACGCGCTGCTTGCCGCGCCGCACTGGTCGGCCATCGTCGCGACCGACGCCGGCTGCGTCGCGTACGCGATCGACAGCCGGTAACGCGCGGCCTGGCCAGACTGCGCGTCGAAGCCGCGGTGCGCGAGCTCGTCGCGCACGAGCGTCTCGATCTGCCGGTATTCGGCATCGCCGGCCTGAGCGGCCGTGCGAACGAAATCGTAATCGTGCGCACCGGATGCGAACGCGTTCGGCTGCCCGAGCGCGCTCACGCCGGTCGTGACGCCGGCGCAGCCCGTCAACAGCGCCACCGCCAGCGCGGTCGCTGCCCATTCCTTTCTCATGACTTCCCCCAAATGCCTGCCGTCGTGCCCGGCCCTGTCAGGCGGACGGCTCGTCGATCGCGGGCAGCGACACCGTCACCGCGGTGCCGACACCCACTTCGCTGTCGACCGTCACGCTGCCGCCGTGGCGCGTAACGACCGTCTTCACGAATGCCATGCCGAGCCCCGAGCCCGAGATTTCGGGCCGCTCGCCCGCATGGAATCGCTTGAAACGCTCGAACAGATGCCGCTGATCTTCCGGCGCGATGCCGTACCCCTGATCGCGAATCGTACAGAACATCCGCTTCGATGCATGCTCGACCGTCAGCGTACACGTGATCACCGTGTTGGACGGACTGTATTTGACTGCATTGTTCAGCAGGTTGACGAACGCGCGCGTGATCAGCGAGCGGTCGGCGCGCGCCCAGCACATGTCGGTGCCGACGTCGGTCTCGATGCGGATGCGCTTCGCCTGCGCCTGCGGCCAGACTTCGTCGCTCGCATCGATCAGCACGTCGACGAGGCTGGTCGGTTCGAGCTGATACGCCTGCGACTCCGCGCGCGCCAGCTGCACGAACTCGTCGGCGAGCGACAGCGCACGGTGCGCGTACCGCTCGATCCGCGCGAGCAGCCCGCGCATCGCTTCCGTTTCGACGCGATCGCGCTCGATTTCGACGAGCGCGAGGATCGACGACTGCGGCGAGCGCATGTCGTGCGACAGCAGGTGCAGCGCCTCCTCGCGCTGCCGCTCGGCCGCGTGCAGCTCGGTCACGTCGACGAGGCCGGCAATCCAGCCCGTCACGCGGCCCTGCGCATTCGTACACGGGGCGTAGCGTAACAGATGGTCAAGCCCGTTGCGATCGCGCACCTCGATGCCGCGCGCCATCGCTTCGTCTTCGGCCCCGAGCGTCGGGTCGAGCGCGTCCGGCCAGTGTTCGCGGATCGTGACGTCATGTTCGGCGTTGCCGTCGACGGTCTTCATGAAAGTCAGCTCGCCGAGCGCGGCGCGCAGCGGCCGCCCTTCCGGCAGAGGCAGCGCGAGGCGCGCCCCGTAGCGCTTCGCCGCATGGTTCGCGATCAGCACGGTCCCGGCCAGGTCGGTGACGAAGATCGGCTCCGGCATGCTGTCGAGGCTGTCCCAGACGAAGCGCTTCATGTCCTGCACGCGCTGCGCGGCCTGCGCCATCAGCGCCATCTGCCGTTCGAGCACGTCGCCGCCGACGCTACGCGTGCGTGGCGCCTCGGGCAGCAGGTGCGGCTCGTCGGCCAGCCGCTGCAGTTCGCGACGCAGGTACGACATCGTCATTTCCAGGCGCCGCCAGTTCCAGATCGGGTACACGGCGATCAGCCCGAAGATCGCCGGCGCGGGCGACAGCCACACGCGCGCCTCGAACAGCAGCGCCATGCTGGCGACGACGGACAGCGCGGCCAGGCTCAGCGTCAGCAGCAGCGCACGCCACGGCGACAGCATCAGGAAACCGCCCAGCAGCACGGCAAGCGGCAGCAGCGATGCGGCGAATAGCCACGCACGAGACGCGGGCAGGATCGCGCTGCCCGTGGTCAGCATGTCGAGCACGTTCGCATGGATGTACACGCCGGCAAGCGGGCCGAAGTCACCCGACACCGGCGTCGCGAAGCGGTCGTAGAGGCCCGATGCGGTCACGCCGACGACGACGATCTTGCCGCGCAGCGCGTCGGGTTTCACGCGCCCTTCGAGCACGTCGTCGAACGACAGCGTCGCATAGGCGGGCGTATTGCGACTGAACGGGATCAGGTAGCGACCCTCGCCGCTCGCGTCGCGCGACAGGTCGTGCGCATTCGCGCCGGGCACGCCGCCGACCGGATGCAGCCGGCCGGCCTGGATTGCCCGATAGACCGGCACCATCAGTTGCGGCCAGCGCACGCGTCCGTCGCTTTCGAACAGCGCGACGCTGCGCACGATACCGTCGGGATCGACTTCGAGATTGATGTGGCCGAGCCCCATCGTGCGTGCCGACAGCTCCGCCACCGGCGGCTCGACGGTGCGCGTGCCGTCCGCCTGCTCGGGGCTCAGCAAGACGGGCAGGAAAGTCGGCACGTGGGTCATTGCATCCGCGAACGCGCGATCCTCCGGCGACTGCTCGGTAAACAGCACGTCGTAGACGACCGCGGCCGGCTTCGCACGCGCCAGCGTGTCGAGCAGCCGCGCGTGCACGCTGCGCGGCCACGGCCAGCGGCCGAGTGCGGACACGCTCTGGTTGTCGATGTCGACGACGACGACGTCGGGCGACAGCGGCAGGCTGCGCAGCATCAGCAGCCGGTCGTAGATGAGCCCGTCGACGCTCGACGAGAACCGGCCGAACGCGCACGCGAGGATCACCGCGATCCCGAGGCAGCCGATCGCGATCCACTCGATCAGGAAGCGGCGGCCGAGGCGCCGCCGCGGGGAAACGGAGTCGGTTTTCATGCGCCGCGGGTCAGCGCGACAACGTGAACGCGCTGACCGGACTCGTCTTCTGATAGAACTTGCCGCCTTCGAACTCCTCGACCGTCACCGCCCAGTAATAGTCGCCGGGCGGCAGGTGCGCGACCGTGATCCTGCGCGCCTGCAGGCCCATCTGGTCGACGACCGGCGCGCTCAGGTCCTTCGAGCGCGACAGCACGAACCGATAACGCGCATCCTTGCTCGCGCCATTCGGCGACCAGCGGAACTCATAGCCGTTCGGGCCGGCCGACGCAGTTGCGTCGAGCCCCATCAGGCGCCGCTCGAACGCATAAATGTGCGGCACGCCTTCGAGGCCGTTGTCGTCGATCGCGGCAATCCGGACGAAGTACGTACCGTTCGGCACGTCGCGGAACACCGCGCGCGACGAAACGGTGCGCGTTTCGCTGAACAGCTCGAGCATGCCCGCGTCGCGCGCGAGTTGCAGGTGATAGGCGTGCGCATGCTCGAGCGGCGCGATGTCGAACGCGATGTCGGACTCGTCCTGCACCTTGTCGGGATGTGTGAGCGCAGGCGCCGGCAGCAGTTGCACGGGGGTACCGACCGCGCCGGACGACGTCGAGACGCTGCCGAAGTTCGCATGCACGAGCGTCGGGTCGGCCGGCTGCTGCTTGCCAGCGACGCCGACGGTGCCGTCGAGCACCTCGACGCGCGTCGCCGCGTTGCCGGCGGCGTCGTAGTTCACGCGGAACCGCGTGCCGCGCACGCCGGCCACGACGGACGGCGAGCGAATCTGGAAGCGGTCGTCGCGCTTCTTCAGATGCGTGACGTCGCTGTCGACGGAGCCGCGCGTGAGTTCGAATTCCCGATCGAGCGTGCCGGTCAGCACGGTGCGGCGCAAGGTCTTCAGGTCCAGCTGACTGTCGGGCGGCAGGCTCATGTGCGTGCCGTCGGCCAGTTCGAGCGTCAGGAAGCCGTTCCCGCCGGTGCGCACGCGATCGCCCTCGGCGAGCGTCGCGTCGTTCACGAGCGGCGCATACGCGCCGCCGGATGCGCGCTCGACCGTGCCCTGCACCGCGACGACGCGCGCGGTCAGCTTTTCCTTGCGCAGCCGCGCGACAGGCAGCTTCAGCGCGACGCCGGACTGCAGGTGCTTCGGCGCGGGCACGCCGTTGATCTGCTGCAGCAACTGCCAGTCGTCCGGGCCCTGCAGATAGCGCGCGGCGACGTCATACAGCGTGTCGCCGGCATGCGTGCGGTAGACGACCGTCTTGCCCACGGCAGCGGGCGGCTGCGCGACGGCCTGCTGTGCCGCGAACGCGAACGCGACCGCGCACGCCGCGCGCAGGGCCACCGTGCACAAACGCGCCGTGCGCTGCGTGATTCGCTGGGTCACTCCGGTTCTCCCTGACCGACCCGCTCGAGCCGGTAGCCGTAGCCGTAGATCGGCGCGAGGCGATAGCCGTTTTCCGGCCGCAGGCCGAGCTTCGTGCGCAGCATCGAGATGTGCGTGTCCATCGTGCGCGACGGAATGTCGGTCGCCTGCTTCCACACGAGATCGAGAATGTGCGCGCGCGACAGCGGTCGGTCGAGGTGCTGGAACAGCAGCAGCGCGAGCTCGAATTCCTTCTGCGTGAGGCTCACGGCCTTGTCGCCGACATACGCCTGCTTCAGGTTCACGTCGAAGCGGAACTGGTCGAACTCGCGAACGGTCGCCTCCGCGTTGACCGGATACGCGCGGCGCAGCAGCGAGCCGATGCGCGCGCGCAGAATCGGGCCCGACACAGGCTTGACCACGTAATCGTCGGCGCCGGCGTTGAGGATCTGCGTGATCCCTGCCTCGTCGTCGCGGCTCGTCATGAAGATGATCGGCAGGCTGTGCTCGGTCTGGTTCGCCCGCACCCATTTGAGCACTTCCTCGCCGGACATGTCCGGCACGTTCCAGTCGAGCACGAGCAGATCGAACGTCTCTCGCTGCAGACGCTTCTTCAGGGCCTTGCCTTCCTTGAACGCATAGCATGTATGGCCAGCGGCCGTCAGCGTTTGACTGACGAAATCCGTCTGGGCCGGATCGTCATCCAGTACAGCAATTCTCATAGCACCCCGCAAATCGAAATCGATTCGTCCAGTTCAGCTCCCCGCGCTCACCCCGCGCAGCACGCGCGCGGCCCCCAACACCGGCCGACGAGCCGTCGATTGCCGAACGCGCGACCTGCGCGGCACGGCCCCCCGGCAACATATCTCAAAAACGGGGCACGGACGAACCGGCGATTTCATCATAGTAGTATGAAATTCGCCAAGAAATTGCGCGGACTACGGTCCTTTATTCGAATAATCCTTCCCGTCGCGCGGTCGCGCGCCTAGTCGGGGCTCGCGTTGCCGGCCATCGGCTCGGCCAGCCGCGCGACCGGGAATACCTCCGGCTGCCGCGGCATCGGCTGCCCCAGCATCCGCTCCAGCTGGCCGCGCACGCGCTCCCACGCCGGCGCCACATAGTCGGGCTGGCTCGCCGCCCACGCCTGCGCGAGATCGAACACGCGCCCAATCGTTGCGCCGCAATACGTGAGGCCCGCGCCGTCCTCCTGCGCGACGCCGCGCAGCCGTTCGTCGAGCGACTCCGCGAGCCATGGCATCTCGGCCGCCGCCGAATCGGCATACGCCTCCAGCGCGGCACGCGCGTGGCGATCCTGTTGCGGGTCGAGCTCGATCCGGCTCAACCCCGCCGCGCGTGCGGGCGCGATGCATTCCGCTGCGGACGGACTTCGAATGGTCCCTGGTCTGAAGGACATGTCCTCTCCCCGTTTGTACAACGGTAGCGTCAGGCATGGCCCCCGTGCCCGCCTCGTATGACGTACCGTGGCCGGCGCATCCATCCGAGACGGACGACCGGCCGGGTCAGTATACGCAGCCGGCCGTGCGACGAGGTTTAAGAATTGTCAGAGGTGTCGGAGGAGGAGGCGCGGGCGGGCCGCGACGGGCGCTGCCCGTGCGGGTGCCGCAAGCGGCGCGTGATGCGGGCCGTCAGCGGCGGCGCATCAGGAACACGAACGTCTTGTCCTGGGTCGTCACTTCGACGATCTCGTTGCCCGTCTGCTTCGCGAACGCGGCGAAATCGCGCTGCGAGCCCGGATCGGTCGCGAGCACCTTGAGGATCTGCCCGCTCTCCATATCGGCGAGCGCTTTCTTGGCGCGCAGGATCGGCAACGGGCAATTGAGCCCGCGCGCGTCCACTTCCTTGTGAATCTGCATCGGCTGTCGACCTTCGAATGACGCGCCACACGGGCGCGGGAGGAAGCGGCGATTTTACCGCAGCGCGGCCACCCCTGCCCGTGCGGCCAGGCCCCGGCCATGCGACGCGGCGCGCCCGGCCTCGCCTGTCAGGCGCCCGAGAAACCGCCCGCGAGTCGCTCGCGCAAGTGCCGCACGAGCGCGCGAACCGCGCTCGGCACGACCGTGCTGTACGGCCGGATCGCGAAGATGTGGTCGCCGAACGCGCCCGACGGTCGCCAGCCGTCGAGCAGCGCGACGAGCCGCCCGGCGTCGAGGTCGCGCCGCGCGCTGAAATCCGGCAGGAGTGCGATGCCGAGCCCGCCGAGCGCGGCCTCGCGCATCGCCTCGCTGTTGTTCGCCGCGAAGCTGCCGCGCACGGGCACGCTCACGCGCTGGCGCCGACGGCCGTCCGGCTCGAAGCTCCAGGCCGCCGGTTCGTTGTCGCGCAGGTAGCACAGACAGCTGTGGTCGACGAGTTCGCTCGGGTGGCGCGGCGTGCCGCGCGCGTCGAGGTAGTCCCGGCTCGCGACCAGCAACGAACGCGTGTCGCACAGCTTCCACGCGACGTGGGTTTGCGGCGCGGTCGTCGTATGGCGGATCGCGAGGTCGAAACCCTCCTGCGTCAGCGAATGCAGCCGGTCGGACAGATCGAGTTCGATATGCACGCCCGGATGCTGCCGCAGGAAATCGGGCAAGTGCGGCACGACCTGCTGGCGCCCGAGCGCGACGGGCGCCGTCACGCGCAGCAGCCCGCGCGGCTCGCCGGCCAGGTCCTTCACGCGAGCGAAGTGCTGGCCAATCGATTCGAACGCGTCGCGCGTGCTGTCGACCAGCGTCTGCCCCGCGTCGGTGAGCCGCACGCTGCGTGTCGTGCGCCGCACCAGCGGCACGCCGGCCGCCTTCTCGAGATCGGCGATGCGCTGACTCATCGCGGCCTTGCTGATGCCGAGCCGCTGCGCCGCGGCCGTGAAACTGCCTGCCGCCGCCAGCACCGTCAGCGAATGGATATGCGGCCAGAGCGCCTGGACATTTTGCTGATTCATTCGATGATTATTCAGAATTCTGAACAGTGAATCAAGCTGCGCGGCCTTCTCCCGCCCCGCCGCTTTGCCTAGACTAGGTTCCGCCCACCCCCATCCTCAGGAGACACGATGAATCCGGTTCCCGCCTACACGTCCGACGCCGACGTCGGCCACTATGTCGACGGCACGCCCGTTGCCGGCCGCAGCGGCCGCTTCCAGGACGTCCTCAACCCGGCGCTCGGCCGCGCTGTGCGCCGCGTCGCGCTCGCCGGCGACGACGAGGTGCAGCAGGCCGTCGCGTCCGCCCACGCCGCTTTCCCGGCCTGGGCCGCCACGCCGCCGATCCGCCGCGCCCGCGTGCTGCACCGCTTCCTGCAGTTGATGAACGAGCACCGCGACACGCTCGCGGCGATCATCACGGCCGAGCACGGCAAGGTGTTCTCCGACGCGCAGGGCGAAGTCGCGCGCGGCATCGACATCATCGAATTCGCATGCGGCGTACCGCAGTTGCTGAAGGGCGACTTCACCGACCAGGTCAGCACCGGCATCGACAACTGGACGATGCGCCAGCCGCTCGGCGTCGTCGCCGGGATCACGCCGTTCAACTTCCCGTGCATGGTGCCGTGCTGGATGTTCCCGGTCGCGCTCGCGACGGGCAACACGTTCGTGCTGAAGCCGAGCGAACGCGACCCGTCGGCGGCGCTGTTCATGGCCGACCTGCTGACGCAGGCCGGCCTGCCCGCCGGAGTGTTCAACGTCGTGCAGGGCGACAAGGGCGCGGTCGACGCGCTGCTCGACCACCCGGACGTGCAGGCCGTGAGCTTCGTCGGCTCGACGCCGATTGCGGCCTACGTGCAGCAGCGCGCGGTCCAGTCGGGCAAGCGCGTGCAGGCGCTCGGCGGCGCGAAGAACCACCTCGTCGTGATGCCCGATGCGAACATCGAGCAGGCGGTCGACGCGCTGATCGGCGCGGCGTACGGCTCGGCGGGCGAACGTTGCATGGCGATCAGCATTGCGGTGCTGGTCGGCGACGTGGCCGACCAAATCGTGCCGGCAGTCGCCGAGCGTGCGCGCAAGCTGGTGATCGGCGACGGGATGTCGCCGGAAGTCGAGATGGGTCCGATCGTCACCGGCGACGCGCTCAAGCGGATCGAAGGCTATATCGAGCAAGGCGTCAGCGAAGGCGCGCAACTGGTGGTCGACGGGCGCGGGCTGCGCGTGCCGGGCCGCGAGGCGGGCTTCTTCACCGGCGGCACGCTGTTCGATCATGTGACGCCCGACATGCGCATCTACAAGGAAGAAATCTTCGGGCCCGTGCTCGGCTGCGTGCGCGTGAAGGACTTCGGCGAAGCGGTCGACCTGATCAACGCGCACGAGTTCGGCAACGGCGTCGCGTGCTTCACGAGCGACGGCGGCATCGCGCGCGAATTCGCGCGGCGCATCCAGGTCGGCATGGTCGGCATCAACGTGCCGATTCCCGTGCCGATGGCATGGCACGGCTTCGGCGGCTGGAAGAAGAGCCTGTTCGGCGACATGCACGCGTACGGCGAGGAAGGCGTGCGCTTCTACACGCGCCAGAAGTCGGTGATGCAGCGCTGGGCATCGAGCATCGGCAAGGGCGCCGAGTTCGCGATGCCGACCGCGAAGTAAGCGCGATGGCCATGCCGCCCGCCGGATGTGCCCGCGGGCGGCACGCATGCGGAAGGCCGGCGTCAGCCGGCCTTCGTGCCGTGGGCGCCGTCGGTGGTCGGCAGGTACGACAGCTCGAGCCGGTATGCGAGCGCCACGAACAGGCTCTGCGCGAGGCCCATCGTCGCGGTCAGCGCGCGAAACCCGAACGTCGCGCTGTCCTGCACCATCAACGTCACCTCGGCCTCGCGCGCGAGCGGGCTCATCCGGCTGTCGGTGATCGCGATCAGGCGCGCGCCGCGCTGCACGGCCTGCTGCGCAACCTGCACCGTCTCTTCCGCATACGGCATGAACGAGATCACGATCATCACGTCGCCCTCGCGCACCGACCGGATCTGCCCGAGATGCATGCTGCCAAGCGCGCTGAACAGGCCGATGCGCTTGTCGGTGTGCTGCAGCGCGTAGTCGAGATAGACGGCAATCGGAAACGCGCGGCGCGAGCCGGCGATCCAGATCGCCTGCGTGTCGGCGAGCAGGTCGACGGCCTGCGCGAGCGCCTGCGGGTCAAGCGTCTGCCGCAACTGCTGCATCCCGGCAATGCTGCCCTTGATGAATTCGTCGGCGATCTGCTCGGGCTGCAGGCTGGACGAGCCCGATTCGATCACGTCGCGCAATCGCAGGTTGTACGCGCGGCCCGGCGCGATCTGCTGGGCCAGGCCCTCGCGGAACAAGCGCTGCATCTCGGAGAAGCCGGAGAAACCGAAATGCTTCGCGAACCGCACGACGGCCGACGGCTGGACCCCGCATGCCTCCGCAAGCGACTGGATCCCCTCCAGGCCAAGCTGGTCCCGATGCGTTTCCACGTGACGCGCAATCGCCTTCAGACGATTGCTGAGACCGTCATACTCGTGCGCCAGATGCTGCAGGAACTGCTCGACGGTGGCGGGAGGTTTCTCGGATGAACTCATCGGATAGCGCGAAGTTGACGGCCCCGATGCGCGCGCGATACCGACGCGCACCGCCCGGGACTCACCTGTATACATGCATGAAGGGCGAATTTAATCACGTTTGCGGCACAAACCGCGCCGCACGCTCGCTCCCACGCGCTCGATCATCACCTGCACACGCTCCATGGCGATACTGGAAACGATTTTCCAACGCTCACGCCGTGCCGTGAAGATCAGGACGTTTACCGACGCGGCCGCCGGCCGATGCCGCGCATCGGCCGGCCATGGCTCAACGATAGTCGACCCACACGCCACCCGCCTCGGCGGACCGCACGCAGTTCTCGACCCAGCGCACGCCTTCGACGCCAGCGTGCACGTCCGGGAAGCGGATGTGCTTCAATGCCTGCGCGTCGCCGCGGTCGGCCGCATCCATCGCGAGTGCGAAACGCGCGTACAGGTTCGACCATGCTTCGAACAGCCCTTCCGGATGCCCGGCGCCGATGCGGTCCTCGCGCAATGCGTGCGGATGCAGATAGCCCATTCCGCGATCGAGCACCTGCGCGGGTTGCCCCTGGATTTCGTAGCGCAACTGGTTCGGATGCTCGTCCCACCATTCGACGCTCGCCCTGGAGCCGATCACGCGCACCTTCTGCCCGTGCATCGAGCCTGCGTTCACCGCGCTCGACCATACGTAGCCGATCGCGCCGGTGTCGTATTCCATGATCGTGAACGCATTGTCCTCGAGTGGCGCGCGGCTCTTCACGAAGCTTTGCCGCGAGCACATCAGCCGGCGGATCTTCAGCTCGGGCGCCATCACTTCCGAGATGTACAGCGGGTGCGTGCCGATGTCGCCGAGCACGTAGCTCGGACCCGCGAATTTCGGGTCGACGCGCCAGCGGGCGGCCGCGCTCGCGGCCTCCACGCCCTCGCTGTGAAAGCCGTGCGCGAACTGCATCTGCACGATGCGGATCTCGCCGAGATCGCCGCGCGCGATCATCTCGCGCGCCTGCTCGATCATCTGGTGACCTGAATAGCCGTACGCGACGCCGACGATGCGATTCTTCTCGATCGACAACCGCTGCAGCGCCTCGGCCTCCTCCGTGGTGAAGCACAGCGGCTTCTCGCAAACCACGTGCAGCCCGGCGTTCAGCGCCGCGCGGCAGATCTCGAAGTGCGTGTTGTTCGGCGTCGCGATCGACACCGCGCGAATGCCGTCGGCGCGCTTCGCCTCGGCCTCGAACATCGCCCGGTAGTCGGGGTAGCAGCGCTCGGCGTCGACGCCGAGCTTCACGCCGAACTGCCGCCCTCGCTCGGCATCGATGTCGAATGCGCCGGCGACCAGCCGGAAACTGCCGTCGCGCAATGCGGCCGACCGGTGGCTGTAGCCGATCTGGCTGCCGAGCCCGCCGCCGACCATGCCCCAGGGAATCGAATGTCCGAGCAGAATCTGTCCGTCGATCATGATTGTCGTGTTCCTGTCCGTGTTCAGATGTTCAGAAGTACCAATCGCCGCCGCTCACGCGAATCCGGCCGATGCGAGAAACGCGCGGCTCGCCGCGACGTCGCGCAGGCTCGTGCCGGCATTGCGCGGATCGCGCTCCTGCTCGATCGTGATGGTGCCGGCATAGCCGATGTCGTCGAGCGCGCGACGGATCGCGCGGTAGTCGAGCACGCCATTGCCGATCGGACACATCACGCCGCGCGCGCAGGCCGCGAAGAACGCGATGTGCTCGCCCATCACCGCGTCGTACACGGCCGCATCGATATCCTTGAAATGCACGTAGTCGAGCCGCGCCGCATGACGGCGCAGCCACGTCTCGGGATCCATGCCCGAGTAGTACAGATGGCCGGTGTCGAGACACAAGCCGGCAGTGTCGGCCGCGATGTCCGCGACGATCCGGTCGATCTCGTCCGCGAACTCGATGTAGCCGCCCGCGTGCGGATGAATCACCGCGCGCACGCCGAATTCGTCGCGCGCGACGGTCGCGATTCGGTGGATATGGTCGACCATGCATGCCCAGCGTTCTTCTGACAGCCGTGGTGCGCGATCGGCATGGCCCGCCGCGTAGTCGCGTTCCGCGTGTCCCCAGTCCATCACGACCAGGTATGGCCCCGCATAGCGCTGGCCGTGCTGCGTCGGCAAGGTCGGCAACCGCGAGATCAGCGCACAGATCTCGCGCGTCTGGCGCAGCAGGTTCGGCAGGTTCTCCGGCGACACCAGATCGTCGAAGATCGTGCCGGCGGTGATGCTCAGGCGCTGCCGGTCGAGCTCGGCGCTCACCACGTCGAGCTCGAGCGGGATATAGCCGTATGGCCCGAGCTCGATGCCCGAGTAGCCTGCCTGCGCGGCCTCGGCAAGCACGTGCCGCCACGGCGGCAGGTGCGGGTTGTTCACGTCGTCGACGCCCCAGCAACAGGGTGCGCAGCCGATCTTCATCGTCATGTCGGTCGGTCCCGTGGGAAAGCGGCGCGTCGCCGTGTGCGTGGCGACGCGGCCGCGGATCAGGCGCGATAGAACGCCGGGCGTTCGGCCATTGCGATCGGCTCGACCGCCCCGCTCTTTTGCGCACGCACGCAAGCGTCGGCCGCCACTGCCGCCGCGTAGCCGTCCCATGCGGACGGACCGGTCAGCGCGCCGTGCCGCACGCCGTCGATGAATGCCTGCAGCTCGACGTCGTACGACGCGATGAAGCGCTCCTTCCAGTCGGTCATGATCTCGACCGATTGGCGCGCCGCGTGCTTGAGCCCGACGGCCGGCGGATCGGGCAGCTTCGCGATGCCGTTCTCGCCGACGACCTCGCACTGGATGTCATAGCCATACTGGCAGTTGACGAAGATCTCGACGTCGATGCGCACGCCGCTCGCGGTTTCGAGCAGCACGATCTGCGGATCGGCGAGATGCGCGCTCGCGTGACGCGTCTTCTTCGGATAGACGACCTGCGCGGTCGCATAGTCTTCGTCGAGCAGCCAGCGCAACACGTCAAGCTCGTGGATCAGCGTGTCGGTGATTGCCATGTCGGTCGTGTAACGCTCGCCGACCGACTGGTTGCGGTGCGCGCAATGCAGCATCAGCGGCGCGCCGATCTCGCCGCTGTCGATCACACGCTTCAGCGCGCGATAGCCTTCGTCGTACGGCCTCATGAAGCCGACCTGCACGAGCCGGCGGCCGTGCGCGACCTCGGCCTCGACGATCCGCATGCAGCCATCGGCCGTCACCGCGAGCGGCTTCTCGCAGAACACCGGCTTGCCGTGCGCGATCGCGTCGAGCACGAACGCTTCGTGCGTCGGCCCCCATGATGTGACGAGCACGGCCTCCACGTCGGCGGCCGCGACGACTTCATGACCGTCGCCGTAGATTTCCGCGTCGAGCCCGTACTTCGTCACCGCATCGCGCGCCTGCTGCGGATCGATGTCGTTGACGGCCACCACGCGCGCGCCGGACAGCGTGCGCGTGAGCCTGCGGATATGGTCCTGGCCGATCGCGCCGCAGCCGATCACGCCGATTTGCAAGGTCATCCGGATATCTCCAGTCTGTCGTTCATCAACGGCACGGCCCGTGCCGTGCCGGTCATTCATGAGTCAGCGCGCCGCCGCGCGCTCGAAATGGCGATCGACGTAGCGCTGGATCGTGTCGCGCATGTAGCGCGACGACGCCTCCGCGCGGTCCTCCCACGCAAACACGCACGACGACATCACGCCGTCGAAGCCGGCATCGCCAAGCGCGCGGAAAAAATTGTCCCAGTCGATCTCGCCCTGCCCGATGTCGAGATGCTGGTGCACGCGGATCTGGTTCGAGCCGGGCGGGTTCACGATGTAGCGCAACTGGCTGCTCTTGCGGTGATCGAAGGTGTCGGCCACGCGCACGTGCGCAAGGATCGGCGCGGCCTGCGCGATCATCGCGGCCATGTCGTCGCCGTAGTAGAACGTGTGCGGCGCGATGTACGACAGCTTCAGCGATGGCGAATCGATGTTCGTGACGATGTCGATCGCCGGCTGCAGCTGCTCGATCCAGTCCTCCGGATGCGGCTCGACCGACAGCACGATGCGTTCGCGCTCGAGGATCGGCAGCAGCTCGTCCATCGAACGGAACCATGCGGCTTCGCACAGCTCCTTCGGATTCGCGCCCGGCCGCTCGCCGACCGAGCGCTCCGGCGACGCGCCGCGCCCGAACTCGGACACCATCAGCGCGCACTCCATCTCGAGCGCGACCTCGATCGCCTTTTTCCAGCAGCGCACCGCCCATTGCCGCTCGTCCTCGAACGGGCTGGCCCAGCGGTACATCGGCTGAAGCGACGCGAGGCCGACGCCGCTCGCACGCAGCGCTTGCCGGAACGCGCCCATGCGCTCGCGCGTCGCACGCGGCATCACCCACCAGTCGAGAAAGTCGCTGCGCGGCGACAGCTCGATCTGGTCGTAGCCGAGTTCGGCAACCGCGTGCGGCAGCCGATCGAGCGGCAGATGGCGAATCATGTAGGGATCCAGAGCGATCTTCATCGTCTTCCCGGGCGGCTCCGTATTCGATCGTCGCAGGTCAGCGACGGGACTTCTTGTTGCGGTACTGGTCGGCGATCACGGCCGCGACGATGATCGCGCCCTTGACCATCTCCTGGTAATACGCGTCGATCCGGATGAACGTGAAACCCGAGGTCATCACGCCGAGGATCAGCACGCCGATCACGGTGCCCGTCACGCGCCCGAGGCCGCCCGACAGCGACGTGCCGCCGATCACGACGGCCGCAATCGCGTCGAGCTCGTACATCACGCCCATGCCCGACTGGCCGGAGATCGCACGCGCGGCCGTCACGGTGCCGGCGATCCCGCTCAGCAGGCCCGCGATCGCATAGACGAACACCAGGTGGCGCGTCACGTTGATGCCCGACACGACGGCCGCGTGGCGGTTCGCGCCGATCGCATACGTGTACTTGCCGAAGCGCGTGTAGCGCAGCACGACGTGGAAAATCGCGGCCACCACGACGAAGATGATCACCGGGTTCGCCCCCGCGCCGATCGCCGCGAACTGGTCGGTCAGCATCGACACCGGCATCCCGTTGGTGAACCATTTCGCGAAGCCGCGCGCGGCGACCATCGTGCCGAGCGTCGCGATGAACGGCGGGATCCCCGTCAGCGCGATCAGCGAGCCGTTCAGGAGACCGACCAGCAGCCCGACGCACACGCCCGCCAGCACCGGCCAGATGACCGGCAGGTCGGTCAGGTGCGGGAACACCGCGCGCGGAAAATCGGATACCTGTGCGAGGCTGGCCGACACGACGGCCGCAGCGGCAACGACCGACCCCGACGACAGGTCGATTCCGCTGGTGATGATCACGAGGTTCACGCCGACCGCGATGATGCCGATCACGGCCATCTGCAACACGATGATCTCGAGCCGCTCCGCGTTGAACAGGAAGCTCTGGCCGACGACGATCCAGCCGATCACCTCGAAGAACAGGCTGATGCCCACCAGCACCATGAAGATGCTCAGTTCGGGCGGCCACTTCGCGTGCCGCGTCTTGATCGTCATGGACTGCGCGTCCGCGACCGGATTCAGGTTGCCCATTTCAGTTGTCTCCATGCTTGTTGCGGCTCAGCGCGAAGCCAGGTCCATGATGCGGACCTGGTCGGCGTCCTTGCGCTCGACGATGCCGGTCATCCGGCCTTCGTGCATCACCATCACGCGGTCGCTCATGCCGAGCACTTCCGGCATTTCCGACGAGATCATCAGCACCGCGACGCCCTTGCCGGCGAGCGCGCTGACGAGCCGGTGGATCTCGGCCTTCGCGCCGACGTCGATCCCGCGCGTCGGTTCGTCGAGGATCAGGATGCGTGGTTGCGTCAGCAACCATCTTCCGATCAGCACCTTCTGCTGGTTGCCGCCCGACAGGTTTTGGATTTCCTCGTGCAGCCCCGGCGTCTTCACGCGCAACATCCGGCTCATTTCCTCGCAGTCGCGCTTCAACTGCGCCTGCCGCACGAAATTGAACTTCACGTAGCGATTGCTGAGCACCGCAGCTTCCATGTTCGCGAGCAGGTCGAGATTCAGGAAGCAGCCGGTGTCCTTGCGGTCCTCGGTGAGGAACGCCATCCCGTGCTTCATCGCCTGCGCGGGCGTGGAAATTCGCACCGGCTTGCCGTCGATCAGGATCTCGCCCGAAGTCGCCGGCACGACGCCGAACAACGCCTCCGCGACGTTCGAGCGCCCCGAGCCGACGAGGCCAGCGACACCGAGAATTTCGCCCGCGCGCAACTCGAAGCTGACGTCGCGGAACACGCCGTCGACGCCGAGATTCCTTACGGCCAGCACGACGTCGCCGATCGGCACCTCCTCCTTCGGGAACATCTGTGTAATCTCGCGGCCGACCATCATCCGGATGATGTCGTCGCGCGTGACGTCGGTCGACGCATGCGTGCCGATGTACTTGCCGTCGCGGAACACCGAGAATTCGTCGGCGATCTCGAACAGCTCGTTCATCTTGTGCGTGATGTAGACGATGCCCTTGCCCTGCTCGCGCAGCTGGCGAATGATCCGGAACAGGTGCGTGACCTCCTTGTCGGTCAGCGCCGAGGTCGGCTCGTCCATGATCAGCACGTCCGAGTCGAACGACACCGCCTTCGCGATCTCGACCATCTGGCGGCTCGCGACCGTCAGCGTGCGCACGTCGGCCTCGGGGTCGATGTCGATCGACAGCCGCTCGAACAGTGCGGCCGTGCGGCGGCGCAGCTCGGCGTGATCGATCAGGCCGAAGCGATTCTTCGGTTCGCGGCGGATCCAGATGTTCTCCGCGACCGTCATGTACGGCATCAGGTTGAGTTCCTGGTGGATCATCGCGATCCCGCGATCGAGCGCGTCGAGCGGGCCGTTCAGCACGACCGGCTCGCCGTTGATCAGGATCTCGCCCTGGTCGGGGGTGTAGACGCCGGCGATGATCTTCATCAGCGTCGACTTGCCTGCGCCGTTCTCGCCCATCAGCGCATGCACGGTGCCGCGGCGCACGCGGAACTGCACGCCGTCGAGCGCGACGACGCCGGGAAACGACTTGCCGACGCCGCGCACCTCGAGCAGGCAATCGGCAGCGGGCGCACCGGACGAACCCGATGCGCCGAACGAGGCGGCCGGCGCGCTTTCGCTGGCCATCGAGCGCGCCATCCTGGCTGTAAACATGGACGTTCCTCGAAAGTCACACGCGAACCCGGACGCGCCGGGCTCGCGCAGTTCAGCGGAAAAGCCGGTCAGTGCTTCGCGTACTGGCTCATGTTCTCCGGCGTGACGAGCTCGAACGGCACGTTCACGTAGCGGTCGACCGGCTGCTTCTTCGCGAGCTTCAGCGCGGTCGCGACGGCCTGCGCGCCCTGCCCGGCCGCGTTCTGGTACACGGACACCTTCAGCTCGCCGCTCTTCATCGCCGCGAGCCCGTCCGGCGTCGCATCGATGCCTGCGACGACCGTCTTCGGCGTCAGCTTGCGCGCCGCCTTCAGCGCGTTGATCGCGCCGATCGCCATCTCGTCGTTGTTCGATACGATCGCGTCGAACTTCGTGCCGGAGCTCAGCCAGTTCATCGTGATGTCCTGGCCCTGCGTGCGGCTCCACTTGCCTTCGCGCTTGTCGACGATCTTCATGCCGGAACAGTCCTTGGTCGCGATCACGTCCTCGATGTCCTTGGTGCGCGCACGCGCCGACTCGTTGGACAGCTCGCCCATCAGCACGAGGATGTCGCCCTTGCCGCCGAGCAGCTTGCAAACCTGGCGCGCCTGCAGCGTGCCCGACTGCTTCTCGTCGGACGCAACCACCGCGACGCCGGCCGGCAGCTTGTCGAAATCGACCGGCTTGCGGTTCACGTAGACGAGCGGAATCTTCGCGGCGGTCACCATCTTCGTGATCTTCGGCGTCGCGTCGGTGTCGACCGCGTTCACGATGATCGCGTCGACTTTCTGCGCGATCATGTTCTGGACCTGGCTCAACTGCTTGCCGACGTCGTTGCCGCCGTCCTCGATCTGCACGGTCGCGCCGTCCTTCTTCGCCGCGTCGCCGATGCTGTTGCGCAGGATCGTCAGGAACGTGTCGTCGAACGATGCCATCGTCACGCCGATCTTCTCGGCATGCGCGAGCGGCATGGCCAGGATCGCGGCGGCCGCGGCGGCCATCAGCTTGGTCTTCATGATCACTCTGTCTCCTCATCTCCGGGGGCGGAAAAACGGCGCGTTGCGCGCCGCCGGGCCGAGTCCGATAACGGACTGAAGCATCCGGATGAAACTGTAGATCACTTCCTCGAAAATTTGGAAATTTATTTCTACGTGATTTCACCTAGGGAACAGGATTTCCAAAAAGTCTAGACTCCGTTCCGTAGCCCGATTCCTCGCGGCAGGCGCGCTCGTGTCGTGCCGCGCACGTGACGCATTGCCGTCAGGGATCGGCCCCCCAATCTGCCGGCAACGCCGACCGCCGGCCGCGAGCGTGATACGTGATATGAGCCCGTTGAACTTCCCGACTGACCGCCCCATCGATCTCGCCTGCCTCGGCCGCGTCGCCGTGGATCTTTACGCGCAGCAGTACGGCAGCCGCCTGGAGGATGCGCGCAGCTTTCAGATGTATCTCGGCGGCTCGTCGGGCAACGTCGCGTTCGGCGTCGCCCGCCTCGGGCTGAAGACCGCGATGATTTCGCGCGTCGGCGACGAGCAGATGGGCCGCTTCGTGCGCGAGACGCTCGAGCGCGAAGGCTGCGACACGAGCCAGCTGCAGACGGATCCGGAACGGCTGACCGCGCTGGTGCTGCTCGGTCTGAAGGATCGCGACACGTTCCCGCTGCTGTTCGTGCGCGAGAACTGCGCGGACATGGCCGTGCGCGCCGACGAGATCCGCGAGGACTTCATCGCCGGCTGCCGCGCGCTCGCGATCACTGGTACTCATCTGTCGACGCCCGGCACCCGCGAGGCGTCGCTGACCGCACTCGGCTACGCGCGCCGCCACGGCGTCGTGCGGATCCTCGACATCGACTACCGGCCGGTGCTGTGGGGATTGACCGCGCGCGGCGCGGGCGAGAACCGCTACGTGCCGGACGCGCAGGTCACGCGGCAGCTGCAGCAGGTGCTCGGCGAGTTCGACCTGCTGGTCGGCACCGAGGAGGAATTCCTGATCGCGGGCGGTGTGCCGCACGACCTGATCGCGTCGCTGCAGGCCGTGCGTCGCGCGAGCGGCGCGGCGCTGGTGGTCAAGCGCGGTGCGCTCGGCTGCTGCGTGATCGAGGGCGACATCCCCGCACGCATCGAGGATGCGCCGACCTTCCACGGCGAACACGTCGAAGTCCTGAACGTGCTCGGCGCGGGCGACGCATTTCTGTCGGGCCTGCTGTCCGGGCTGCTGCGCGGGCGCGACTGGGCCGAATCGACACGCATCGCGAACGCATGCGGCGCGATCGTCGTGTCGCGCCACGCGTGTTCGGCCGCGATGCCGACGCCGGCCGAGCTCGCACACTGGTTCGGCGGCAGCCGCAATCCGCAGGTGGACGCCGACCGTACGCTCGCGCACCTGCATCGCGTGACAGTGCCGCGCCGCGAATGGGACGACCTGTGCGTGATGGCATTCGACCATCGCAGCCAGTTCTACGAACTCGCGGTGCAGGCCGGCGCGGACGAAACGCGGATCAAGACACTGAAGCGCCTGCTCGTGCGCGCGGCCGAACAGGTCGAACGCGATCGCCATATCGAAGGCCATGTCGGTGTGCTGATCGACGGCGGCGCATACGGCAGCGACGCGCTCGCATCGGCCACCGGCCGCGGCTGGTGGGTCGGCCGCCCCGTCGAGCTGCCCGGCTCGCGGCCGCTCTGCTTCGACGATACGCGCTCGGTCGGCTCGTCGCTCACGCACTGGCCGACCGAGCAGGTCGTGAAGTGCCTCGTCCACTACCACCCCGACGACGACGTCGACCTGCGCGTCGCGCAGGAGCAGCGCGTGCTGGAGCTGTGGGAAGCGACCCGCGCGAGCGGCAACGAGCTGCTGCTGGAAATCATTCCGCCGCGCGCGGTCACGCCGGCCGGCACCGAGGACGACGCGGTGCTGCGCACGGTCGCGCGCTTCTACAACCTCGGCGTGATGCCCGAGTGGTGGAAACTCGCGCCGATGAGCGCCGACGGCTGGGCGCGGCTCGAAACGCTCGTTGCCGAGCGCGACCCGTACTGCCGCGGCGCGGTCATCCTCGGGCTGAACCAGCCGCTGCAGTATCTCGTCGACAGCTTCCGCTCGGCGACCAATCCGATCGTCAAGGGCTTCATGGTCGGCCGTACGCTGTGGGCCGATGCGTCGCTGCACTGGCTCGCCGGTCGCATCGACGACCAGGCGCTGATCGACGAAGTGGCCGGCAATTTCGCGCAGCTGGTCGACGCATGGCTCGGCCGCCGTGCCGCCGCGCGCGCCGCGGCCGCAGCCTGATGCAGATGTCCGTGATGACCACCCGACTCCTCCTGATCGACAGACGATGACCACCACCGTGAGACTGACCGTGAGCCAGGCGCTCGTGCGCTACCTGGCCGCCCTGCGCGCCGAAGTTGTCCAGCCGGACGGCCGCACCGAAATCCTGCCGTACTGCGGCGGCGTGTTCGCGATCTTCGGGCACGGCAACGTGGCCGGGCTCGGCGAGGCGCTGCACGCCGAAAAGGAGCGGCTGCCGACGTTGCGCGCGCATAACGAGCAAGGCATGGCGAATGCGGCCATCGCGTTCGCGAAAGCGAATTTCCGCCAGCGGATGATGGCCGCAACGTCGAGCATCGGCCCCGGCGCGACCAACATGCTGACCTCCGCCGCGCTCGCGCACGTCGGCCGGCTGCCGCTGTTGCTGCTGCCCGGCGACGTGTTCGTGTCGCGGCTGCCCGACCCGGTGCTGCAGCAGGTCGAGGATTTCGAACAGGGCGACGTCAGTGCGAACGACTGCTTCCGGCCGGTGACGCGCTACTTCGACCGGATCACGTCGCCGGAACAGCTGCTCGTCGCGCTGCCGCGCGCGATCCAGGTGATGACCGATCCCGCCCAATGCGGGCCGGTGTGTCTCGCGCTGCCGCAGGACGTGCAGACCTTCGCGTACGACTGGCCCGAGGACTTCTTCGCGCCGCCGGTGATCCGCATGCGCCGGCCGCCGGCCGACGCGCTCGAACTCGCGGATGCGCTGGACGTGCTGAAGGCCGCGAAGAAGCCGCTGATCGTCGCCGGCGGCGGCGTGCTGTACAGCCAGGCATGGGACGCGCTGCGCACGTTCGCCGACACGCACGGCGTGCCGGTCGCCGAATCGCAGGCCGGCAAGGGCAGCCTCGCGTGGGACCACCCGCTGAACCTCGGCTCGATCGGCGTAACGGGCTCGCCTGCCGCGAATCGCGCGGCCGCGCAGGCCGACGTGGTGTTCGCGGTCGGCACCCGCCTGCAGGACTTCACGACCGGCTCGCACGCGCTGTTCGGCAACGCGACGCTGCTGAGCCTGAACGTGCAGGCGTTCGATGCAGGCAAGAAACGCGGCCGGCAATTGATCGCCGACGCACGCACCGGCCTCGGCCAGCTGTCGGCCGCGCTCGCGGGCTGGCAGGCGGATGCGGCGTGGACCGCCGCGAACCGCGACCAGGCCGCCGCGTGGAATGCGCGCGTGACCGAACTGACCACACGCGTGCCGAAGGACACGTTGCCGTACGACGCGGAAGTCATCGGCGCGGTGCGCGACTCGGCGGCCGACGCCGGGCGCGACAGCGCGCGCGACGATCTCGTCGTGTGCGCGGCCGGCACGCTGCCGGCCGAACTGCACAAGCTGTGGCGCAGCGGCGTGCCCGGCAACTATCACATGGACTACGCGTACTCGTGCATGGGCTACGAGGTCGCGGGCGGGCTCGGCGCGAAGCTCGCGCGGCCCGAGCGCGAAGTGATCGTGATCGTCGGCGACGGCTCCTACATGATGCTCAACGCGGAGCTCGCGACATCCGTGATGCTCGGCCGCAAGATCATCGTCGTGATCCTCGACAACCGCGGCTACGGTTGCATCGAGCGGCTGCAACTGAACTGCGGCGGCGCGAGCTTCAACAACATGCTCGACGACTGCGTGCCCGAAGGCGGCGAACGCTCGACGATCGACTTCGCGATGCATGCGCGCGCGATGGGTGCAGAAGCCGTGCACGTGCGCGACGTCGCCGAGCTGCGCCACGAGATGAAGCGCGCGCGTGCGGCGAAGACAAGCCAGGTGCTCGTGATCGACACGACGCATCAGCGCACGACCGCGGACGGCGGCGCGTGGTGGGAAGTCGCGGTGCCGCAGGTGTCTGCGCGCGCCGGCGTCGAAGCGGCGCATCGCGCGTATCTCGACGCCAAGACGCGGCAGCGGCACTGACACGCTCGCCCTTTCAATCCTCCGCCCGCGGCAACAATATTCGAACCAAGGAAGCAAGTCATGAGCTGGAACGTTCGCATCGGTATCAATCCCCTGTCGTGGATGAACGACGACCTGCCGTCGCTCGGCGGCGAGACGCCGCTCGAAACGGCGCTGAAGGAAGGCGCCGAAATCGGCTATGCGGGCTTCGAGCTCGGCAACAAGTTTCCGAAGACGGGCCCCGAGCTGAAGGCGAAGCTCGCCGAATTCGGGCTCGTATGCGTGTCCGGCTGGTATTCGGGCTTCCTCGCGGAAGTCGAACCGGGCATGAGCGATGCCGATGCGCTCGCCGCCGAAATCGAGCGCTGCCGCGCGCACATGACGAAGCTGCAGTTCAACGACGTGAAGGTGGTGGTGTACGGCGAATGCGCGGGCACGATCCAGGGCAGCATCGACACGCCGGTCGCGAAGCGTCCGCGTTTCGTCGACGATGAAGCGTGGCGACGCTATGCGGCACGCCTCGACGCATTCGGCGCGCATCTGCTGGAGACCTACGGGATCAAGCTCGCCTACCATCACCACATGGGCGCATACGTCGAATCGCCCGCCGACGTCGACCGGCTGATGGCGCTGACCGATCCGGCAAAGGTGTTCCTGCTGTTCGACACCGGCCACGCGTATTTCGGCGGCGCGGCCGATCCGGTCGCGCTGCTGAAGAAACATGTGTCGCGCGTCGTGCACGTGCATTGCAAGGACGTGCGCCCGCAAGTCGTCACGCAGGCGCGCAACGGCGGCTGGAGCTTCCTGAACGGCGTGATCAACGGCACCTTCACGGTGCCGGGCGACGGCGCGCTCGATTACGAAGCGACGCTGCGCACGCTGAAGGACGCCGGCTACGAAGGCTGGCTCGTGGTCGAGGCCGAGCAGGATCCGGCCGTCGCGCCGAGCTATCAATATGCGAAGAAGGGCTACGAATCGCTGCGCGCGATCGTCGACCGGTTGAGCGCGTAAGCCCTGCCCCCGCTGATCACCCTATTGCGGAGCCCCGTTCCATGACGATTTCTCCCCTGCTGGTCAAGGCATCCGCCGACCGCGAAATCTGCAACGTGACGCCCGAGTCGGCCGGCTGGAAACACGTCGGCTTTCGCGCGCTGCGCCTGAAGGCCGGCGACACCGAAACGCTCGATACCGGCGCGCGCGAATTATGTGTCGTCGTGCTCACGGGCACGCTGCGCGCGCAAGTCGACGGCGAAACCTACGATGCGCTCGGCAAGCGCGACAGCGTGTTCGAGGAAGTGTCGCCGGACGCGCTGTACGTGCCGGGCGGCAAGACCGTCACGCTGGTGGCGACGCGCGATGCGGAAGTCGCGCTGTGCACCGCGCCTTACGCGAGCGGCGACAAGCGCGTGCAGCGCCTCGACGGCGAACGGATGCGGCGCGCGGTGCGCGGGCAAGGCACCAACACGCGCTACGTGTGCGACATCCTGATGGGCGACAACCCGGCCGCCGACCGGTTGCTCGTCGTCGAAGTGATCACGCCCGCGAGCCACTCGAGCAGCTATCCGCCGCACAAGCACGATCGCGACGCGGCGCCGGAAGAAACGTCGCTCGAGGAAACCTACTACCACCGGATCGATCCGCCGCAGGGCTTCGCGTTCCAGCGCGTGTACACGGATGACCGCAGCCTCGACGAGGCGTGCGCGGTCGAGAACCACGACGTGGTGATGGTGCCGCGCGGTTATCACCCGGTGGTCGCGCCGCATGGCTACAACCTGTATTACCTGAACGTGATGGCCGGGCCGAGCCGCGCGTGGGCGTTCAAGAACGACCCTGCGCACGAATGGATGCTCGACGCGGCGCCCGGGCGCTGACGCATCGATGCGCTGAACGATCGACGGTGGGCGCGCGACGCAGGACGCGCGCCCACCGGACTTGCGACGACACGGAGCTGCCATGGCGACCACCTTCTCGCACTTCGCACCCGCGCCCTTCGGCGACACCGCGTCGACGCCGATGCTGCCGCACTTCGACGCCGACGTCGCGCGCCGGCTCGGCGACATCGCGGTCAATCTCGCGTCGCGCCGCGGGCTGCCGATCGCGGTCGGCATCGTCGGCGAAACCGCGCCGCTGTTCTATTGCGCGCTGGACGGCAGCCGCGCGAACGACAGCGACGCGATCCGCCGCCGGCAGAACACGGTGTTCCGTTTCGGCGTCAGTTCGCTCGAGGTCGGCGCGCGCTTTCGCCGCGCCGGCTGGTCGCTGCAGTCGCAGGGATTGTCGGACGCCGACTATGCGCTCGATGGCGGCAGCGTGCCGTTGTGGCTTGCCGGCGGCGGCATCGTCGGCGCGATGACGATCGCGGGGCTCGACGACGCGCGCGATCACGCACTCGTCGTCGAAAGCCTGCGCTGGCATGTCGGCGCGAACGCGCTCGCGATGATCGCGTAGCCGCGCGCGCCGTCTCGCGCGATCAGTGCAGCCCGCCGCTCGCGACGAGACGCTCGCCGGTCAGCCAGCGGGAATCGTCCGAGGCGAGGAACACGGCGACCGACGCGATGTCGTCCGGCTCGCCGAGTCGGCCGAGCGGCGTCTCGCTGCGCACCTGCTTCTCGAGATCCGAGCCGATGATGCCCGCGCTGTGCGTGCCTTCGGTCACGATCATGCCCGGGTTGATCGCGTTCACGCGGATCTTGCGCGCGCCGAGCTCCAGCGCGAGCACGCCGGTGATCGCGTCGACGGCGCCCTTGGTGCCGCTGTACACGGCGCTCGCGGGCGGCGTGATGCTCGTCACCACCGAGCTGATGTTGATGATGCTCGCGCCTTCGCCGAGATGCTTGACGGCGGCCTGCGTGGTCAGCAGCACGCCGAACACGTTCGTGTCGAACTGCCGACGGTAGTGTTCTTCGGTGATCGCCTCGATCGGCGCGAATTCGTATACGCCGGAATTGTTGACCAGCACGTCGAGACGGCCATAGGTGTCGATCGCGGTGTCGACGATGCGCTGGGCGTCCGCTGCCTTCGACACGTCGCCGCCGACCGCGACCGCGCGGCCGCCTGCCTCGACGATCGCGTTCACGACCGCGTCGGCGCCGGCCTTGCTGCTCGCGTAATTGACCACGACCGACGCGCCTTCGGCGGCCAGCGCCCTTGCGATCGCGGCGCCGATGCCCTTGGACCCGCCCGTGACGATCGCTACCTTGCCTGCCAGCTTGCTCATGATTTCATTCCTCAGTCGGATGACCTTCGATGGATGGGTGCCGGTCTCGCCTGTCGCGGCGCACACCGGCCTTGCTGGCAATCTTGGCGGTTCGCGCGACCGCGATAAAGCGGCTCGACGCGAATTGACTGGCGGAGTTTTCCGAACAATCGGCGCACGGGCGATCAGCCCGCGCTCAGCCATGCATTGACGACATCGGCGCCAAGCCCGCCGAGCGGGCCGTCGTAGACGATTCGACCACGCCCCATCACCGCGACGCGCCGCGCAAGCCGCGGCGCGAGCTGCAGCCGCTGCTCGATCAGCAGGATCGCGACGCCGTAGGCCTGCAGCGCGGCGAGACACGCGCCGACCTCGCCTACCGCGAGCGGCGCGAGCCCTTCGGCCGGTTCGTCGACGATCAGCACGCGCGGGCGGCCGGCGAGTGCGCGCACCAGCGCGAGCACCTGCTGCTCGCCGCCCGACAGCCGTCCGGCCTTCACGTCCGCCCGCGCGGCCAGCAGCGGAAAGCGCGCGAGCAGCCGGTCGAGCGCCGCGCGTTCGGCCGCGCCATGCACGCCGCGCAGGCCGAGCCGCAGGTTGTCGCGCACGCTCAGCAGCGGAAACACATCGCGGCTTTCGGCGACGTAAGCGACGCCGCGCCGTGCGATCTCGAACGTGCGCGCGCCCGCGCATTCGGCGCCGGCGATGCGCACCGAGCCCGCGGTGCGTACGAGCCCCATCACGGCCTTCGCGAGCGTCGAGCGGCCCGAGCCGTTGCGGCCGAGCAACGCAAGCGTCTCGCCCGGCGCGAGCGCGAGATCGACGCCGTCGAGCACGGGCTGCATCCCGTACCACGCACGCAGGCTGCGAATGTCGAGCAGCACGCTCATGCGCCGTCGCCAAGATAGGCGGCGCGCACGGCCGGGTCTGCCCGGATCGCGTCGGGCACGCCGGTCGCGACCACCGCGCCGCGCACGAGCACCGTGATGCGCTCGGCGAAGCCGAACACCGCATCCATGTCATGCTCGATCATCAGCACCGTGCGGCCCTGCGTCGTCGCGCGAATCAGCGCGATCATCCGCGCCGCCTGGTCGCGGTTCATGCCGGCCGTCGGTTCGTCGAGCAGCAGCGTGCGCGCACCGCTCGCGAGTGCGATGCCGAGATCGAGCGCGCGCTGTTCCGCATAACCGAGTTCGGCGGCCATCGCGTCGCGCCGCGCATCGAGACCGATGTCGCTCAGCACGCGCGCGGCCGCGCGATCGACCGACGCGGATTCACGCAGCCGGTTCCACCAGCGCCGCCGCTCGGCCGGTGCATGCAGCGCCGCGCAGCGCAGGTTGTCGAACACGCTCAGCCGCGCGAACGCGCTCGTCTGCTGGAAACTGCGGCCGATGCCGAGTCGGCTCGCCACGACCGGCCCGCGCCCGCGCAGCTCGACGCCGTGCAACACGACGCGCCCGCGCGTCGGCCGCGTCGCGCCGGCAATCACGCCGAACAGCGTCGACTTGCCCGCGCCGTTCGGCCCGATCAGCGCATGGCGCTCGCCGGCCGCGACGCTCAGTTCGATGCCGTCGAGCACCGTCTGCACACCGAAGCGTTGCACGATCCCGTGCAGCGCGATCGCGCTGCCGCTCATCGCTCGTCCTCCCGCTTGCCGTGCCCCTGACTCGGGAATCGCGCGCGCCAGCTCCACAGCAACGTTCCGATACCGGCCGCCGAGCATGCGACGGCCCAGCCCGCCGGCGCATCGGCGTCGATGCCCCACGCACCGAATGCGATGCCCGTGCCGTCGTCCTGCGCGAAGCGCCATGCATAACCGAGCTCGGCCGCGCAGACGATCGCGACGGCCCAGAATGCACATGCGCCGACGCCGCACAGCACGCGCCAGCGCTCGGCGGGCGGCGCGTCGCCGCGCAACGCATGCGCGAGCGTCTGCGCGATGCCCGCGATCCCGCGCGGCGCGGCGACGACGACCGCGACGAACAGCACGCCGAGATACAGCGCCCATGCGCGCGACACGCCTGCGACGCCGATGCTCAGCGCGGTCAGCACCACCGCTCCGGCTGCCGGCCCGAAGAACGTGCCGGTGCCGCCGATCACCGCGGCGATGAGCACGGTCGCCGAACGCGCCATCGACACGCTGTCGGGCGTCGCGATCTCGACGTCGATCAACGTCAGCGTGCCGGCAATGCCGGCGAAGAACGACGCGCAGGTCACCATCGCGAGCCGCACGCGGCGCGGCTCGGTGCCGAGCGCGGCAACGCGCACGGGGTTGTCGCGCACCGCGTTCGCAAGCCGCGCGAGCGGCGTGCGCGTCAGCGCGTGCATCGCCGCCGCAGACACGATGCACCATGCGGCGATCACGGCGTAGGCCTGCGTTTGCGCGCCGAAATGCCAGCTGCCCAAAGGCGTGCCGCTCGCACGGTCAATCGGTACGCCGCCGAGCCCGCCGAACCACGCGGGCACGCTCCACGCCGCGGCTGCGACGCACTCGCCGAGGCCGAGCGTGATCATCGCGAACACGGTGCCCGCGCGGCGTGTCGCGAGCAGGCCGGCGACGAACCCGAAGCCCGCGCCGGCCACACCGCCGACAAGCGGCAACAGCGGCAGCGGGCCGCCGACATGATTGAACCAGTGCGCGGCGGCGAATGCGCCAAGCCCTGCGAAAGCGGCATGACCGAACGACAGCAGCCCGGTCGTGCCGAGCTGCAGGTTGTACGACAGCGCGAGCACGACGAGCGCGGCCGTCTGTGCGAGATAGCCGAGCACCGCGCCGTGCGGCCACAGCCACGCGGGTAGCGCGACGCACGCGGCGAACAGCACCCAGCGCAGCACGCCGGCCCGTGCGCGGCTAGCCATCGACACGCTCGCCGAACAGTCCGCGCGGACGGGCGACCAGCACCGCGACGAGCAGCAGGTACGGGACCAACGGTGCGAGCTGAGCGATCGACACGGCAGCGACGCGATCGGGCAGCGCGACGCCGGACCATTGCGCGAGGTCGCGCAGCGACGTGTCGCTGGACGCCGCGAAGGTCTGCGCGAAGCCAACCGCGAGCGACGCGACGAACGCGCCGCCGAGCGAGCCGAGCCCGCCGATCACGACGACCGCGAACACCACCGACCCGACGGTCTCGGCCAGCGCCGGTTCGATCACCGCAAGCGGCGCGCCGATCACGCCGGCCAGTGCCGCGAGCGCGGTGCCCGCGCCGAACAGTCCCGTCATCACGCGCGGCACGTCGTAGCCGAGCGCTTCGACAGCCGCGCGGTGCGTGAGCGCGGCGCGCACGACGAGCCCGATGCGCGACGCGCGCAGCAGCGCGCCGAGTGCGGCCAGCATCGCCGTGGACATCGCCATCATGAAGAGCCGGTAGCGCGGCAGCGCGAGGCCGAACACGGTCACGGGCGCACCGTCGAACAGCGGCGGCACCGGGGCAGGCAGCGGCGCGAGACCCCACAGGAGTTTCGCGCCCTCGCCGATCAGGTACGCGAGCCCGAAGGTCAGCAGCAGTTCGCTCGTGTGCCCGTGCGGCTGTACGCGGCGCAGCAGCCAGCGCTCGCAGCCGGCGCCGAGCAACCCGACCACGATCGGCGCGAGCGCGAGCGCGGGCCAGAAACCCGCGCGGGCCGCGATGCTGTATCCAATGTATGCACCGAGCATGTAGAAGCTCGCGTGGGCGAAGTTGAGCACGCCCTGCACGCTGAAGATCAGCGTAAGGCCGGCCGACAGCATGAACAGCAGCAACCCGTAGCTGAGGCCGTTGAACGCCTGGAGCGCGAACGCGTGCACCGGTGGCCCCTGTCAGCCGGCGAGCGGTTCGAGCGCCGCGCGCAGCGCGTCGGGCAACGGCACGGGGCGGCGCGTGCCGCGATCGACGTACACGTGCACGAAATGCCCTTGCGCGGCCGGCGCGGCTTGCCCTGCCGCGAACAGCCCGATCTCGTAGCGCACGCTCGACGTGCCGAGCTTCGCGACGCGCAGCCCCGCATCGACCGACTGCGGAAACACGAGCGGGGCGAAATAGTTGCACTGCGTCTCGACCACGAGCCCGATCGTCTGCCCGTGCTCGACGTCGAGCACGCCCGCGCGGATCAGGTATTCGTTCACGACGGTGTCGAAGTAGCTGTAGTAGACGACGTTGTTCACGTGCCCGTAGACGTCGTTGTCCATCCAGCGGGTCGTGATCGGCAGGAAGTGGCGATAGGCGTCGCGCGGACGCGGCTGCGGCTTGTCGGACATGGCGATGGCGGTCAGGATGAAGAAGACGAAGCGGACGGCGCGCGGTGGCCGGCGGGATGCCGCGCCGCGACCGTGCCAGACGCGGCGGGTGACATGCCGGAAGCGGCGCGGCCCGTCACTGCCCCGCTCGATCGACGAATTCGAAATCGAGGCCGCGCGCGCGCATCCAGTCGGCCAGCGCATAGCCGGTGCCGGCGCGCCACGGGCGCAGCAACGGCGGATCGACGAGCCGGTATTCGAGCAGCTCCGGCGACAGCGCGACGGTGCCCGACGCGCGTACGTGATACGCGATGATCAGTTCGTTCTTGCGAATGAATTCATAGACGCCGACCAGCGTGACCTGCTCGGCCTTGAGCGCGGTTTCCTCGAACACCTCGCGCGCGATGCCGTCCTCGGGCGTCTCGCCGTTCTCCAGGAAACCTGTGATCAGCGCGAACATCCCTTCCGGCCAGGCCGCGTTGCGCGCGAGCAGGATCTTGCCGTCGAGCTCGACGATCGCGGCCACCACGGGCAGCGGGTTGTTCCAGTGCACGTAGCCGCACGCGTCGTCCGGGCAGGCTTGGCGGACGCGGCCGCCCTCGTGTTCGGGATCGGCGCGCTCGGTCAGCGGACGCGCGCAGCGCGGGCAAAAACGGTAGTCGGCGATGGTCATCGATGGGGATGTGGCAAGCGTCGACGGCGGCCGGCAAGCCGCCTCGCACGCCCGCTCGGCGCGGGAAAGGCTTCATTCTAGCGAGTTTGCCCGCGTCGCTTACGATCCGGCCCCGACGATGTCAGGGTTGCCGGCCGGGTTGCGCGCGCCCGCGTGCCGCCGTCGCCGCGAAGCCGGCGGCACCGACGAGCAACGCACCCGCCGCGACCCACAACGCCGGCGAGAACGACCCGAAGCGCGCGGTCAGCGGCGCCGCGACGAGCGGGCCGAGAATCTGCCCGACCCCGTACGACGCCGTCGCATAGCCCATCAGCCCGGCCGCGCGTTCGCCGTGCAGGCGCCGCGCCTCGCGCATCGCGAACAGCGTGATCGCGGTGAACGGCACGCCGAGCAGCGCGCTGCCGATCGAGAAGCCGGCCGCATTCGGCCACACGATTCCCGCCGCGATCCCGAGCGCCTGCGTCGCGCAACCGGCAGCGAGCAGCATCCGGTTGTCCCAGCGGGCAGGCAGCCGCGCGGCCGCGATCGCGCCGACGATCAGCGCCGCGCCGAACATCGGCCAGAACAGATCCGGCCACGGCGAGCCGGCCGGCAGCGCGGCGCGCGCGATCACCGGCAGGAACGTCGCGGTGATGATGTAGCCGAAGCCCGGCATCCCGTACAGGACGACGAGCCATGCGGCGTCGACACGATGGCGGCGCGCGTCGTGCGGTGCCGCGTCCATCGCCGCATGCTGGACTGGCGCTGCCGACGTTACGCCTGCCGCCGTCGCCGCGGGCCCACCGCCGAACGTGCGCCAGATCGCGACCGACAGCACCGCCGACAACACCGCGAAGCCGAGCCAGCCGGGCGCCGCGCGATGGCCGGCCAGTGCACTGCCGATCAGGCCCGTCAGAACGATGCCGACCCCGGGCCCCGCGTAGATCACCCCGCTCCACTCTGGCGCGTGCAGCTCGGCGAGCCGCCGCAGCCCCCATTGCGATACGAACACGAACGTCCATGCGCTGACGACGCCCGCGACGAAGCGCACCGCGAGCCACACCGGCAGCAGGTGACCGATGCCCATCGCGGCGGTCAGCAGCACGGTGGCCGCAAGCCCGAAGCGCACCATCCGCGCGGGCGGGACGCGCACTGCCGCGCAACTGACCGCGCCGACGAAATAGCCCGCGTAGTTCGCCGACGCGAGCCAGCTGCCCGCCTTCAGGCCGATCGAGCCGTCGGCGAGCATCAGCGGCAGCAGCGGCGTGAACGCGAAACGGCCGACGCCGAGCGCGACGGCGAGCCCGATCATGCAGGCAAGCGCGGCCGCGCGAGCGCGGCGGTCGGCGTCATCGGACAGGTGTACGTCGGCGGCGCTTGGAGCATCGGAACGGGACATGGCGGCATGGGCCGCGCGGTTTGCGCAACGGCCGGAACGGGAGTCGGATTGCTCGTATCGTAGCTTGACCAATCATTCTCGAAAAATGAATAATTGAGAATCCAACCATCGCACGGAGAGAATCATGGACCTGGCGGCGCTGGCGATTTTCCGGGCCGTCGTGCGTGAGAACGGCGTCACGCGCGCGGCGGCGAAGCTCAATCGCGTGCAGTCGAACGTGACGACGCGCATCAAGCAGCTCGAGGAGGAGCTCGGCGCGGCGCTGTTCGTGCGCGACGGCCGCCGGCTCGTGCTGACGCCGGCCGGGCACACGCTGCTGCCGTACGCGGAGCGGCTGCTTGAGCTTGCCGACGAGGCGCGCGACGCGGTGCGCGAGGACACGCCGCGCGGGCGGCTGCGGCTCGGCACGATGGAAAGCACGGCCGCGAGCCGGCTGCCGACCGTGCTCGCGCGCTATCACCATGCGTGGCCCAACGTATCGCTGGAACTCGTGACCGGTACGACCGGCTGGCTGATCGACAAGGTGCGCGACTTCGAGATCGACGCGGCGCTGTTCGCCCGGCCGCCGGAACCGGACACGCTGCCCGACACGTTCGAGACGGTGCCGATCTTCCGCGAGGACCTGGTGCTGCTGACGCCGCGCGGCCATCCGCCGGTGCGCACGCCGCGCGACGTGATCCTCCCGACGCTGATTGCGTTCGAGCGCGGCTGCACGTACCGGAAATACGTCGAACGATGGTATGCGGCACATGGAATGCAGCCCGCGCGCGTGCTCGAACTGGGTTCGTATCACGCGATCGTCGCGTGCGTGGCGGCCGGCGCGGGCATCGCGGTCGCGCCGCGCTCGGTGCTCGAGCTTCAACCCGAGACCGGCAACGTAACCGCCCACACGATCGCGGAACTCGAAGGCATCGACACGCTGCTCGCGTGGCGGCACGGTTACGCGTCGGCGGCGCTGGCCGCGCTGCGCGATGCGCTCGGCGATGCCGCGCGGCAGTCAGGGGATGCGCCCACGTTGCCAGCGACGGCATTACCGGCCTGATTCTGCGGTGGAGTTGGCCGGCACGCGCTCATTCTGCGCACCGGCAAAAACAAAACAACCCGACCGGCCACCGCCGATCGGGTTGTTTTTTCGTGTGCTGCGAGGGGTCAGCAAGACCGCATCGCATCAACCATGACGATCAAAGACGCTCTTCGATCCAGCCCTTCACGCCTGCCAGCGCGCCCGGCAGATTCGCCGGTTCCGTACCGCCTGCCTGCGCCATGTCCGGACGGCCGCCGCCCTTGCCGCCCACCTGCTGCGCGACGAAGTTCACGAGTTCGCCGGCCTTGACCTTCTTGCTCGCCTCTTGCGTGACGCCCGCGATCAGGCTGACCTTGCCGCCTTCGACGGCCGCCAGCACGATCGCCGCGCTCTTCAGCTTGTCCTTCAGCTTGTCGACCGTCTCGCGCAGCGTCTTTGCATCCGCGCCGTCGAGCGTCGCGGCCAGCACGTACACGCCGCCGATTTCGACCGCCTGTTGCGCGAGCTCGTCGCCCTGGCTCGAAGCGAGCTTCGACTTCAGCGCGCCCAGTTCCTTCTCGAGCGACTTCACCTGGTCCTGCACCTGCGCGATGCGCTGCGTGAGCTCCGACGGTTGCGCTTTCAGCGCGGCCGCCGCTTCGTTGACACGTGCATCCAGCTCCTGCACGTAACGCACGGCATTGTCGCCGGTGATCGCCTCGACGCGGCGGATGCCGGCCGCGACGCCGCCTTCGACGACGATCTTGAAGAAACCGATGTCGCCGGTGCGGTGCACGTGCGTGCCGCCGCACAGCTCGCGCGAGAAGCCGAGGTCGAGCACGCGCACTTCGTCGCCGTACTTTTCGCCGAACAGCGCCATCGCGCCGCCCTTCACCGCTTCGTCGTACGGCATCACGCGCACGATGCCCGGCGCGTTCGCTAGGATTTCATTGTTGACGATCTGCTCGACGCGACGGATTTCGTCGTCGGTCATCGGCGCGTTGTGCGCGAAGTCGAAACGGGTTTTCTCCGCGTCGACGAGCGAACCCTTCTGCTGCACGTGCGCGCCGAGCACTTCGCGCAGCGCCTTGTGCATCAGGTGGGTGGCCGAGTGATTGCGCTGCGTGCGCGCGCGGCGCTGCGCGTCGATTTCCGCGCGCAGCACGTCGCCGACCTTGAGCGTGCCCTGTTCGAGCGTGCCGTGGTGGCCGATCACGTCGGCCTGCACCTTCAGCGTGTCGGCCACCGCGAAGCGCGTGGCGGCATTCGCGAGCACGCCCTGATCGCCGACCTGGCCGCCCGATTCCGCGTAGAACGGCGTGTGGTCGAGCACCACGACCGCATCCTGGCCGTGCTTCACTTCGTTGACGGCCGAACCGTCGACGTACAGCGCGACGACCTTCGCGTCGTCGAACGCGATTTCCTCGTAGCCGTGGAAGGTGGTCTTCGCGCCCGAGTATTCGAGACCCTGCGTGGCCTTGAACTTGCCGGCCGCGCGCGCCTGCTCGCGCTGGCGTGCCATCGCGTCGTCGAACGCCGGCTCGTCGACCGTCATCCCGCGCTCGCGGCACACGTCGGCCGTGAGGTCGAGCGGGAAGCCGTACGTGTCGTGCAGCTTGAACGCGAGTTCGCCGTCGAGCACCTTGCCGCCCTTCGCCTCGACATCCGCCAGCGCGGCCTCGAGGATCGACATCCCGTGCTCGATCGTTTCGAAGAAGCGCTCCTCTTCCTGACGCAGCACGTCCGTCACGCGCTGTTCGGCTTCCTTCAGTTCCGGGTACGCGGCGCCCATCTCGGCGACGAGGTCGGCCACCAGCATGTGGAAGAACGAGCCCTTGCGACCGAGCTTGTAGCCGTGGCGGATTGCACGGCGCACGATGCGGCGCAGCACGTAGCCGCGGCCTTCGTTGCCGGGGATCACGCCGTCGACGATCAGGAACGAGCACGCGCGGATGTGATCGGCGATCACCTTCAGCGAGTTGTTGTTCAGGTCGCTGATCTCGGTCACGCGCGCGGCGGCCTTGATCAGGTTCTGGAACAGGTCGATCTCGTAGTTGCTGTGCACGTGCTGCAGCACCGCGGCGAGGCGCTCGAGGCCCATGCCGGTGTCGACCGACTGCTTCGGCAGGCGCGTCATGTTGCCCTGCGCGTCGCGGTTGAACTGCATGAACACGAGGTTCCAGATCTCGATGTAGCGGTCGCCGTCTTCTTCCGGAGACCCCGGCGGGCCGCCCCACACGTCCGGGCCGTGGTCGTAGAAGATTTCCGTGCACGGGCCGCACGGGCCCGTGTCGCCCATCGTCCAGAAGTTGTCCGACGCGTAACGCGCGCCCTTGTTGTCGCCGATGCGGATGATCCGCTCGGTCGGAACGCCGACTTCCTTCGCCCAGATGTCGTACGCTTCGTCGTCTTCCTGGTAGACGGTAACCCACAGCTTTTCCTTCGGCAGCATGTAGACCGTGGTCAGCAGCTCCCACGCGAACTTGATCGCGTCGTGCTTGAAGTAGTCGCCGAACGAGAAGTTGCCGAGCATCTCGAAGAAGGTGTGGTGGCGCGCCGTGTAGCCGACGTTCTCGAGGTCGTTGTGCTTGCCGCCCGCGCGCACGCTGCGCTGCGCCGTGGTGGCGCGCGAGTACGGACGCGGGTCCGTGCCGAGGAACACGTCCTTGAACTGGACCATGCCCGAGTTCGTGAACATCAGCGTGGGGTCGTTACCGGGCACGAGGCTCGACGAGCGGACGATCGTGTGGCCCTTCGATTCGAAGAATTTGAGGAATTTCTCGCGGATTTCGGCAGCTTTCATGGCGTGCGGGGAATGTCTGGCTGAGACGGCTTCAAACGCCGGCCGTCCTCGCGGACGCACGGCGGGCAAATATCGTAAACGGTCGATTATACGATACAGATCGGCGCCCCAGACGGCAGCGGCCCGGCGCGCCGGACGACCGGGCTGGGCCACCGGCGCGACCGATTCGCCTTAAGATGCTCGCCATGACAATCCGTCTTGCCCCGGCCGGGCGAGCCATGAAAGGAGACGATTCGACGATGGGTGCCCTGAGCCATATCCGCGTGCTTGACCTGACCCGCGTGCTCGCGGGCCCTTGGTGCGCGCAGACGCTCGCCGACTTCGGCGCGGACGTGATCAAGGTCGAGCGCCCCGGCGCCGGCGACGATACGCGCCACTGGGGGCCGCCGTACCTGAAGGACGCGAACGGCGCCGATACGGCGGAAGCCGCGTACTACCTCGCGGCGAACCGCAACAAGCGGTCGGTGACGGTCGACATCGCGACGCCCGAAGGCCAGCAGATCGTGCGCGAACTCGCGGCGCAGAGCGACGTCGTGCTCGAGAACTACAAGGTCGGGCAATTGAAGAAGTACGGCCTCGATTACGAGTCGCTGCGCGCGGTGAAACCCGATCTCGTCTACTGCTCGGTCACGGGCTTCGGTCAGACGGGCCCGTACGCGCACCGCGCGGGCTACGACTTCATCGTCCAGGGAATCGGCGGTTTCATGAGCATCACCGGCGAGCGCGACAGCGAGCCGGGCGGCGGCCCGCAGAAGGCCGGCGTCGCGATCGCCGATCTCGCGACGGGCCTCTACTCGACGATCGCGGTGCTCGCCGCGCTAGCGCACCGCGACCGCACGGGCGAAGGCCAGCACATCGACATGGCGCTGCTCGACGTGCAGGTCGCGCTGCTCGCGAACATGAACACCAACTTCCTCGCGAGCGGCAAGCCGCCGGTGCGCTGGGGCAACGCGCACCCGAACATCGTGCCGTACCAGACGTTCCAGACGAGCGACGGCTGGATCATCGTCGCGGTCGGCAACGACGGGCAGTTCCGCAAGTTCGTCGAGGCCGGCGGCCGGCCCGAGCTGGCCGACGACGAACGGTTCGCGACGAACCCGTCGCGCGTGCGCCATCGCGACACGCTCGTGCCGATCCTCGCGGAGATGGTGAAGACGCGCGCGAAGGCCGACTGGATCGGCGCGCTCGAAGCGGCCGGTGTGCCGTGCGGGCCGATCAACGAACTCGACGAGGTGTTCGACAACGAGCAGGTGGTCGCGCGCGGAATGCAGGTGACGCTGCCGCACCCGTGCGGCGCGGACGTGAAGCTCGTGCGCAATCCGATCCGGATGAGTGCGACACCGCCCGATGCGCGCACCGCCCCGCCGCTGCTCGGCGCACAAACGGTGGACGTACTGCGCGACATGCTCGGCTACGACGACGCGCGCATTGCGGCGCTGAAGGCGAAGCAGGCGATCTGAACCGTCCGGGCGAGCGCGCCGCCATGCCTGCCCGGCACGCGTCGGCGTTCCAGCGCGCAGGCGGACGCCGTCGGATCGATGGATCGGCTGTCAGCGGCTAGCGCGCAAGCGCATCGAGCCAGCCGCGCGCATCGGGCCAGTCGCCTAGCCCGCTGTCCGCGTTGATGTGGCCGCGCGGGCCGAGATCATGGAACGCACTGCCCCACGCGCGCGCGCAGCCGCGCGCGAACGCGATCGAACCGTACGGATCGTCGCTGCTTGCAACCACGCAGGTGGGAAATGGCAGGCGCTCGTGCGGCACCGGCCCGAAACCGTGCGCGTCGGCCGGAAACGCCGCTCCGGCCGGGTCGGGCAACGCCACGAGCAACGCGCCGCGCACCTTCGCGAGCGCGGCCGGCCGCGCGTAGCGGGTCGCCCACCACGCGGTGGTCAGCGTGCCGAGGCTATGCGCGGCGATCGTCACGGGGCCCGGTGCGGCCTCGACCGCGCGGTCGAGCGCAAGACACCAGCCGTTGCGGAACGCACGCTCCCAGTCCGGCATCGCGACGCGCACGAAACGCGCGTCGGCACGCTCCCAACGGCTTTGCCAGTGGAACGGACCGGAGTTGCCGTAGCCCGGCAGCACGAAAACGAGAGAGTCGCTCATGGAGGATTCGTCGACGAATGAAATCGTTATGTGATGTCGACGAAGTGTCGCACATCCGTTCCTCCCTGATGCTGCCTGTCGACTCGCGGAATGGATGTGCGGAGCAAGAACGGGCCGTGATGCGGCGGCAACGCCTTCACGACCGGCCGGCGCTCATGCGCGCCGGCTTCGATCAGCGCACGCCGGCGCCGACCAGGCCGCCTGCCGCAGCGCCGGCAACCGTGCCGACCGGGCCACCCGTGATCAGGTAGCCGAGCGCGCCGCCCGCGGCCGCGCCGATACCGGCGTTACGTTGCGTATGCGTCATCGCGCATGCGCCGAGTTGCGACAGAGCCGCGACGATTACCGCGGTACGAACGAGAAAAGTGGTCTTCTTCATCATGATTGTTGATGTCCTCCCGCCGGCAAATAATACGAATGGCGGCATTGAATCGGTAAAGCCATCATAGGAAAAGCCGAATGCGCGGGGCAATCCGATTTACGTCGTGTTACAGCCGACACACAATCGAGATATTGCGGCTGCGCACCGCGAACCGCCCCGCCCGGTGGCGCAACCCGCGCGGGACGGACCCCGGTCAGGTAGAATTACGGGATTAAACCGGCGCGACGCGCCGACACAACCTGACGCCAACCGCATGAGCACCGAACGCAACGACGCCCCCGCGGCTTCCAACTTCATCCGCAACATCATCGACGACGACAACCGCACCGGCAAATGGGGCGGCCGCGTCGAAACGCGCTTTCCGCCCGAGCCGAACGGCTATCTGCACATCGGCCATGCGAAGAGCATCTGCCTGAACTTCAGCGTCGCGCGCGACTACGGCGGCGTGTGCCACCTGCGCTTCGACGACACGAACCCGGAAAAGGAAAGCGTCGAATACGTCGACTCGATCGTCGACGCGGTTCGCTGGCTCGGCTTCGACTGGCGCAAGGATGCGGTCGATCACCAGTATTTCGCGAGCGACTACTACGACAAGCTGTACGAATTCGCCGAGTTGCTGATCCAGCGCGGCAAGGCATACGTCGACAGCCAGAGCGCCGAAGAGATGCGCGCGAACCGCGGCTCGCTGACCGAAGGCGGCAAGCCGTCGCCGTTCCGCGACCGTTCGCCCGAGGAAAACCTCGACCTGTTCCGCCGGATGAAGGCCGGCGAGTTCAAGGAAGGCGAGCATGTGCTGCGCGCGAAGATCGACATGGCTTCGCCGAACATGAACATGCGCGACCCGGTGATCTACCGGATCCGCTACGCGCACCACTATCGCACCGGCGACGCATGGTGCGTGTATCCGATGTACGACTACACGCACTGCATCTCGGATGCGCTCGAAGGCATCACGCACTCGCTGTGCACGCTCGAGTTCGAGGATCACCGCCCGCTGTACGACTGGGTGCTGAACGAACTCGCGGAAGCCGGCGTGTTCACGCGCCCGTTGCCGCAGCAGATCGAATTCTCGCGCCTGAACCTCACGTATGCGATCACCAGCAAGCGCAAGCTGCTGCAGCTCGTCACCGAAGGTCACGTCGAAGGCTGGGACGACCCGCGCATGCCGACGATCGTCGGGATCCGCCGCCGCGGCTTCACGCCTGAGAGCATCCAGCTGTTCTGCGAGCGGATCGGCGTCACGAAGGTCGATTCGTGGATCGACATGAGCGTGTTCGAAGGCGCGCTGCGCGACGACCTCGACGACAAGGCGCCGCGCTCGGTCGCCGTGCTCGATCCGCTGAAGCTCGTGATCGACAACTATCCGGAAGACCTCGAGGAAGCGTGCACGGCACCCGTGCACCCGCATCATCCGGAGCGCGGCGTGCGCACGTTCCCGATCTCGCGCGAGCTGTGGATCGAACGCGAGGACTTCGTCGAGAACCCGCCGAAGGGCTATTTCCGCCTGTTCCCGGGCAACAAGGTGCGCCTGCGCTACGGCTACGTGATCGAGTGCACGGGCTTCGACAAGGACGCCGACGGCAACGTCACGGCCGTGCACTGCAACTACTTCCCGGACAGCAAGTCGGGCACCGAAGGCGCGAACAACTACAAGGTCAAGGGCAACATTCACTGGGTCAGCGCGAAGCATGCGCAGGCGGCCGAAGTGCGAATCTACGACCGGCTGTTCAAGGAGCCGCACCCGGACGCGGGCGGCGCGAACTTCCTCGAGGCGCTGAACCCGGATTCGAAGAAGGTCACGCTCGCCTATGTCGAACCAGGCGCCGGCGACGTCGCGCCGGAAACGCGCCTCCAGTTCGAGCGTCACGGCTATTTCGTCGCCGACCGCGTCGATTCGAAACCGGGCAAGCCCGTGTTCAACCGGATAGTCGGGCTTCGCGACAGCTGGGGCAAGCCGGCCTGACGGCCTGCTCCATTGCGCGGCGCGCGGCTCGGAGCCGGCGTCGCGCGACGATAAAAAAACCGGCCTTCGGGCCGGTTTTTTATTGCGTGCGCGGGTTCGTCGGGATCGAAACGGCAGCGCTCACGCGCCCGCCAATCGCCGGTGCAGATCCGCAAGCGACAGCGACGTGCGAAACAGCCGCGCGAGGCTGCGGCTCGCATACGCATCGACGTCTCCGGGCGCGGTCCAGCGATACGCATCCATCTCGGGAATCGGCGAGCCGTCGCGACGGCTCGGAAACAGCGACGTGCACGTGCAGTGCGCGGGATCGATCTCGTCGTCCGCGACTCGCACCGCGAACAGGTGCAAGTCCTTGTCGTGACGGTATGCGAAACGTCCGAGATCGAGCAGCCGCGACGCCACGAGTTCGATGCCGGTTTCCTCGCGCAGCTCTCGCAGCGCCGCTTCGGCCGGCGATTCGCCGGGCTCACCCTGCCCCTTCGGGATGTCCCAGTGCGTGGTGTCCGTCGCGTGCGCGAGGAACACGCGGCCGGCCCCGTCGAGAATCACGACGCCGCACGATACCGTGCGCGGCGCACTGCTGCGCTTCATTGCTCGCGCGCTCAGCGCTTCTGCAGCTGCCACTTGCCCGCGGCGGTCTTGCAATAGACGGGCTTGAGCGTCATCGTCTGGCCCTTCGCGGAAATTTCGGTGGCGATCTCGCGGCAGGTCTTGCCGTCGTTCTCGGACGTCGACGGCGTGAGCTTCGCGTCGATCTGCGTGCCACGGCCGCTGCTCTGCCACGTCGTGGTCTCGCCGTCCTTGCCCTCGTCGCGCACCTGCACGACGGCCTTCGCCAGCGATGCTCGGTCGGTCTTGCTGAAGTAGGTCAGCGGCGTGTCGTTCAGGAAGCCCAGATTGCTTTGCGCGTGGGCGGGCAGCATCGCGGCTGCGCACGCGGCGCCGGCCAGCACGCGCGTGACGACGGAAAGGGATGCACGCATCGACATGTGTTGTTCTCCTTGGATGTTCGATCGAACGGCGTGGCGCGCGGCCGGCGGCCCGGCACGCGCCACGCCCGTCAGCCAGCGAGCATAGCATGCGTGCCGCAACGACCGCGCTCTAGCGCGCCGCCGACGTGGCCGCCGGTTGATATCCGTCGGTCAGCGTGTTCAGGAACGCGATCACGTCCTTGATCTCGGCCGCGTTCAGCGCGGGTGCGTCGCCGCGCTTGCGGTCGAACGGCGGCTCGCGGTTGATGTTCGGCCAGTAGCGCTTCGGCAGGTCGTCGTACACCTGCACCTTGCCATGCACGACCGGATAGAACTTCTCCGGATGGATGTCGCGCTCGACGTAGAAGTGCATCACCTCTTCGAGCGAGTGATACACGCCATTGTGGAAGAACGTCTTGCGCAACGCGACGTTGCGCAGCGACGGCGTGCGGAACAGCCCGCAGAATTCGTCGCGGCCCTTCAGGTCGGTGCGCTCGGGGCCGCACGCGCCGAGATCGTGGAAGCGCGGGTCGCGATTGACCGGCAGCGCACGGTTGCGCGGCACCGCGATCGCGATCAGGCCGAAATCGCTGAACTGCGGCGGGCCGCCTTCGAGCGTGCGCTGGCTCACGTGACAGCTCGCGCAGTTGCCCTTCTTCTCGTCGTTGAACAGTTGCAGCCCGTGCAACTCCGCAGGCGTGAGCTGCGCGTGGCCGGCCAGATACGCGTCGTACTTGCTCGTGTACGGATCGAACAATGCCGGCTGCTGCTGGAATGCGTCGAGCGCACGCAGCACTGCACCGAAAGTCGCCTGGTCGTCGCCAAGGACGCGATCGCCGAACGCCTTGCGGAACGCGTCGGCATAAGGCGCGGCACGCACCGCCTGCGCGACCCGCGCCGGCGAGCTGCTCATCTCGAACGGCGACGTGAGCGGAATGCGCGCCTGCGCATCGCGCGTGTCGACGCGACCGTCCCAGGTCAAGCCGCCGGTCGGGCCTGCATCGATGCTTTCGTCACCTTCGTCGGGTGAATCGTGGAAGTGCTCGGTGAATGGCGGAATGCCGCGCACGTACTTCAGTGACGGCACCGCGCGAAAGCCCATGCGATGCATGTCGTCGCCGCCGAGTTGCACCGACAGCGCATTGGGCGGCCCGAACGCATGCTCGGCGCTATGGCACGACGCGCATGCGAGCTTGCCGGAGCCGGACAGCGACGGATCGAAGAACAGCTGCTTGCCGAGCGCCGTCATCTGCTTCACGCCCTCGAATACTTGCGCGCGCGTTTGCGGCTGGCTGGCCGGCGCGACCGCCGGAGCGGCCGGGGCGGCTTGTGCCGCCGACACGACGGAGACCGCTTGGGCGGTCGCCCCGGGCCGCGCATCGCAACCGGCGAGCGGCATGAGCCCGCCCATCAGCGCGAGCGTCGCCGCGGCGGGGATCAACGATCGCGCGAACGCGAGGGGTTTCAGGAGGCTGTGCATCGTCGTTCTTCTTGTAGCGGTGGGCAATCGGCCGGAGCTTATGTCAGTTTCGTGACCGCTGCATGACGTTCGACCGACAGTCAATTGAAAGCGCCCCTACACCCGGCTGTCAAACGGGTTCCAGATAATGCGCGCAGCCGGTCGGTGCCTCGCGGTTCCTGCGCCGGCCCCACACCAACCCGGTTCCCACACGCGACAAACAACGAAAGAGAGAGAACATCGCATGAAGAAGCACGCCTGGATTCGCTACACGCCGATCGCCCTCGCGGCCGCGCTCAGCCTGACCGCCTGCGGCGGCGACGACGTCACGCAGCAAGGCCTGTCGGCCGTCAAGAACGTCGTCGTGATCTACGCGGAAAACCGCAGCTTCGACAACCTCTACGGCAACTTCCCGGGCGCGAACGGTCTGCAGAACGCAACGGCCGCGAACTCGGTGCAGAAGGATCGCGACGGCTCGACGATGGCAACGCTGCCGAAGATCTGGGGTGGCCTGACCGCAACCGGCATCACGCCGGCCGTCACCGAAGCGATGACGGCGAACCTGCCGAACGCACCGTTCGCGATCGACGATCCCAACGGCTTCAACCAGTCGATGAGCATCGCGACGCGCGACATCGTGCACCGCTTCTACCAGGACCAGATGCAGATCGACGGCGGCAAGAACGACATGTACGCCGCATGGACCGACGCGGGCGGCCTGACGATGGGCCACTACACACCGGATCCGTCGAAGCTGCCGCTGTGGAAGATCGCGCAGCAGTACGTTCTCGCCGACAACTTCTTCATGGGCGCGTTCGGCGGCTCGTTCCTGAACCACCAGTATCTGATCTGCGCATGCGCACCGTACTACGCGAATGCCGACAAGAGCCCGGCGGCCGGCAAGATCGCAGTCCTGAACGCAGACGGCAAGTCGCTGGCTGTCGCCGCGAACTCGCCGGCATCCGCGCTGAGCGGCCCGCCGAAGTTCGTCAACGACGGCGCACTGACGCCGGACTTCTACGGCGTCAACACGATGCAGCCGGCGTACCAGCCGAGCGGCAACAAGGCCGCCACCGGCGGCGACCCGCTGCTCGCCGACCCGGCCAATCCTTCGACGATGCCGCCGCAGACGGCGACCAACATCGGCGACCTGATGACCAATGCAAACGTATCGTGGGCATGGTACAGCGGCGCATGGGGCCAGGCGCTGCAGGCGAGCCAGAACGGCACGTCGAACGTGATCTACGGTGCAGACCTCTCGACGCCGAACTTCCAGCCGCACCATCAGCCGTTCAACTACTATGCGAACCAGGCGCCGGGCACCGCGAGCCGCGCGCAGCACCTGCTCGACGGCGGCGCGAACGGCGCGGAATTCATCAAGGCGATCGACGCAGGCACGCTGCCGCAAGTCACGTTCTACAAGCCGCAGGGCAACCTGAACGAGCACCCGGGGTATACGGACGTCACCTCCGGCGATCAGCACATCGCAGACGTGATCGCGCACCTGCAGGCCAGCCCGCAGTGGAAGAACATGGTCGTGGTCGTCACGTACGACGAAAACGGCGGCTTCTGGGATCACGCCGCGCCGCCGACCGGCGATCGTTGGGGCCCGGGCACCCGCATCCCGGCGCTGATCGTGTCGCCGTTCGCGAAGAAGGGTTTCGTGGACCATACGCAGTACGACACGGGTTCGATCCTGCGCTTCATCACGCGCCGCTTCTCGCTGCCGCGCCTCGCGGGCCTGCAGCAGCGCGACGACGCGCTGAAGGCGAACGGCGCGCAGCCGATGGGCGACCTGACGAACGCGCTCGCGCTGTCGCCGAACCTGTAACGGCATCGCGACGAACGGGCCGGCCGCGCTGCCGGCCCAGGCGCGCCAAGGGCGGACCCACGGGGCCGCCCTTTTTCATGCGCGCGCGTTGCCGCGCGACCGCGTTACCAGCCGTACTTCAGCTCGATGCCGGCGTAGTCCGCGTTGTGCCCGCCGGCCTGGCGGATCGTGTCGCCGACCTGGAAGTGCACGGCCTCGATCGAACCGATCAGGTTCGCGGCAATCGTCCAGTCCGCGCGCAGCTGCACGTACATCCCCGTCCACAAACCGCCCTTGCCTGCCGTGCCGGGCACCGCGACGTTCGGCTGCTGATACACGGCGTCACCGGTCGTCTCGCGCCACTGGAAGCCAAGCGCGCCGAGCAGCGACAGGTTCGGCGACGGCTTCAGCGTCACCGACGGCTTCACGTGAATCAGGTTCGCGTAACTCGTATAACCGGCGAGCGTGAAGTAATAGCCGTTCGGAAACAGCGGGTTGAAGGTGCCGACGCGGCCGTCGTGCGGATGCCGGTCGCCCGATGCCGCGTCGACCTGCAGCGCAATGCGCGGGGACCACGGCGCGTCGAGCTTGTAGCCCGCGATCGAGCCGACGGCCCACGCGCCGATCGTCGCGTTGCCGACCGTGCCGCTCTGCAGCATCGTTTCGAGATCCCAGTCGAAGCGACCGTGCGTGCCCGTGTAGCGCACGTCCCACACGTCGCGATGCTCGGGGCCGCTCGCATCGAGGAAACGCGCGTTGCTGCGGTTGTAGCGCGACCAGTAGCCCGACAGATCGCCCGGCCCGACCGACTGCCGCTCGAAACGCACGCCGCTGAACGTCAGGTCGCGGTTCGACACGTCATCGAACGCGGACACCGTGCGGTTCTGCACGGGCTGCGTCGCATACGCGATGAAGCGCCACTTCTGATATTCGTAGTCGGCCCACACCGCATCGAACGCCTGCCGCACGTTCGGACCGTCGCGCGTGGCAATGAAGCGCTGCAAGTCGAACGCCATTTCCTGCCGGCCGACGCGGAACTTGAACGTGCCGCCACCAAGCGCGCCCGTGTAGGTCGCGAACGCCTGTTCGAGATCGAGCGGATTCCTGTCGACCGGCGAGATCGTGTTCTTGCCGAATGCGCGGTCGTCCTGCAACTGCACGAAGAACTGCCAGTGCCGGCCCAGATGCGCATCGGCATGCACTTCGACGCGCTGGATGACGTACGTATCCGATTGCGCGGAGCCGATCCCGAACAGCGGCGCGTCGTTGGTCTCCAGCCGCTCGCGCAGGTTCACGCCCAGCGACAGATAGGATGCCGGATCGTTGCCGAGCGGAATGTATTTCAGTGCGTCGAGCGGCGCGCGCGGCACGCACGGATTCGCGAGCACCGACCAGTCTTCCTGCCATCGGTTGAACAGCACCGTCGGCCGCTTCGCCGTGCATGTCGACTCGGTTGCGTCACCGGATGTCGACGTGGACGTCGTCGCCGTTTCCGCCAACGCCGCGTCGGCGCCCGCGACCAGCAGGCCCGCGACGATCGACACGCGTGCGGCCCGCTCGAAGCGGCGGCCGTGGCGCCTCCCTTGCTTGCCCCGCTGCCGCGCGATCATGCGCGCTCCTGCGTGGCGGGTCCGGCCGCTTGCGCCGCACACAGTGCAAGCATCGCGAGTGCGCCGACCGGTACGAGCAGCGCCAGGAATCCGACCTGGCGGAACCCGAGCGCGCCCCCCATCGCGCCGAGCGCGAACGCGACGATCGCCGGCAGCATCTTGCCGAAACGCGCCCGCGCCGCCGCGCGCGCGGTGTCGGCCGTGCCGGCCGACAGCAGATCGACGGCATCGAGGATCGCCTGCGTCACGTTGCCCGTCATCACCGTATTCGGCACGCCGCCCGCACGCGGAATCACGCGCGGATGCGCGTTCTGCACGCCCATCGCGAACGTGCCGACGATGCCGGCCACGAGCGCCGGCAACGCGTCGGGCTGCGTGACGGGCGTCGCCCACACGCCGGCGGCGCAGAAGCCGAGCAGCAGCACGGCCTGCACCGCATGCAGCACGCGCACACCCTGCCAGGCAGGCCGCCCGGACATCGACCGCGCGATCAGGCTGCTCGCGATCACGCCGCACACGAACGCGGGAAACACGCTGAGCTTCAGCACGACACCCTGGCCGAAGCCCGCGATGCCCGCGCCGATCAGCACGAAGTTGCCGGTCACGTGTGCAGTGAACAGCCCGAATAGCGCGACGAAGCTCAGCGTGTCGACGAAGCCGGCCACCGCGGCAAGGATCGTGTCTTCGTGCTTCATCGCGTCGCGCTCGCGTGGATCTCGGCGACGTAGCCGCCCGGAAACTGCACGAGTGCAGCGTCGCGGCCGTCCGCCGTGAACGGCGGCACGAGCACGGTCGCGCCCGCGGCTTCGGCCTTCTTCAGCGTCGCCGCGAGATCGGGCACTTCGTAGCCGGTCATCTCGCGACCGAAGGGGTAAGGCAGATGGCCGTCGGTCACGAGCACGGTCATCTTGCCGAAGCCCGATTCGATGCGGATGCGGCGGTACGTATCGTTCGGCCGGCCGATCTCGATGCCCGGCGCCTTCAGGTTGTCCGACACCACCTTGCCCTTCGAGAACTTGACGAAGTCGTGCACGAACTTGCGCACGCTTTGCGGCGACACGTAGACGCGGTTCTCGGGGATCGTCTGCAACGCGTCGTAGTTCGGCGCCCGGGTATGCCAGTAGAGCTGCATCTTCACGCCGCCCGCCCACGCAATGACCGCATCGCGGCCGATGGGATCCGGGAACGTGTCGACGATCACGTCGGCGCCGTGCTCGCGCGCCGACTTCACGGCGACGTCCATGTCCGTGACGAGATAGCCGGTGCGCTCCGCGCAGAACGGATACGGGATCGGCGTCTTGAAGCCGAACACGGAGATCGTGCCGACCGGCGTCAGCACGAGCTGCGACATCGTCTGGCTTGGCGTCGGCGTAACCTGGAACACGCCCTGCTTCGACTTGCTGCCGCCGAATGTCGCGACGAAGCTGTCGGTGAAGCGGTCGAAGTCTTCCGGCGCCACGCACACATGCGTCGTGTCGTACTGCGGACCGACGGCGACCGTTGGCGCGACGGCAGGCGGCACGGGCGGTTTCGCGAACGCGGCAGGCGCGGCAACGAGGCCGCTGGCAATCGCAAGCGCCAGCAACGCGGAACGAAGGATTTTCATATTGGATGTCCTTGTTGTTTCATCAAATGGTGCAGCGGCTCGGGCACCCTGTCACCCGCGGCCATCGCCGGCCGGCCGCCGCGCATCGTCGAGCACGGTCGCGAGCACCAGCGCGGCAATCAATCCCAGGTGCTCGAAAAAGCTGTTGAGCGCCATGAAATGCGCGGTGCCCGTCTGGTTCCAGAAGTCGTTCGCCACCAGCATCGCGACGAGCGTCAGCATGCCGAGGCCGCCGGCGCCGAGCCACGTGAAGCGGCGAAACACCACGCAGAGCGAGCCGCCGATCTCGACCACAACCGCCAGCGCAGCCCACAGCGCGGCCGGCTGCAGCCCGAAATGCGCCTGCTCGGCCACCGCGTCGTCGAAATGCGTCGCCTTGTCGATCCCGCCGATCAGAAACGCCGAGACGAGGGCAAGTCGCACCAGCGCGCCGACCCACGGCTGCGCAAGCAGGGCCCGGATCCACCCGGGGCTGTACCGGCCGATGGGCGTCGACATCTCAGATCGCCCAGCACGAACAGCCGAACGCGCCCCAGAAGCCCTTCGCGTCCGACGTCGGCAATGCGCTGCCCCACGCGCTCGCATGCGCATGCTGGTGCACGGTGCACGCGTTCGCGCAGCCGCACATCGCGGCAGCCGCCGCCCGTTGCAGCGGCGCGCCGTTGCGCTGCGTCGCGCCCCAGCCGCCATAGCCGCCGTACTCGCGCACCGGCGACCAGTCCGGCATCGCCGGCGGAATCGGCGCGTCGTGCGACGCGAACGGGCCCGCGCCCCACACGATCTTGCCGCCGACCACCGTCAGCAGCGCGGTCGTGCCCGCGATATCGTCCTCCGCGCATGCGAAGAAATCGCGATCCGGGACCACCAGGTCGGCGAGCTGCCCGACCGCGATGCGCCCCTTCCTGCCTTCCTCGTTCGAGAACCACGTCACGTACTCGGTCCACATGCGCAGCGCGGTCTCGCGATCGAGCAGGTTGCGCTGCGGGTACATCCGCAGGCCGCCGACCGTCTTGCCCGTCACCAGCCATGCGAGCGACACCCACGGGTTGTACGACGCCACGCGCGTCGCGTCGGTGCCGGCCGAGACCTTGAGGCCCTTGTCGAGCATCTTCGCGACCGGCGGCGTGGCTTCCGCCGCCTGCGCGCCGTAGCGCTCGACGAAGTATTCGCCCTGGTACGCCATCCGGTGCTGCACCGCGACACCGCCGCCGAGCGCCGCAATCCGGTCCATCGAACGCTCGGAGATCGTTTCCGCGTGATCGAAGAACCAGTTCAGCCCTTCGAGCGGGATGTCCTCGTTGACCTTCTCGAACACGTCGAGCGCGCGGCTGATCGTTTCGTCGTACGTCGCGTGCATCCGCCACGGCCAGCGGTTCTGCGCGAGCACGCGCACGACGCCTTCGAGATCGTCCTCCATCTGCGCGGGCAGGTCCGGGCGCGCGACGCGGAAGTCCTCGAAATCGGCCGCGGAGAACACCAGCATCTCGCCCGCGCCATTGTTGCGGAAGTAGTCGGTGCCGTCGTGATACTTGACGCTCTGCGTCCAGTTCACGAAGTCTTCCTTCTCGGCGTTCGGCTTTTGCGTGAACAGGTTGTACGCGATCCGGATCGTCATCTCGCCCGCGTCGTGCAGCTTGCGGATCACTTCGTAATCGTCCGGGTAGTTCTGCGAGCCGCCGCCCGCGTCGATCACGCCCGTCACGCCGAGCCGGTTCAGTTCGCGCATGAAGTGACGCGTCGAGTTGTACTGATACTCGAACGGCAGCTTCGGCCCCTTCGCGAGCGTCGCGTAGAGGATCGTTGCGTTCGGGTTCGCGAGCAGCAGGCCCGTCGGGTTGCCGGCCGCATCGCGCAGGATCGTGCCGCCCGGCGGCTCGGGCGTGTCCTTCGTATAGCCGACCACGCGCAGCGCGGCCGCGTTCAGCAGCGCGCGATCGTACAGGTGCAGGATGAACACCGGCGTATCGGGCGCGACTGCGTTGAGCTCGTCGATCGTGGGCAGGCGCTTCTCCACGAACTGATGTTCGGTGAAGCCGCCGACCACGCGCACCCACTGCGGCGCGGGGGTCACGGCGACCTGCCGCTTGAGCATCTCCATCGCGAGCGCGAGCGAAGGCACGCCGTCCCAGCGCAGCTCCATGTTGTAGTTCAGGCCGCCACGAATCACGTGGCAGTGGTTGTCGATCAGGCCCGGCAGCACGCCGCGGCCGTCGAGGTCGACCACTTTCGTCGCGCGGCCCGCGAGCGGCATCACGTCCGCGTCGCTGCCGACCGCGACAAAGCGGCCGGCAGCGATGGCCACCGCGGTGGCGACAGGGTTCGTGCGGTCGAGGGTCGTGATGCGCCCGTTGTGCAGGATGAGATCAGGTCGAGTGTCGGATACGCTCATCAGTTTGTCCTCGATGCAATCAGAAACCGAGCCAGTGCCGGACCGGTGCAACGGCCGCCACACCGATCAGCATGCCGGCCAGCCCGACCAGCGCGATCAGCGGCGGCGCGGGAGAGCGGACCTTGATCACGCTGTACACGACGCCGACCAGCACGCCAGCGCCCAATGAAGCCAGATACGATTCCATACGCCCCTCCCGACTGAATTAGAATGTGCCGCATTGCCGCCCGGGCGCCGCGCACCGGCGGCCCGATTCGCTGCCGCCGCGTCCGCGCCGCTTCCCTGTCACGCTTTCCAGCCATGCAACATCTTCCCGATCTCGAAGCCTGGGCCATCTTCGCGCGCGTCGCGGAGACCGGTTCGTTCGCCAAGGCCGCCGACCTGCTCGGCATCTCGCAACCGACCGTGTCGAAAGCGATCGCGCGCCTCGAAAAGCGTCTCGGCGCGATGCTGCTGTACCGCACGTCGCGCAAGCTGTCGCTCACGCCGACCGGCGAACTGCTGCGCGATCGTGCGATCCGGCTGCTCGCCGACGCCGAGCTGATCGAGGACGAAGCATCCGCGCACGCGCTCGAACCGCACGGCCTCGTACGCGTGAACGCGCCGATGTCGTTCGGGCTGCACCACCTGGCGCCGGTGCTGCCCGCGTTTCTCGAACGCTACCCGCGCGTCGACATCGACCTCGTGCTGACCGACCATTTCGTCGAAATCGTGTCGGGCGGTTTCGACGTCGCGATCCGGATCGCCGAGCTGAACGATTCGTCGCTGCGGGCGCGCCGTCTCTGCGCTGTGCGCCGGCCGCTCGTCGCATCGCCCGCGTATCTCGACCGGCATGGCCGGCCGACCCATCCGAGCGAACTCGACCAGCACGTGTGCCTGACCTACACGAACATCCCGACGCCCGACTACTGGCGCTTTCGCCACACTGCGTCGAACGACGAAATCGGCATACCCGTGCGCGGCCGCATCCGCACCAACAACGCCGACGTCATCGGCCCCGCGCTGGTTGCAGGCCACGGTCTCGCGCTGCAGCCGACGTTCCTGGTGTGGGATGCACTGCAAAGCGGCGAGCTCGAGGAAGTCATGCACGACTGGAAAATCCCCGACATCAACGTCAACCTCGTCACGCCGCCCGGCATGCTGCGTGCCGCACGCGTGACGGCGCTGCTCGAGTTCCTCGTCGAACATCTGTCGCACGCGCCGTGGGCGCTGCCGCCCGTCTGAACGGGCGGCCCGCAGCCGTTACTTCGCCGGCACGGCCGGGATCGACTCGTGCGGCGTCGCGGTGCGTTGCGGTGCCTTGTGGACCATCGTGTACGCGTAGTCGATGCCCATCCCGTACGCGCCCGAGTGCTCCTTCACGACCGCCATCACGGCATCGTAAGTGTCGCGGCGCGCCCAGTCGCGCTGCCACTCGAGCGCGACCTGCTGCCAGGTGACCGGCACCACGCCGGCCTGGATCATCCGCTGCATCGCGAAATCGTGCGCGTCCTTCGACGTGCCGCCCGACGCATCGGCGACCATGTAGATTTCGTAGTCACCTTCGAGCATCGCGCTGAGCGCGAACGTCGTGTTGCAGACCTCGGTCCACAGGCCCGACACGACGACCTTCTTGCGGCCGTTCGCGGCCAGCGCATCGCGCACCTTCTGGTCGTCCCACGAGTTCATCGACGTGCGTTCGAGCGTCTTCTGGTTCGGGAACACGTCGAGCAGTTCGGGGTAGGTGTAACCCGAGAAGCTGTCGCTTTCGACCGTCGTGATCGTGGTCGGGATGTTGAACGCCTTCGCGGCCTTGGCGAGCCCGACGACGTTGTTCTTCAACGTCTGGCGATCGATCGATTGCACGCCGAATGCCATCTGCGGCTGCTGGTCGATGAAGATCAACTGGCTGTTCTGGGGAGTGAGGACTTCAAGCTTCGGGTTGCTCATGGCGCGAATCATCCTTTGGACACGAAACGTTTAAGACTTGCCTCGACCGGAACCGAGAGAAGCCGACTGTGCGTTACCCCGGATCTGCGTCTTCCGGTTGCAGCCATTTAATCTGAAAAGTTGCGGCTCGAACATCCAAGAAATGGAATCGATCGAATTCCGAAAGAGAGGGTCTCCAAGGGCCATCCGCCCTTTTGTTCCATACGTAAACCCGATACGCTTCCAGCACGTCGAAGGTGCGCCCTTCGCCCCCCCCCCCGATCAGCCTATCACGCGAGGTTTTCATCATGAAACCGTATTTTCTGTCGCTGTTCGCTGGCATCCTCGCCGGCGTCATCTACGGTGCGCTCGGCGTGAATTCGCCGGCCCCGCCGATCATCGCGCTCCTCGGCCTGCTCGGCATGCTGGCCGGCGAACAGATCCTGCCGCTCGCGCGCCGGATGCTGTCCGGCTACCGGCTGAATACCGCATGGCGCGATGCACAATGCAGCCAGCACATGTTCGGCGCACTGCCGGGCGGCGCCGCGAACGACCGCAAACCGTCGTGACGCAAGGCTCATGACCAACGTCGAACTGTTTCATTACCTGCTGCTGTTGATCTGCGGCGCGGGCGCGCTCACGTGGCTCGCGGAGCGGATCTCGATTCCACCGGCCGTCGTGCTGCTGCTCGGCGGCTGCGTGGTGGCCGTCGCCGGCAAGGGCGTGCCCGACATGGACCCGGCGCTGCTCCTGGCAGCCGTGCTGCCGCCGCTGCTGATGTCGAGCGGCTTCTACACGGCATGGAAGGAATTCCGGCACGAGCTCGGCTCGATCGCGTCGCTCGCGCTTGGCGCGGTGGCGTTCACGACGGTTGCGGTCGCGCTCGCCGTGCATGCGGCCAATCCGTCGTTGCCGTGGGCCGCATGCTTCACGCTCGGCGCGATCGTGTCGCCGCCCGACGCGGTCGCCGCGAAGGCGATCCTGCAGCGCCATCCGTTGCCCGCGCGGCTCGTCGCGGTGCTCGAAGGCGAAAGCCTCGTCAACGATGCGTCGGGCCTGCTGCTGTATCAAATGGCCGTTTCGGCCGCGCTCGCCGTCACGATCACGACCGCGAGCGCCACCGGCCTGTTCTTTTCCCTCACGCTGATCGGCATCGCGGTCGGTCTCGCGTGCGGCCATGCAATGTGCTGGGTGCTGCAACGCCTGCGCGAGCCGATGCTCGGCATCGTCGTGACCTTCGCGATGGCGTGGGGCAGCTACGGGATCGCGGAAGCCGTGCACGGCTCCGGCGTGCTGTCGGTCGTGACCTGCGGCCTCGTGCTCGGCGTGCGCCAGCATCGCGTGTTCGACGCCGACATGCGGATCAAGGCGAAGGCGACCTGGGAAGCGATCGTGTTCGTGCTAGACGCGCTCGTATTCATCCTCATCGGCCTCGCACTGCATGCGATCCTCGCGCGCGTGAATCACGAAGGCGCGGTGCTGATGGCCGGCCTGCGCGTCGCGCTGCCGGCGACGGCTGCCGCGATCGCCGCGCGCGTCGTCTGGGTGTTCGTCGCGATGTGGCTGCCCGGCCGTCTGCGCGCGCCGCGCGCGGGCCATGCGCCGTGGTCGTGGCGCGAGGCCGTCGTGCTCGGCTGGTCCGGCATGCGCGGCGTCGTGAGCCTCGCGGCCGCGATCGCGCTGCCGGGCAATTTTCCGGGGCGCGACCTGATCCTGTTCAGCACGTTCCTGCTGATCATCGCGACGCTGGTCGTGCAAGGCGGCACGCTGGCGCCGCTGATCCGCGTGCTGAAGCTGCGCCCGGCCGCGCGGCACACGATGTCCGAGCATGCGGTGCGCGCATACACGTTCGGCGCGGCGCTCGCCGAACTCGATACTCGCGGGCAGCGCGGCCCGGGCCTCGAACGCGCGTCGCTCGACCGGCTGTTGACCGAATACCGCAGCCGCGTCGCGTTCAACGAACGCGCGCACCGCGACGGCGCCGAACCGGCGGACGTGCGCGCGCGGATGCTGCGCGTCGAGCTGGAGTTGGTCGGCGTGTCGCGCGACGCGCTACTCGACCTGCATCGCCACGGCCGGGTCGACGACGCGGTGTTGCACCGCATAGAATCCGAGCTGGACTTCGAGGAATTGCGGCTGCAGCGCCTGCTCGAGCCATGACGCGCGGCCATGCCCGGCCGGCCCGTCTCCCCCTTCCCCCACATGGAATTGCAATGAGCGAACTGTCCGTCGAAGCAAGCATCGGCTCCGTCGATTACCTGGTCCATTTCACCGACGGCGTGCATCAGTGGCGCGCCGACGAACCGGCGTCGCTCGGCGGCGGCGACACCGCGCCGACGCCCGTCGCGCTGCTGCTGTCGAGCCTCGGCGCCTGCACCGCGATCACGCTGAAGATGTACGCGCAACGCAAGGGCTGGCCGCTCGCCGAAGTCCACGTGAAGCTCGCGCACGAATCGGGCAGCGCGGGCAGCACGATCGTGCGCCGCATCACGCTCGACGGCGACCTGACCGACGAACAGCGCGAGCGCCTGCTGCAGATCGCGAACGCGTGCCCCGTGCACAAGATCCTCACGCACCCGATCACGATCGATACGGCCATCGCCTGACCCAACGAAACCGGGAGACCATCATGTCCGCATCGATCAAGACCCTGCTCACGCCGCGCGAGAGCGACATCGGCAACCTCGTCGTGCGCCGCGTGCTGCCCGCGCGCGCCGCGCGCCTCGTCGGCCCGTTCATCTTCTTCGATGAAATGGGGCCGGCCGTGCTGCCGGCCGGCAGCGGGATCGACGTGTTGCCGCATCCGCACATCGGCCTCGCGACCGTCACCTATCTGTTCGACGGCACGCTGATGCATCACGACAGCCTCGGCTTCCGGCAGAAGATCGTGCCGGGCGACGTGAACTGGATGACGGCCGGGCGCGGCATCGTCCACTCGGAGCGCTCGCCCGACGAGGACCGCCCGCATGAACAGCCCGTGCACGGGATCCAGACCTGGGTCGCGCTGCCGGTCGAGCACGAGGACACCGCGCCCGCGTTCGTGCATCACGCGGCCGACACGCTGCCGTCGTTCACGCGCGACGGCGCGAGCGTGCGCGTAATCGCGGGCACCGCATTCGGCCTCGCATCGCCGGTCGCCGTGTTCTCGCCGACGCTCTATGCATATGCGGAATTCGTCGCGGGCGGACGACTCGCGCTCGACGCGGAACACGACGAGCGCGGCGTGTATCTCGTCGACGGCGACCTCACGATCGACGGCACGCCGCTCGCACCCGCGACGATGGCCGTGCTCGAACCTGGCGCGAACGTCGCGCTCGCCAGCGCGAACGGCGCGCGCGTGATGCTGCTCGGCGGTGCGCACCTGCCGGGCGAGCGATTCATCGAATGGAATTTCGTGTCGAGCGAGCGCGCGAAAATCGAGGCGGCCCGCAACGCATGGGCCGCGCAGACCTTCGGCAAGGTGCCAGGCGAGGAAAACGAATGGGCGCGCCAGCCGGAGCGCCGCGCGCAGTAAGCCGGTAGCAGCTGGCTCATCGATGCAAGGCGGCCGGCATTCACGCCGGCCGCCCTGGGTTTAGCGCTTCAATCCCATCAGCTTCGCGAGCACCGGCCAGCGATCGAGCGATTCGACGAACGCGCGCCGCGCCTGCTCGTCGACGTAACGTGCCGGGTCCAGCGCGGGCAGGTGCCGCGCGAGGCCGATCACGTCGTTCGGTTGCGACAGGCGATCGTCGTCGCCTTCGCCGATGTTTACTGTTCGTCGATCCATACGCCGTCCGGAGTCTTGACCGCATAGCCGGTACTTGTCTGCATCGTCACCGTGCCTTCGTTTTCGCCGACCATCCGCGTGCGCGGCAGGTCGGCGGCATATTGCGCAAGCGTCACGCCCGGCTTGAACGGGCTGTTCGACACGAGGTTCGACAGCAACTGCGCGAGCGCGAGAAAGCTCGTCGGCTGGTCGATCACGGTCGTCGTGCCGTGATCGCCGGTGAAGCCGACGAGCCGCACGCCGACCGGCCCGTGAACGATGCGCGGCGTCGGAATCTCGCGCAGGCCCGCGACCTGGTTCTTGTCGCCGCGCAGCGCGGCGCCGTGTTCGGGCACGAACACGATCACCGCGCGCCGGCCCGACTGCGCGATCAGGTCGGCGAGCCGGTCGAAGTCGTTCATCAGCTTGCTCGCGCGCTGCGGATACGAATCGATGCTGGTCAGCGCACTGCCCACCACGCGGTTGCCATCGTGCAGGCTGATCGTGTTGTAGTACAGCGCGACCGGGCCCGGCACCGACGCACGCTGCGCGTACCAGTTCGCGAGCGTGCCGTAATCGTCCTTGATCGCCGAGCCATCGAACGCATGCATCGCGACCGGAGCGGCGGCGTTCGAGATCAGCGGTGCGTCGGGCACGCCGATATTGTCGTGAATGACCTGCAGGAAGTTGTCGAAGTGGCCGTCGTGGTTCAGCAGCGACTGCACCGTGTAGCCCGCGGACGCGAGTTGCGAGAACAGGTAGCACTGCTGCGGCGCGGGTTTGTACAGGTCCGCATGCGCTTCCTGCCCGCAGCTCGCGCGCAGCACGCGGATCGCGGCCGGGCCGCTGTAGCTCGCGGCCGTGCTGAAGTTGTTGAACAGGTAGTCGAAGTGACTCAGCATCGGGTGGTTGCGCACCTTCGCGGCGTCGAGGTCGTCCCACGACAGCGAGCAGACATGCAGCACGATCACATCGAACTGGGCGGCCGGGTCGTTGCCGAGATGACCGAACGCGACCTGGCGCTGCGATTCCTGCGCGCGGAACGTCGCGAGCGCCGCGTTGTGGTCCTCTGGCTGGCCGGCGCGCACGCCCATCGCGTTCGCCTGCTGCGGCAGCGGCGCAACGACGCGCGCCAGCAGCCCGTTGCCGGCCTGCCACAGCGGCATCACGATCAGCGCGGCCAGCACGAAGGTCGCGACGCGCACCCAGCGGTTGACGACGAAATAGGCGATCAGCACGCCCGCCACCGTCAGCACCAGCACCGGCGGCAACAGGCGCGGCAGCAGCTCCATCCAGTAGTCGAGGCGGAACGTGCCGACCTCGCGCGCGGCTTCGGCAAGGCGCGCGAGCGGCGGCGCATGCATCTCGCGCGCGAGAAGCGGCACCGCGATCGCGATCGCGACGAGCTGCCGCACGATACGCCACGCGCGCCGCCGGATCGGCGCGCTCGCCGCGAGCGCCAGCGCGAATGCGAGATTCGCGAGCCACAGCGGCTGCAGGTGGTCGGTCGCGAACAGCGCGAACTTCAGGATGAAATACAGATTCCAGAACGTCATCTAAACCACTCCGTGATGGGCGCCACCTCAGTCGCGCGCCCGATCGAGCTTCGGCGCGATCATCGACTGCACGCCGCGCGCCGCGCCTTTCCACATTCGCACGTAACCGTCCAGGCCCACGCGCAGCACTTCCTTCAGCCCGCGCAGCGGCGTGTCCGCGCGCGCGCTCGCGTGCCAGTCGAGCCACGCGTCCGCGCGGCCGAACGTGCACTGCACGAGCTGGCGCTCCTGTTCGAGCGTCAGCGCCTCGAAGCTCACGCCGACGTGCGTCGGCGTCACGCGGCTCACGCGCACCGGGAACGGGAACGGCCGGTCGCCACGCGTCACGCACACCGTCAGCGTGTCGCCGACTGCGAGCGCCAGCCCCGGCACCGCTTCGAGGCCGAGGCCGCCGGTCGAGTAGTCGCTGGTGAAGCAAGCGGCCGTCGACCCGTCGGCGAGCAGCAGCGTCGCCGGCACGCGCATCGCGATCCGGTGCGTGACGCGCACCTGCCTGGTCTCGCGCGCGACGGCCAGCGCGGCGCCGAGCATCGCGAGGTTGTAGACGGTCCAGCCGAGCGTGATCAGGATCGTCGACGCCTCGTCGCCCTGATCGGCCACGAGCCGCCACAGGCCGGCCGCGATCGCGAGCACGTTCAGCGCGAACAGCACGAGATACGGCTTCGACGTCGACCAGTCGACGTAGCCCTCGTCGATCTTGCCGCCCTTGTCGGTCACGTTGAACTTGCCGTGCTTCGGGCTGAAGAACGCGACGGTGGTCGGCAGCGCGATATACCACGCGAGCACCGATTCATAGACTTCCGCCCAGAACGAGTGGCGATAACGGCCCTGCATCCGCGAGTTCGCGACGTTCGCGAGCACCAGGTACGGGATCACGTAGCTCGCGAGCGCAACCGACGACGCATTGATGAAGTACAGGTGGAAGAACAGGTAGGCGAGCGGGATCGTCAGGAACACGAGCCGCGGGATCCCGTAGAAGAAATGCAGCATCGCGTTGCCGTAGCAGATCCGCTGGATCAAGCCGAGCCCGCGCCCGAGGAACGGGTTGTCGATGCGGAAGATCTGCGCCATCCCGCGCGCCCAGCGCGTGCGCTGCTTCACGTGCCCCGCGAGGCTCTCGGTCGCGAGGCCGGCCGCCTGCACGGTCGGCAGGTAAGCCGACGTGTAGCCGCGGCGATGCAGCTTGAGCGCGGTATGCGCGTCCTCGGTCACGGTCTCGACGGCGACGCCGCCCACCTCCTCCAGCGCGCTGCGCTTGAGCACCGCGCACGATCCGCAGAAGAACGTCGCGTTCCACAGGTCGTTGCCCGACTGCACGAGCCCGTAGAACAGGTTGCCCTCGTTCGGGATCTCGCGGAACGTGCCGAGGTTGCGCTCGAACGGATCGGGCGAGAAGAAATGGTGCGGCGTCTGCACCAGCGCGCACTTCGGGTCGCGCAGGAACACGCCCATCGTGGTCTGCAGGAACGAGCGCGTGGGCACGTGATCGCAGTCGAAGATCGCGATGTAGTCGCCGTGCGTCTTCGGCAATGCGCGGTTGATGTTGCCTGCCTTCGCATGGCGATTGTCGTCGCGCGTCAGGTAGCCGATCCCCGCTTCCCGCGCGAACGCCTCGAACTCGGGGCGACGGCCGTCGTCGAGCAGGTACACGCGCAGCTTGGCCGTGGGCCAGTCGATGCTCTGCGATGCAAACACGGTCGGCTTCACGACCGACAGCGGCTCGTTGTAGGTCGGGATATAGATGTCGACGCTCGGCCAGCTGTCGGGATCGTCGGGCAACGGCACGATCGGCCGGTCGAGCGGCCAAGCGGTCTGGATGAAGCCAAGCAGCAGGATCATCCACGTGTAGGCTTCGGCACCGTACAACAGGTAGCCGGCGAACGCCTCGACCGGGCTGCGGAAATCGAGCGTCTGCGTCGTGCGCCACCACACGTAGCGGACCGTGGCGAGCAACGCGAGCGACGCGAGCGCGAGGGTCGGCAGATGACCCGGCAGGCGGCGCAGCGCCAGTGCCAGCACCGCGACGATCGCGAAGAATGCGAACTGCGCGCCGGGCATCAGCGGCGACATCCCGGCCGCGGCCCACATCAGCGCACCGGCGATCAGCAGCAGCGGCGCGAGCCAGCGATGCCGGCCGACGCCATGCGCGCGCGCGTCGAGCCAGCCGCCCCAGCGCGCCCACGGCAGACGCCCGAGCAACGCGTCGATGCGGGCGCCGAGCGCGCGCGCCGCGACGTAGGCCGGCACGACGAACGTGTCGAACCATGCGAGCGGATCGCGCGCGGGCCGCTCGTCGGCCGCGCGCGGCGCACGCACGATCGCGCGCCACAGCCATTCACGCGGGCTCAGCGGCTGCAGCACGCCCCACTCCTGCGCGAGCCACAGGAACGCGACGCGCGCCCGGCGGCGCACGGGATCGGGCCGGCCGGGCGGCGGTGCATGAAAGAACAGCCGCACGAGCCAGTCGAGCAGCGTGCGCTGGGCCGGCAGCCCGATCCCGCACGCACACCAGTCGGTCGCACGCCGCGCCGCGGCGCGCCAGCGAGACGCGAACGCGGCCTTCATCGCCGCGCTCCCGTGCGGCCGGCGACGGCGGCGGCGAGCCACGTGTCGACCCAGTTCGCGACGCCGTTCAGGTCGTGCGACGCCTGCGAATACGGTGCGTCGTCGAAGATCCAGGTGCCGCGCGCGAGCGTCTCGGGCACGGCCGCATCGACGTGAATCCGCTGTTCGAGCATCGACGCCGGCCCCGCGACCGCACGCAGCATCGCGAGCGCGTCGCGCTGCATGTCGCGCGCCGGGTTCAGCCGGTTCACGACGATCTGCAGGTCGCCGCCGCCGGCCCGCAATGCGTCGAGGCGCGCGGCGACCGTTGCGCATGCGGCCGGTTCGGGCGGCACGACGACGAGCGTCAGGTCGGCACGGCGAATCGCCTGCTCGGCCTGCGGCGACGGATAGCGCGCGGTGTCGACCAGCACGACGCCGTCGGCCGGCAGCGCGATCTCGTCGAGCGCGCGCGACAGCCAGGCCGGATCGGCCGCGAGCCGCGCATCGCAGGCGGCGGCGCCCACCGCGTCGACCTGACCGTACGGCACGAACAGCACACCGTCGGCATTGCGCCACGTGTGCGCGTGCCATGGCGCGGCATCATCCGCGTCACCGAGCAGGCTGTGCGCGAGCCCGTGCTCGGCCAGCGTATCGAGACCGAGCGTCGCGCCCATCAGGTTCTGCGCATCGAACTCGACCGCGACGACCGGCCGGCCGCGACGCGCGAGCAGTACCGCGAGCGCGCCTGCGAGCGTCGTACGGCCCGCGCCGCCGGTCGTCGATGTGATGGCGATCGTCTTCATGGCGCGGCCTCGTCGGTACGGTCGGCTTCGGGCAGCAGGCGCCCGCGCAGCGCGACCGGCACGAGTTCGCACGGCACCGCGTCGCGCCGGTGCAGCCCGCGCGGCGCATGAAAGCCGCGGCCAAGCCCCAGGTGCTGCACGACGAGCCACACCGGCACCGCGATCGCAATGCCGACGACGAATCCGATGACGAGTTCGGCGATCATGCACCCTCCGGCTTGCGCAGCGGCATCGCGCTGCGGATGGCGCCGCGCGCGCGCGCGGCGGGAAATTCGGCGGACGGTGCCGGCGCATCGGCAGCCGGCGTTGCGTCGCCGGCGTGCGGCGCCGCATCGGCATGCTCGTCGAACGTCCCGGCCGCTGTGACTTCGGTACCCGGTTCAGCGAGCGTCGCGACGTCGCCGGCGCGTTCGATCGGCGCACGCGCCGAACCGGCCGGCTTCGCCGTCGAGAACAGGTCGCTGTAGTCGGCGATCGGCGCGCGCCGGTTCTCGGCCTTCAGCGCATCGAGCTCGGTGTCGATGCTGCCCTGCCCGAGACACACGACGCGATCGGACAGCGTGTCGACCGGCACGTCGAAGATCCGCGTCAGCGCGTCGTCGGCATCGCCGGGTTCGCACGCGAACAGGAATACGTACAGGTGTCCGGCATCGGCGGTGACGACGTCGCCCGCGCGGCGCGGCCGGCAGTGGCGCAGCGCATCGACGTGCGACACGCCGGGCAGCAGCGCGATCTTCGCGAGCGTATGCGGCAACGCGAGCACGGCGCCGCGATCGAGCACTGCGCGAATCCGCAGGCAGAAGGCGCCGACCGGCAGGTAGCCGAGCACCGAATCGCCGAGCGCGGCCGCGAGCGCCGCACGATAGTCGGCCGCGACGGGCCGCGCATAGAGCTGTCCGTGCAGCGCATTGACCGCCGCGTACATCCGCGACACCGGCAGGTCGCGCGCGACGACGCGGTTCGCGCCGACGCTCAGCACGAGCATCTCGAACTGCTGGCGCAGCACCTCGCCGCGTTCGACGACGGCGATCTTCAATGCGCCGCCGGATTGCCGGCGCAACGCGTGAACGGCCGCGCACAGCGCCTCGAGCTGCGCGTGCGAGCGGAACGCCAGCACCGCGGTCGCGGCCTGCGCGTGCGCACAGGCGGCGACGACCGCCGCGTTGTCGTCGACGATTTCCCAGCCCGCGGGCACACGGCTCGCTTCATCGAGCACCGCGCGGCTGACGACGACGCGATCCTCGTCAGTCGCGAGCTTCATGCGGCGCGACGGCTCGGCGGCGCCGCCGTCGACGACCGCCGCGAGCCTGCCGCTCGGCGCGAAACGCAGCGGCCGCACTTCACCGGCCGCGAGCGTGTCGCCGGCACGCCAGAAATCGACGACCCACAGCAGCTCGCCGTGCGTGCGCTGCAACTGCGCGACGCCCGAGCACACGCCATGAAAGCCGCTGCGCGGCGCGCGATTCGCATCGCGCACGAGCGGTGGATCGTCGGTATCCAGGTCGGCGCCGGTGCGCGCGATCTCCGGATCGACCAGCAGCACCAGCGCGATTCGATGCGTGCGGCACCAGTCGGCGAGTGCGTGCGCCTCTTCGGCGAGTGCCGCCGGATCGTCCCAGCTGAACCAGCGCTGCGCGCCTTCGATGAAATACAGCGAGCGCGCGCGAAAGCCGTAGCGCTTCATCGCGCGCAAGCCGCCCGTGAGGCGTGCGAACGGACCGGGCGCCGCACGGCGCGGCGCGCTTGGTTCGCGCGCGTCATCGCCGTCGGCCGGCTCATGCGCGGGCGGCAGCGCCAGCACGTTCAGGTTGCGCGGCCAGCCGGCCGGCTGCGCGCCGCCCGCGAAACCGCGCGACTCCATCTGCGCGGCAACGCGCGCCGCGTCGCGCGACAGCACGACCGTCACGTCGCGCGTGCGCGACTGACGCGCGCTTTCCCAAACCAGCGCGTCGCACGCCGGCGTGCCGGCAGCGGCATAGATCGCGTACAGGCCGCCCGCTTCCAGCTGCGTCCATGTATCGGGCAGCCCGTCGATCGCGAGCCGGCTCAACGCGCCGGCGCGGCCGCCTGCCGGCCCCGTGCGCAGCAGCGCGCGCAAGCGGCCAAGCAGGCCGGCGGCGCCGAGCGCGGGGCGGGTTGCATCGATTTCCGTATTCACGGCTTCCCCTAGTAATCCGAATAAAGCCGCACCGGCGTCGGCGTGACGAGCCAGTTGCGCTCCGCGCGTGCGTCGAACGCGTAGCGCAGGTACACGAGCGCCGAACTCGGCGCATAGTCGTGCGACCGGTCGACGTGCAGTTGCGCGCCGACGCTGAGGTGCGGATTCACGCGATATTCGACGATGCCGTTCACGCCGTACGAGAACGACACGCCGCGCGTCGAACTGCCCGCGTAGACGAGCCCCGCCGCTTCCTGCGCGGCGCGCTGGTTCGCGAAGGTCGGGTAGAACACCGAATCTTTTTCGTAGCTGTTCGAGATTCCGGCCGTGACGGTCAGGTCCCACGACAGCGCGTCGCGCCGCCCGGCCCATTCGATCGGCACGCCGAGCGACAGGTAGCGCTGCGGGCTGTAGTACCCGCCCTGCCCGTACGTGTAGTAGCGCAGGTTTTGTGCGTAGTGCCACGCATTGCCGATGAGTCCCGTGCTCACCTTCATCGTCGCGCGTTCGTACACGGGCACCGTGAAGCCCGAGCGCAGCGTGACTTCCGCGTTGCGCTCGACGTTGCGGCCCGACAGCACACCCGCGCCGAGCTCCGCGAACAGGTTCACGCGTCCGACGTCGACCGCCGCGCGCAAGTTGACGCCGTCGCGGCGCACGCCGCCCCAAACCGCCCCGGTCCACGGATCGCGCATCCCCGCATACGACAGCACGCTGCTCGTTTCCGGCCGGCGCGATGCGTTCACGGTGAAGCTCGCCGGCCCCGCATCGAAGCGGTAGCGCACGCCGCCGACCAGGTAATGCACCGGGAAGCCGAGCGGCGACGTGCCGAGATCGACGCGCCATGCGTCCGTGCGAAAGCCGGCGCCGAGCGCGACGCCCATCATCGGCTGATGGAGGTCGCCCGGCGGATGCGCGATCAACGCGGCGGCCGACGGGTTCGCGACGAACGGCGCGGGCAACCCGATCGGCGAGTTGAGCGCCGCGTAGGTCCCGAACGTCTTCAGCGAATACGCATTGGGATCGCTCGTATCGAGCGTGCCGGCGTCCAGATGCACGGTATCCAGCTGCAGGAACGCATGCCCGTCGTAGCGCACCGGCATCTGCATGTAGATCGGCACCTGCTGTGCGCGGTACGCGGAAATCCCTTCGTCGCCCGACTTGTACGCGGGCAGCCAGCCGATCTCGATCTCGGGATCGCGCCGCTGGGCGAGATCCGCGAACGCGGCCTGCGCGGGCGTGCGGCCGTCGCGGCCCGGGCTCACGCCGCTCGTGCGCTCCTGCGACATCGACAGCCGGTACAGCGATGCGGCATCGTCATAGCGCCCCTGCGCCTCGGCCACGCGACCTGCCGCGACCGTCACGTCGGCACGCGCCGGGTATGCGGCATGCAGCGGGTCGATCACTTGCGCGGCTTCGTCCGAACGGCGCAGCGCGTTCAGCCGGCGCACGGCCGACAGCCGCGTATCGACATCGTCGTCCGGCGTGCGCGCGAGCACGGCCTGCACGCGGGCGAGCGCGGCCGCGCGGCGCCCGCTGTCCTCGTCGATGCGCGCGAGCGCGAGTTGCGTATCCGCATCGTCAGGCGTGCGCGCGACGACCGGCGCGAGCGCGTCGCGTGCCGCGTCGTAACGCCCCTGTGCACGCTCGAGGTCTGCCAGTTCGAGTGCGTAGCGCTTGTCTGCGCGGCCGGCAGGGCTCGCCCGATCGAGCAGCGCGCGCGCGCGCGCATAGTCTCGTTGCGCGATCGCTTCGTCCGTCTGCCGCAACACGAGCCGCAGCGACTGGTCCTCGATCCGCGCGGTCTGCGCCGGCGTCAGCGCCGGTGCGCGGCGCAGCGCGTCGAGCCACGCGGCGAGCGCGTCGTCGCGCCCCGCGCTGCCGAGCAGGTCGCCGTAGCGCAGCCGCACGTCGGTGTCGGCCTCGCGCGGATGCGCGGCGATCCAGTCGTGCAACGGTGCGAGACCGCGGTCGGGTTCGCCCGCGTCGATCCATTGCGCGCCGATCGCGGCCAGCATGTCGGGATCGTCCGGCGCGCTCGCCCGCGCATGCGCGAGCGCCGCATCGAATGCCGCGCGATCGCCGCGGCCGAGCGCACCGCGTGCGTCGGTCAGCGCGCTTTGCGCATCGAGCTTGCGTGCGAGCGCGCGCATGCCGTCCGAACGATGCGCATCGTCGACGCCCGCGAGCGCGGCCTGCGCGCCGGCGACATCGTCCAGCGAATTGCGATACAGCGCGGTCGCATAGCGCATCTCGGGAGACTCGCTCTGTGCGAGCCCTTCGTCCATCACCGTGCGGCCAAGCTGCGGCAGTCCCATGTCGCGGTACAGCCGCGCGAGCGCGAAACGCGTCCACGGTGCGTCGGGCGCCGCACGCACGGCCGCTTCGTAGCGTTGCGCGGCCGGCCCCCGTTCGCCCTTGTCCGCGAGCGCACGCGCGTCGCTCGCGAGCAGGTCGGCACGCAACCCGTCGAGCGCGCGGCGATCGTCGCGGCCCGTCACGCGGCTTTGCAGCGCGTCGAGCAGCGGACCGACGCGATCCGCGCGGCCGGTGTTCTCATACAGCATCGCCGCGCCGCGCACCGCCGACAGGTTCGGCGCACGTGCGGCCAGCAATTCGCGCAGCAGCGGTTCCGCACGCGCCCAGTCGCGCTGCGCGAGCAGCGCATCGGCGAGCTGAAGCTTCGCGTCGGGGCTGTCCGGCTGCATCGCGAGTGCGGCGCGCGCCGCGCGTTCGGCATCCTGCGGCCGCCCGGCCGACGCCGCCGCGCGGCCTTGCGCAAGCAGCCCCCAGAACTGCGCGGTGCGCGCGAGACTCTGCCACTTGCCGCGCTGGTCGGTCGACAGCGCAGCGGCGCGCGCGAACAACGCGCGCGCTTCGTCATGGCGGCCTTCGCGCAGGCGCAGCAGGCCGAGCCCGCCGACCGCGTCGGCGTCGTCGGCACGTGCCTTCGCCGCGCGCGCGAGCAGCGGATCGGCGCCGGCCAGATCGCCTCGCACGAGCGCCTGCAGGCCGCGCTGCTGCGCGATGTAGTCGGGATCGCGCTCGAGGCGGCGCTGTGCGTCGCGCTGCTGGTCGAGTGCGGCGGCGCGATCGCGGAATTCCGTGTCGTCCGGCACGAGCGCGAGATACGCGTGCAGCGCATCGAGATACGCGGGGTCGCTGCCGGCCGACTGCAGCACGCGCCGCCACACGGCCATCGCTTCCGTATGGTCGACGTCGACCCGCTTCGCGAGCGACCACGCGATGCGGTTCGCTTCCGCGCGCGTGCCGTCGCGCTGGTTCAGAAGCCGTGCAAGCGCCAGCGCCGCGCTCGAGTCCTGCGGGTCGGCCGCGACCGCGCGGCGCAGTGCGGCGATTGCCGGTTCGCGGCCGCCCGGCGCGTTCGCGACGATCTGGTAGTACTCGGCGCCGAGTGCGCCGGACGGCGCGCCGTTCGGAAACAGCGCGACGATCCGTCGGGCCGCCTCGTCGGCGCGGCCGCTGCGCGCGAGCAGGCGGATCTGCGCCATTTCGCCGCGGCCGCTCGTCGCGACGCGGTATTCGTCAGCCGCGCGGCGCGTGTCGGGCGCCGCGGGCGCGCGCGCCTGCAGGCGTGCCAGCGTGGCCTGCGCGCCTTGCGCGTCGCCGAGCCGCAGCAGCACACGCACCTGTTCCGCGAGCAGTCCGGGATCGTCCGGCGCGATCAGGAGCCCCTTGCGCAGTGCGTCGCGGGCGAGGTCGTCGCGATGCTTGGCGCCCCACATGCGAGCAGTTGCAAGCTGACGCTGGACATCGGACGGAGCGGCCGCAGCCGGCATCGGCACGGCTTTCGGCGCCACGGGTTTCGTCGCCGCGACGGCGACCACGGCCGGCGCCGCCGCGGAGACCGACGACGCGAGCCACGCAAGCCCCGCGACACGCCGCGCGGTGTACTTCATCGGGCCGCGCATGAACGGCCCTCCCAGCGCACATCGAGCGACCCGTCCGCGCCGAACCGGTAGCGGCCGTCGCGCCAGCCGAGGCCGAACAGCGTCAGCACACTCGTGTAGTAACCGGGCGCCGACTGACGCGCGAGCGCATCGACACGCGCCGCCTGCGCATCGGCGAGCGCGTGCTGGCCGCGCGCGTCGAGGAACGGCACCGCCGCCGCGGAGAAGCCGCCGTTGCCGTCGTTCGGCCCCGCGACGCCGGTCGTCGTGTCGACCTTCTCCGGCGGCGCGCCATGCGCGGCGATGTGATCGGCGAACGGCGCGAAGCGCGCGAGCAGCTGTGGCGCGAGCGAATCGGCGTGATCGAGCGTGCCGGCCCACAGGTACACCCGAATCGCGTTGTACGCGCTTTCCGCGTGGGTCTGCGGATCGGGCGCGAAGCCGGCACCGGCGCGATACAACGCCCAGTCCGGCGCAAACCCCTTGGGCGCAGTCTCGAGCAACACGCGGCCGGTGCTCGCCGCGAGCGCGGCCCAGCGGCGATCGTCCGGCAGGCGCGCGGCGAGCCCGCGGATCACCTGCGGCGGCGAATAGCTCGGGTTCACGCGCCATCGACCGTCGGCCAGCCTGAATCCGGTCGGCCCGGGCAGCAGCGTGAGGCCGAGGCCCGGCACGCTGGCCGTCTCGTCGTCGAGCACGCGCTTCGCGAGCAGCGCGCCGCGCGCGGTGTAGCTGCGCTCGTGCCACAGCCGTCCGGCTTCGACGAGCGTGTACGCGATCCACAGGTCGGCATCGGACGCCGCGTTCGCATCGAGCACGCGCCACGCGCCGTCCGGCGCGCGGCCCCACAGCCACGCCGGCAGACGGGCGCTCAGGTCGCCCTGCGCAAGGTTGTTCTCGGTCCATTCGAGGATCGTGTCGAACGTGCGTCGGTCGTTCGCGACGAGCGCGAAGAACAGTCCATACGCCTGCCCCTCCGATACCGTGCGCGAATCCGCCGAGCCGACGTCGATCACCCGGCCGTCGGCCGACACGAAATCGCGCTTGAACGCATCCCAGCGCGGCCACGCCGCGCCGCACCGCTCGCCGGCCGCGCCGCTTTGCGCGGCGGCGCCGGTCGCCGCACACGCGGCCGCGACGGCCAGCACGAGCGCCGTACCGACCCGCCGCGCCGGCTGCGCTGCCCGTCGCCTTACGAATGCCCACGCCATCCGTTACATCCCCCGTCGGCGCGCGGCGATTCTCTGCAGCACGCTGAACACGCCGAGCGCGAGCAGCAGCCCCGCGACAACGCCGACCGCGCCGAGCACCACCGGATGCCGCGCCGCTTGCGTCCAGACGCGCGCGTACCACGGCACGAAGCCGACCACGTACGGCTCGCCGACGCGCAGGCTGTCGACCTGCCCCGGCCGCACCAGCGCGAGGTCGCCCTGCAGTTGCGATACGAGGCCCGGCTTCTCGAATACGTCGAGCAGGTCGGCCAGACGCGTCTGGTCGGTCGCCGTCAACGCCACGACGCTGCGGCCATGGCTGCCCGGCAGCTCGAACCCGGCCAGCGCCGCGAGCGCGCCCGTCTGTTCGATATGCGCGCCGCCGTCGGCCATGCCGACGCCGTTGCGCCAGCGCTCCTTCACCGAGAACGCGACACGCGTCGCGCCCGTGCCGGCCTGCTGGTCGATCGACAGCGGCAACGCGGCGCGCCAGCGCGACAACAACGGCGACGCGGGCGAGCCGTCGATCACGAGCAGGTCCTTGCGGCCCGCGAGCGCGGCGACGTCGCCGGGCCGCGCGACCTGCACGCGCAGCGCCGGGAAGCCGGTCCACTGCCCCATGTGGCCGAGCATCGTCAGGTAGGCTTCCAGCTCCTGCGGCGACGGCCGATCCGGCATCACGACCGCCGTCTGCGACAGGTCGGCGAAGCGCGTAAACGGGAAACCGCTGTTCGCGAAGAACGCGAGGTTCGGCAATTGCGCGTAATGGACGAAGTGCGAGAAGTCGATCGTCGAATCCGGATCGATCGCCGCGCGCTGCGGCTCGGTCGCGGTGCTCGAGCAGAGCCCCGTCTTCTGCGAATCGAGCGTGAAGCGGAACTGCAGCTGGTTGCCGCTGCCGACGCGAAACGCCGGGATGTCGACATCGCTCGTCGCGCGCCCTTCCGGCACCGACAGCAGCGGCAGCTGCATGCGTCCGCGCGCGTCTTCCGCGTGGGCCGGCCCGAGCCGGTACGACTTCACGAGCTGGTCGTTGATCTCGACGGCGAGCGTCGAGTTGTCCTGCACGGTCGGCGCCGTGTAGCGGTAGCGCAGCGTGATCGGCACGCCCGAGCCGTTCCACGAATGCAGATCGGACGGCACGCGCAGGTTCAGCCGGATCGCGTCGGGCGACGTGCCGCGCACCTCGAGTTCGCGCGGATCCGACACCAGTTCGCGGAACGCGATCGGCCGGTTCACCGGCAGCCAGCGCGGTGCGTCGTACGGCTTGCGCGGCGCGCCGAGATCGACGTGCGCGACCGTCGCCGCCGGGCCCGACAGCGCCGCGCGGCCAAGCACGAGCGCCGCGACCGCATCGTCGACCTCGGCGGCCGTGCGGCCCGTCACGACCAGCAGCTTGCGGCCCGGCGCGGCCGGGTTGTCCGCGACGGCGAGCAGCGGGCCGTTGACCGACGGCAGCGCGAGGCCGGCCGGCAAGGTCGCGGCCGTGCCGACCACCACCGCCTGGTCGTCGGACGGGAGCGTCGCCGCAACCGGGAAGCGCGCCTGCCGGTAGTCGGCCTGCGCGCCGAACCACGACGCGAGCACGCCGGCGCTGCGCAGCGTCGCCGAGTCGGGCGACGCCGGCAGCACGAACGGCAGCCGCAGGAGCCCGTTGTCGCGCCGGTCGAAGAACGGCGCGGGCAGCAGCGCGAGATCGTTCGGCAGGTGTACCGGCGACTCGTCGAGGATCAGCTCGCTCGTCGGGCTCACGTCGGCCCAGAGCGCCGAGCTCGACGGATCCTCGCAGTGATCGAGCGTGTAATGCGCAATCAGGCGCAGGCCGATCTGGTTGAAATCGGAGAAGTAGCGCGGATCGATCGGGACGTCCTGCGTGACCGTGTGCCCCGCGCGCGTCGCGTCGAACGGGACGGTCGCGACCACCTCGCCGTTCATCGACACCTTCAGGTGCGACATCGGAAAGACCAGCGACGGCGAATACGCGTAGGTCAGCCGCAGCCGCGCGCCGGTCACCACGCGGTCGAGCCGCACGCCCGCATTGATCGTGCGCGCGTCGTCGGCGCCGCGCAGGTGCATCGGATCGAACGCGCCGAGCGACGCGAACGGCAGGTGCACGGTCGTCGCGGGCAGGCCGGCGGACGCCGCGCCGGGGGCGCTCGGCGCGGCCGCGAACGGCGGCGCGGCCGGATTGCCGGCGGACGCCGAAGCGGCCGTAGCCGCAGCCGGCATGGGCGCGGCCGACAGCGCGGCCGCATGGAACGCGCCAAATGTGGCGACCGACAGCACGAACAGCGACGCGGCCGGCCTCATGCGCGGCCCCGCATCGTCACGATCGTCCGGTCATCAAGCGCGCCGCAACCGACGCGCGCAAAGCAGCTATGCCCGCAAGTGCACATCCTCACTGCTTCCCCTCAAAATCTGGCCTGAATAATTTATTGAAACGACACGACGAATCATTTTGCTGCCGACTCGTCGGACAGCGCGCACCTGGCACCGGTGCTCGCCCATTCGTCACACTATCTCAAAATTAGGACGAAACTCGTCCTGATTCGTGCTGATGAAGCGAAAAACAACTCAATTCGGTCGAAAATGCTGCGCGTCGCGATTGAATGGCAAGAGTTACACCGTTGCTGCCGACGCTGCCGAACCGACGGTCCGGCGCCCCAGAGACTGGCCGGATGCCGACTGCGGCCCGTTGCGGGCCGCCCAAGAACGCGCTGCCGCGTGAGCGGCGCGTATGCTACCGCATGCCCGCGCCGCGCGCTGTGCTTTCTTCATGGAAAACTGACCTGGATCAAATCGTCGACGTCGCCGCGCCGTCCTCCTCCGATACGGTGCGGTGCGGGAGCGCCGCCCGGGATCGCGAATCTCAGTTTCGACCCCGGCAGCATGATTGCTGACGTGATCGAACAGGTAGCGCCGCTCGCGGGCGCGAGCGGCGCGGCGGTCCATGCCAGGCGATGCCCGACGCCAAGCGCACGCGGACGCAACAGGCGGCAAACACACAACGCGCTCGGCCACCCCGCCCCGCGGCCGATCGGGCCCGTCACAAACGGCTAACCGACCCGCGACACTGCGATCGCCGCACCGACCACGATCCACTGCACGATCGCGACCAGCACTCCGGCACGGCACAACCCGACCGCACCGCGCACGCGCGCATCGAGCGTGCGGCCGGCCTTCCCTGCGTCGATCCAGCCGAGGTCGGCAAGCGCGCGATCGAGCAAGGCCAATCCGTCGTCGGCCGACGCATCGCCCGATGCCGTGCGCGCAAGCGCCGCGAACAGCCGCCGGTCGATCTCGATGCGCACTGCGTACCACAGCGCGGCAATCCCCGACCCGGTGCTGATCACGGCCAGCAGCACGCGCGAGATCGTCGCCGGCGGCCAGCCCGCCGCGACCCACCAGCCCGCGCCCGCCGCGGCCAATGCGGCCGCGATGGCCCCCGCGCCGGCGTCGAGCGCGCCGCGCGCGGCGGCTATCCGGAACGGTGCGGACGGGTCGCGCATCACGCCGCTCCCGTCACGCGCCTGCGGTCGATCCAGTCCTGCAGCACGGCCACGCCGTCGTCCGACCATACCGCACGCGGCCGCAGCGCCCGTACCGCGGCGAGCGCGTCGCGCGCGTCGCCTAGCCCGCGCCGCGCGGCGAACCAGGTGGCCGCACACAACACGCTGCGCCCGTAGCCGAGCGCACAGCAGACCAGCACGTCGCGCCCGTCAGCGTGCAGGCGTTCGAGCGCCGCGACGGCCGCCGCGAGCTGCGCGGCGGTAGGCGCGACGAGGTCGAGCTGTGGCACCGACGCATACGCGAGCGACGCGTCGGCCGCGACCCAGCGCGGCATCTCGGCCGTCAGGTCGACGAGCGCGGTGAAACCGTGGCGGCGCAGATCGCGCGCGGTCGGCGTGCGGCCGATCGACACGCGCTCGTCGATCCGCACCGGCGCCGGATGCCGGAACGTCCACAACCGTGAGTTGACGAACGCGCCGGCGATCGTCGGTGCGAGCAACCAGCGGATGAACACCGGGAAACGGCCCGCGTCGTCTTTCTGAAACGCGCCGGGCGCGCCGCGCCGGTAGATCCACGCGACGCACGCGAGCGCCAGCGCGGCCCATCCGGCCGCCAACGCCCAGCCCGGCGCGCTCTGCACGCAGCCAAGCGCCACCAGCACGACCAGCGCCGCGCCGAGCGCGTAGCGGCGGGCGAGCGCGCGGCCGGCGGCGGACGGCGAGCCGGTCGCGCCCGGCCGCCGCCCCGCGACGTCACGCAATGGAAACAGGAACAGCGCCAGACAGCCGACGGCCGCACCGGTCGGCACGTCGATCGCGTGATGCTGATAGGTCGTCAGCACCGACACGCCGATCACCGCGAACCACGGATGCAACACGAGCCGGGCGGCCGTGCCGCGCAGATGCTTCGCATAGACGGCCCAAAGCACGACGAGCAGGCCGATGTGCAGCGACGGCGCCTGGTTGAATGGCTTGTCGAACCCCATCAGCAGCGTGAACAGCGCGCCGGCCACGCCGCCCGCCTCGGGCCGCTCGAAGCCGAAGCGCAGCGGCCACGCGATGAAGCATGCGACCGACACCAGTTGCACGGTCAACAGCCGCTTCACGTGATCGAGCAGATCGTCGCGGCGGGTCCAGAAGAAGAACGACAGCGCGTACAGCAGGTCGATCGACCAATACGGCACGATGGTCCACGGCACGAACGGAATCGCGTGCTCCCAGCCGAACGCGAAGGTCGGCACCACGGCGCGGCGCGCGGCGAGCCAGTTCGCGAAGCCGTACGTGGAGAAGAACACCGCGCCCATCGCCGCGAGCCAGCCGACGCGCAGCGCGAACGACGCATCGCGCGCACCGGCCGCCGGCTCGGCGAGACGGCCGGCGCCGCCGCCGAGCGCGCTCATGATGCGTCGACCCGCTGCGCGAGGCTGACCGTGAAGATGCCCATCTCGTCGATCCGCTGGTCGAGCTTGCGAAAACCCGCGCGCGCGACGAGTTCGTCCATCTCGGCCTGCGAGCGGCGGCGCATCACCCAGGTCGCGTCGCCGCGATGATTGTTCAGTGCGCGCGCGATGAATTCGAGCTGAGGATGCCACGGCTGCCCGGTATAGACGAGATAGCCGCCGAGCGGCACCGCCTGCGCAAGCCCGCGCAGCGAGCGTTCGATCAGCGCGTTCTCGCCGAACAGTTCATACAGCCCTGACACGATCGCCAGCGTCGGGCGCGGCTCGAGCGTCGCCAGCGACGCCTCGTCGAACGCGTCGCCGCGCTCGAAGCGCGCGATCGGCTCGAGCCCGCGCTGCGCGATCAGCACGCGCCCGGCCTCGACGTTCGGCGGGCTGTAGTCGCGCAGCGTGATGTCGTCGGGCGCCGCTCCGTCGCGCTCGGCGGCCGTCGCGATCGCGTCGAGCACGTAGCGCCCGTGTCCGGCCGCGATGTCGACGATCCGCACCGGTTCGCCGTGCCCGCGCAGCCGGCCGATCGCCGCACCGATCAGCTCCTGCAGATGCACCTTGCGCTGGCGGATGCCGACCCAGCCCGGGGAATCTAGATAGGTGCGGTCGATCAGCGCGCCAACGCCAAGCCGGCCCTGCGCGCGGTTGCGGTACACGTAGTCGAGGGTCGAGCCCGAATCGAAGCCGAGCCGCAGCCCGAGCGCGATGCCGTCCGACAGCGCGCCGCCGGCCCTCAGGCCCGCCCGCGTGATCGCCCAGTACACCCGTGCGAACGGGTTCGCTGGCGGGCGGGCGAGCGCCGCGTATTCGTCGTGGAACGCACCGCGCCGGTCGGCGTCGGCGAGCGACACGCGCGGGCTCGGCGTATCGAACTCGCGCAGCACGAATGCGCGCAACGGCGCGAGCGCCTGCGCGCGGTCGCGTTCGCCGAGCGTGTCGTGATAGAAGCCGGGCAGCACGATGCGCTCCTTGCGCGCGGCGCCGAGCCGCGCGAAGAAGCGGTCCTGCGGGCCGCGATGCACGACCCAGTCGGCGCCCGAGATCAGCAATTGCGTCGGCACCGTGATCGCGGCTGCATCGGCGACGATCCGCTTCGCGGTGTCGTGCAGGTCGAGCAGCATGTTCACCGCGATAGGCCGCGTGATCAGCGGGTCAGCCGCATAGCTCGCGATCCGTTCGGGATCGTGCGTGAGGAATTTCGGTTTCACGTAGCTGTTCACGTAGAACAGCCCGCGCAGCTTGTGCGTCAGCCGCAACCCCGGCCGCGCGAACGGTACGTAGAGCTTGATGTGGAACGCCGGCGACGCGACCACGAGGCAGCGGATCGGCGGCGCGTAGTCGTGTACCCAGGTGGCGGCGAGCACCGCTCCGACGCTCTGCCCGACCACGGCCACGTCCTCGATCGCGATGCCGTGCGCGTCGCGAATATGCTCGACGAAGGTCTGCAGGTCGCGCACCGACGCGGCCGCGCTCGGGCTGTAGCCGCGTGCGCCGGGCGAGCGGCCGTGGCCGCGCGCATCCCACGCGAAGAACGCGAAGTCAGGCAGGTCGAGCTCGTCGACGAGGTGCGCAACGCGCGCCGAATGTTCGTGTCCGCGATGCAGCAGCACGATCGCGCCGCGGCAGCGCGGGCCCGTCGCGGGCCAGTGACGATAGAACAGCGTTTCGCCGTCGTGCGTGATGAAATCGGCCTCGCGGGCCGTGCGTGCGCTCATGCGATCTCTCTCGTTTCGTTGTTCGAATCATGCGGCGCCGCCCTCCGGCGCCGGTCCTTCTACCGCCGTCAGCCACCCGCTTCGGCGATGCCGGCCTGCACGCGCCGCACCACCGTCACGAGCGACAGCATGATCAGCACGCGCCACAGCCACGCCGCCACGCTGCCGACCGGCAGACCGAAGCCGATCCACAGCGCGAACGCGCCGAGCGCGAGCGCGCGGTCGCTCTTGCCGAACGGGCCGTCGTAGCGGCGCGTCGCGCCGGCGAGCGGGCCGATCAGCCCCGCGCATTCGACGATGACCGCAGCCAGCGCGAACAGCCAGACGTCTGCCTGAGCGAAAGCGGAGACCGCGAGGAACGGCAGCACGAGCGCGACGTCGGACACGACGTCGCCAAGCTCGTTCAGGTACGCGCCAAGCGTGCTCTTCTGCCCGTGTTCGCGGGCGAGCATGCCATCGATCGCATTGAGCGCCATCCGCACGAACAGCCAGATCGGGATCAGCAGGAACAGCACGCGGGCGAATACGCCGAGCCCCGCCAGCGCGCCGACGACGATCGAGCCGCCGGCCGCGAACAGCGTGACCTGATTGGCCGTGACGCCGCGTTCGGCAAGCGAATCCGCGAACGGACGCAGACGGTTCTGGAATTTCGGTTTGAGTGAGTAGAGGCTCATCGTTTTATTGGTTATTCACGTTCGGACACGTTTGTGGCGGCCCCGCCCCGGGCAGCGCGCCCGTCGGCCGCAGCGTGCAACGGGTGGGCGTAATCGTCGCCGAGCGGTCCCCAGCGCGTCAAGCCGCACACTCGCCGGCCGCGCCGCGCTATCTGGCATTTTCGACGGAAACTCGCGATAATCCGCTGGCCCGCGAGCGCAGCAATTCATTCGAACTGTGACAGGGCGCTCGTGCAACAGCCGATTATCACGCCGTCGAACGGCGAATTCGCCGCGACGCAACACCCGCCGGCGCATCGCCCGATTATCGCGGCCCTGCGACAGGCAGCCACGAATTTGAAAAAACTTAAACAATGGCCGTCCGGTGCGCATCCTGCCGCTCCGGCATTCCGGGATTCCGCCCGCCGCACATGCGCGGCGGCGCGGACATGCGTGCAGGAGGCGCGGCACCGATGAACATCCTGAACGTGTGGCAGCGCGATTTCCTGCTGTCGATCGTGCGTCTCGTCGCCGGTGCGTATCCGGTCTGGCATCAGGCGCCGCCGTCCCCGACACAGAAGATCTACTTCTCGAACCATACGAGCCATATCGACACGCTCGCGATCCTCGCCGCGCTGCCGCGCGACGTGCGCGCGGTCGTACGGCCCGTCGCCGCGCGCGACTACTGGGACAGCAGCAACGTGAAGCGTCACATCGCGCAGAAGCTGCTGAACGTCGTGCTGATCGACCGTCACCGCGAAAGCGGCGGCGACCCGTTGGACCCGGTGCGCGATGCACTGCGGCAAGGCCATTCGATCATCATCTTTCCGGAAGGCACGCGCGGCGCCGAAGTCTTGCCGCAGCCGTTCAAGAGCGGCCTGTTCCATCTCGCGACCGAGTTTCCGGAGGTCGCGCTCGCGCCGGTTTATCTCGAGAACCTACAGCGCATCATGCCGAAGGGCGCGATCTGGCCCGTGCCGCTGATCTGCAAGGTGCACTTCGGTGCGAACGAAGCGCTCGGCGCCGACGAAGACAAGCCGACCTTCCTCGCCCGCATGCGCGACGCGATCGTCGCGCTCGCGCCGCCGCAGCGGCCGGCCGGCTGAACGCGGCGCCCTCCTCTTCCTTTTCCGGACCTCTTCATGCGAACTCTCTTCTGGGAACTGGTCGCAGGCGTCACCGGCGTGCTGGTGCTCGCGACCGTGATCGGCGCGATCCTCGGCGCGCGCAGCGGCGGTACCAGCGCGACCATCGTCAACCTGAACCAGCGCATCCGCGCATGGTGGGCGATGATCGCGATCATGGTCATCTCGATCAGTCTCGGCAACAACGTCACGTATCTGGTATTCGCGCTGCTTTCGTACCTGACGCTGCGCGAATTCATCACGCTCACACCGACCACCGCAAGCGACCACACGACGCTCTTCATCGCGTTCTTCGTCGCGATTCCGGTGCAGTACCTGCTGCTCGGGATCAACTGGTACGGGATGTATTCGATCTTCGTACCGGTGCACCTGTTCTTCGCGATGTCGCTGGTGTCGGCACTCACGCAGGACACGCGCGAATTCCTGAGCCGCAACGCGAAGATCAACTGGGCGCTGATGGTGTGCGTGTACGGGTTGAGCCATGCGCCGGCTGTGCTGATCCTCGACATTCCGCGCTACGCCGGGCAGAACGCGCTGCTGCTGTTCTTCTTCCTGTTCGTCGTGCAGATCAGCGACGTGCTGCAGTACGTGGTCGGCAAGCTGTGCGGGCGCCGCAAGATCGCGCCGCGCCTGTCGCCGTCGAAGACGGTCGAGGGCTTCGTCGGCGGCGGCCTGCTCGCGACGCTGTGCGGCGCGTCGCTGTATCGCGTGACGCCGTTCAGCTTCGGTGCGGCGTTCGGGATCTCGCTCGCGATCGTGATCGCGGGCTTCGTCGGCGGCCTCGTGCTGTCGGCCGTGAAGCGCTCGCTCGGCACCAAGGACTGGGGCTCGATGATCGCGGGCCACGGCGGGATGCTCGATCGCGTCGACTCCATCTGCTTCGCGGCGCCGGTGTTCTTCCACCTCGTGCGTTATCTGTACGTGTGAAGTCGGAATGGCGGGACGCCGTCACGCCGGCTCCGGCAAGTCGATCGCCAGCAACGCCGAGCTGACCGACTTGCCGTGCGCGTCGAGCGCGAGTGAACGCGTGACGCCGCCGCCGAGCGAATCGCGCAGCACGAAGTTGAACGCGGCAAGCACCGGCAGCTCGTGGCGCACGACGTCGCCGTGCACGATGCCCGCAAGCCACGCCTTCACCGCCGGCGCATCGAGATGTGCGCGCAGGTGTTCGTAGTGACGCGGATCGCGACAAATGACCGACACGTTCAGCGTATTGCCCTTGTCGCCGGTGCGCGCATGCGCCAGTTCACGCAGTTGCATCATGCCTCCACGAATGAAAACGACGGTGTGACGTCCGTGCGCGGCAGCAGCACCGACTGCACCGCGATCACCTCGCGCGTCGACTTGAACGCACCGCCCCCGCCGGCCGGACCGTTCGTATAAAGCGTCTCGACTTCGTTGCCGATCCGCGCTGCCTCGGCGGCGCTCGCCGCACGGCCGGCCACCCGCACGCGGACTTCGGCCGGCTCGCCGCGCGCGGCAGGCGCCGCGTCGCCGTACAGCGAATCCACGCCGATCAGATCGAAGCGCAGTTCGGTCGCGGCCACGCCGGTCAGCGCGAGCCGCTCGCGGACGATGTCGAGCGCGAGCCGAGCGCGAGCCAGCGCACCCGGCCCGCCATACGAGATCTGCCCTTCGCCGATATGGCCGTCGACATACGCGACCGACACCTTCAGCGTGTCGGTACGCGCGCTGCCGCGCCCACCCGTCACGCGCACGCGGTCCGGTGCCTCTTCCGCGACGGCCACGCGCGTGAAATCCGCGACGACGTCGGGCTGCAGGTAGCGCGCCGGGTCGTGAATCTCGTACAGCAGCTGTTCCTTGCAGGTCGCCGCGCTTACGCGGCCGCCCGCGTGCGGCACCTTGGTGATGACGACGGAGCCGTCGGCCGCGACCTCGCCGATCGGAAATCCGAGCCGCGCAAGATTCGGCACGTCCTTGTAGCCAGGGTCGGCAAAATAGCCGCCCGTCACCTGCCCCGCGCATTCGAGCAGATGGCCGACGACCGTCGCCGCCCCGAGCGTGTCCCAGTCATCCATCCGCCAGCCGAACGCATGAATCAGCGGCGCGGCGAACAGCGACGGATCGGCGACGCGCCCGGTCAGCACGACGTCCGCGCCGGCCGCGAGCGCATCGACGATCGGCGCGGCGCCAAGATACGCGTTCGCGGACACGATGCGGTCGCGATACGCGGCGACCTCGTCGCCCGACTCCTCGAAACGGAACGCGCCGCGCAGCACGACGTCGAGCACGTCGTCGCCTTCGACCGCCGCGACCTTCAGCCCCGCGAGGCCGAGCGACTGCGCGATCCGCGCGGTGCGCAGCGCGGCCGCGCGCGGGTTCGCCGCGCCCATGTTCGACACGATACGCACGCGTTTCGCCGCCGCCACCGGCAACACCGCCTGCATGCGCGCGTCGAGCAGCGGATCGTAGCCCAGCGATGGATCCTTGCGCCGTGCCTGCTGCGCGATCGCGATCGTGCGCTCGGCCAGGCATTCGAAGACGAGATAGTCGAGTTGCCCGTGCTCGGCCAGCTCGACCGCAGGCTCGATCCGGTCGCCCGAATAGCCGGCGCCCGCGCCGATGCGCACGCGCCGTTCGTATGATGGCTTTGCTGTCATGTCGGTACCGTGATCCGGCGCTCGCGCGCCGGGAAAAAATCAGAAAACGCCCAGCACGACGCACGCGATCGTCATCACGATCGAGGCGCCGAACAGCAGCGGGAACGTGAACTTCTGGTGCTCGGCCAGCTCGATCCCGCACAGGCCGACGACAAGGAACGTCGCGGGCGTCAGCGGGCTGACCGGAAACCCGGTCGTCATCTGGCCGAGCAACGCAGCCTGCCCCACATGCACGGCCGGCACGCCGAGCTGGCCGGCCACTTCCGCTATCACCGGCAGCACGCCGAAGTAGAACGAATCGGGATCGAACAGCATGCTGAGCGGCATCGACGCGAGGCCGAGCGCAACCGGAATATGGCCGGCCATCGACGGCGGCACGAAGCCGACCGCCGCCTGCGCCATCGCCTTCAGCATCCCGCTGCCCTGCATGATCCCGGTAAACACGCCGGCTGCGAGCAGGATGCCAGCCATCATCAGCGCCGCGCGCGCATGCGCGTCGATGCGCTTCCGCTGCATGTCGACGTCCGGGTAGTTCACCATCAGCGCGACGCACAGGCCGACCATGAACATGATCGCGGGCGGGATCTTCTCGCCCATCGCGACCATCGTGCCGAGCACGACGAGCGTCAGCACCAGGTTGAACCAGAACAGATGCGGCCGGCGCAGCGCCTGCTCGTCCGGCGTCAGCTCGCGGATCGGCAGCGGAATCGATGCATCGTCGCGCGACAGGCCGAGCCGCTTCTCCTCGCGTCGCCCGAGCCAGTACGCGACGCCGAACACGAACACGAGGCCGATCGCCTGCACCGGAATCAGCGGATTGAACAGCGCCGACACCGGCAGATGCAGCGACGCCGACGCACGGATCATTGGCCCGGTCCATGGCAGGAAGTTGATGCCAGCCGCCATCGACACAGCGGCGGCCAGCACGCGCCGGTCCATCTTCAGGCGGTCGTACAGCGGCAACACGGCGGGAATCGTCACGAGAAAGCAGACGGCGCCCGAGCCGTCGAGATGGATCAGCAGCGCGAGCAGCATCGTGCCCATTACGATCCGCGTGGGCCGCGTGCCGACCGCGCGCAGGATGCGATCGATGATCGGGTCGAGCGTGCCGGCGTCGGTGATCGTCCCGAAATAGAGGATCGCGAACACGAACATCCCGACCACGGGCGCGAGGCCCTTCAGGCCGTCGATCACGAATTTGCTGGTATGCAGCCCGAAGCCGCCGATGAGCGATGCCGCGATCGGCACGATGATCAGCGCCACGAGCGGCGACATGCGTCTGGACAGAATCGCGGCGAGCAGCACGACGATCGTGCCCAGCCCGAGTAACGGCAGCATCGGTGTCTCCTACCTTGTCTTTTGTTGGGGACGAGCGTACGGTTGGCGCAGCGATAGCACAATTGAAATGATTTGATCGCAGCAATCACGAACCGTTATGGATCTGAACCTTCGCGACATTCGCGCGTTCGTCACCGTCGCGCACGCCGGCGACTTCACGCGCGCCGCCGCGCGGCTGCACTTGTCGCAGCCGGCGCTGACCGTGCAGATCCGGCGGCTCGAGGAAATCGTCGGCGCGCGGCTGTTCGACCGCAACAGCCGCAGCGTCGCGCTCACGCAGACGGGGCGCGAGCTGCTGCCGCTGCTGCAGCGCTCGCTCGACGACATGGAGCGCGTGCTGCGCGATGCGCGTGCGCTCGGCGAAGGCGCGAGCGGCACGGTGCGGCTCGCGTGCCTGCCGACGTTTGCGTCGAGCATGCTGCCGGAGCTCATCCAGTCGTTCCGGCGCGACGTGCCGCGCGCGGCCTTCGACATCCGCGACGGCGTCGCGAGCCTCGTCACCGCGCTGGTGCGCAACGAGGAAGCCGATCTCGGGCTGACCGGCGGCGATGCGTTCGACGCGTCGCTGGACGTGCTGTACGCGGGCGCCGATCGGCTCGTCGCCGTGTGCCCGAAGGATCATCCGCTCGCGCGCAAGCGGCGCGTGCGCACCGGCGATGTCGCCGCCGTGCCGCTCGTGCTGACCGCGCAGGGCACGAGCGTGCGCAGCGTCGTCGATGCGGCGCTGGAGGCAGCCGGCTGCACGCCGGACATCGCGTGCGAACCGACCTACATGATGACGGCCGTCGCGATGGTGCGCGGCGGCCTCGGCGTGACGATCCTGCCGGCGACTGCCCGCGAGGTGCGCGCCGAACCCGACCTCGTCGCGAAGCCGATCGACGACCCCGCGTTCGTGCGGCCGATCGCGCTCGTCGCGAAACGCGGGCGCACGCTGTCGCGCGTTACGCAGGCGTTCGCCGACGCGATGCTGGCGGAACTGAAAAAGCGTGCGTGAGCCGCGCGCCCTCGACGAAAGCGGGCCGCCGGCCGAATGATTACCGCGGGCCCGGCTGGCCCGGATCGACGTGCAGCGATTCGCCGATCGCATAGAAGTTGCCGCCCGCGATGTAGTGCAGGCTGCGCAGCGCCGGATCGGCCGATTCGAAATACCAGTGGCCGTCGCGGAACACGCGCGTGTCGGACCATGCGCCGATCACCTCGCCGATGAACAGATCGTAGGTCTGCTGGTTGTGCGGCTCGGGAATCAGCTTGCATGCGAGCCAGCCCGAACAGCCGGCGACGAACGGCAGGTCGTGGCCTTCGACATCGAACAGCGTGACGCCCGCCTCGCGCAGCTTGTCCGGCCGCTCCGCGAGACTGTGGCTGCCGACCGCATGCGTGAGCTGCAATTGCGCGGCCGTCGGCACCTGGATGACGAAAGTGCCGCTGCGCTCGACGAGCTCGCGCGTCTTCGCGGACTTGTCGAGCACGACCGTCAGCTTTGGCGGCAGGAAATCGAGCGCACAGGCCCATGCGGCGGCCATCACGTTGTCGACGCCGCCGTGACGGGCCGACACGAGCACGGTCGGGCCATGGTTGAGAAGACGGTAGGCTTTCTTCAGCTCCACCGGAGCAATGTGACTGTCCATGCGGGTTCCCTGGTGAGCGGCGCGAGCGTGCCGGCCGAAGGCCGCATTCTCGCACCGTGTGCCGATCGCCGCTGACGGTGAGCGCGAGAGCGCAATAACACATCCGGCCCGCATCACGCGATTCAATTCATTAAATAATCAATTGATGAATCGACGTCGAATGCGTCGCCATCGAAATTCGACTGAAAATCGCGCGGAATTATCACGAATCCGGCAATACGCCGATCTTCCAATCCTGAGATTCAAATCGATTGATACACAATTCACAATAATGTGAATCTCTCAATGGACCTTGCCGAAGCACGCACCTGTCTGCTTTAGATCACATCGGAGAATTTCATTTTTGCCGTTCGTCGGCGGCTCGGTAGTCTCCTGCCAATCCGGTTCCAAGAAAGCAAGCCAATCGCAAGGAGATGAAATGAAACGCACGACCCTTTCGCTGATTTCGCTCGCATTGTTCGCGGCGATTCCCGCCGCGCATGCGCAGTCGAGCGTCACGCTGTATGGCGTGATCGACACGTCGATCACGTACGTGAATCACGCGCAGGGCAAGGACAATGCGTGGATGCTCGGCAACAGCAGCGCGGGCAATCTTGCCGGCAGCCGCTGGGGCGTGAAAGGCACCGAGGATCTCGGCGGCGGGCTGAAGGCGCTGTTCCAGCTCGAGAACGGCTTCGACCCGAGCGGCGGCCGGCAGGGCCAGGGCGGTCGCCTGTTCGGCCGGCAGGCGTTCGTCGGGCTGACGAGCGACCGCTACGGCACGCTCACGTTCGGCCGCCAGTACGATCCGCTCGTCGATCTCGTGCAGGGCATCACCGCCGACAACTATCTCGGCAGCGTGTTCGCGACGCCGGGTGACGTCGACAACTACGACAACAGCTTCCGCGTCGACAACGCGGTGAAGTACACGTCGGCCGTGTATTCGGGCCTGCAGTTCTCGGCGATGTACTCGTTCGGCGGCATCGCCGGCAGCACCGGCGCCGCGCAGTCGTATTCGGCTGCCGTGTCATACAACAATGGCCCGTTCAGCGTCGCGGGCGGCTACTTCCACGCGACCAACAGCCCCGCGTCAAACGGGCTGCGCACCGGCTGGACCAGCTCGTCGGACGGCACCTTCGACGGCCCGATCAACAATGGCTACGCGAGCGCGCACTCGATCGGCATCGCCCGCATCGCGGGCCAGTACGTTGCCGGCCCTTTCACGTTCGGCCTCGGCTACAGCAACGCACAGTACCGCCGCGACGCGAGCTCGGTGTTCAACTCGAACGAGCACTACAACACCGGCCAGGGCTTCGTGAACTACCAGGCGACCAATGCGCTGCTCGTCGGCGTCGGATACAGCTATACGCGCTCGGGCGGCGATACGTCGGCAACCTATCACCAGGTGTCGGCCGGCGCGGACTATAACCTGTCGAAGCGCACCGACGTGTACCTGACCGCCGCGTACCAGCACGCGAGCGGACGGACGGGCGACGGCAACGGCGGGTCGATGGCCGCGCAGGCGTCGATCGGTTCGTACGGCTATGCGGGCACGAGTTCGCAGACGATGGTCAACCTCGGCCTGCGCCACCGCTTCTGATCGACGACGGCCGGCTGCGCGCGGCAGGCGCGGCCGGTCGATCGGCTCCCGATTCGGATTCGGGGATCGAGGATTCACCGACACGGCGGCTGCGGCCGCCGTCGTCGTTTTCACTGCCCGCGCACGGCCGGCTGCGCCGCCCGTCATTCCGCTTCGCTGCACCATTCACTGCCGTCATTGCGGCACATGACGCGTGGCGTCAGTATTGCGAGCGCGCGTGCCTGCCGGCATGCGCGCGATTGCAGTCCTTTTTACCGATTCCGTCCCGTCGCGCGTGGATGCCGGCGCCAACGGAAATGCGCGACACATGCGCCGGCAAATGCAAAGGAAAGTTTGACGCGAGCCATTTGACTGCGCGCTATGGCACACTTCGCGTCTGCGTAATTTCCTTGCACCGGGCGGACGGATTCCGCCCCATCCTGCCATGCCGCGTAAGACTGCCCGTTCGATCAGCCAAGCCACGCCGAAGATCGTCGCGACGATCGCACTGTCGTGTGCGCTGCACGGATTCGCGCGGGCCGACTGCCTCGACGACGCGGCCACGTTCCAGAAAGTGAGCGTGAGCCTGCTGCGCGGCATCGCGCAGGTCGAATCGGGAATGAACCCGAACGCCATCAACACCAACACAAACGGCACCGTCGACATCGGGCTGATGCAGATCAACAGCACCTGGCTGCCGACACTCGCGCGCGAGGGCATCTCGCGTGAAAGCCTGTTCGATGCGTGCACCAACGCGTATGTCGGCGCGTGGATCCTGTCGCAGAACATCCGCCAGCTCGGTGCGAACTGGAACGCGATCGGCGCGTACAACTCAGCATCGCCCGACAAGCGCCTCGCGTATGCCCGCAAGGTCTATGATGCAATCCGGACCATGCCGGATTCGCCAGATACTCCCATGCCCATCCTGCCACCCTCCTTCACGCCGCCGCAGCAGGTGCAGGCGTACAACCCGTTCGCCAGCCTGAGCGTGTCGGCGCCGCCGGTCGCGCGTGCCCGCACGCTTGCGCCAGCCGCCCCCCCGCCGCAGCCGCAAGGCGGGCCCGCCGGCCCGGCCGGCACGTACAACTTCGGCTGGACGGTCACCGGTGCGGACCAGGCCAGGCCGACCCAGGTGTTTGACGACGGCGCGCGAATCTACGTGCAATTCAGCGACATGAAGCACGTGCCGGCGATCTTCACCGAGACGTCGTCGGGCCGCGTGCTGATGTCGTGGGAGCTGCAGTTTCCGTATGCCGTTCTGACGCGTCCCGCGCAAACGTTAATCTTCCAGCTCGGACCGTTCGAGGCGCGCGCGCAGCACGGCGCGGCGGGGGCAACTGCGCAGGGAGGAACGGCGACAACAGCGGCAACGCAGCGTTCGGGGGCGGCGGCATCGGCTGCCACGGCGCCGGCGGTGAAGCACACGGCCAATGCGTCGGCCAAGCGCACCACATCGTCCGATGCGCTCTGGTATATCGATACGGCGTCGACGTCGGGTTCGGCGGCGACCTCGTCGAGTACGGCAACCACCTCGACGGCGTCGACCACGTCGCAGACGCCAGCGACGTGGCCCACTGCAGTGACGTCGAACACACCGCCCCCCGTCGCGACGCCTCAGGCGCCAGCGGCGACGAAGCCGGCTGCGCGCGTCAGCACCGACGCGCTCTGGTATATCTCGAAGTAACCCACGCGCCGGCCCGCCGCATCACCCGCGCCGCACCCAGATCACCTTGCCGTCGCGAATGCCCAGGTCGCGGCGCTCCGCGCGGTAGTCCATCGTGCCCGGCAACGATTTGCCGTCACGTTCGAGCACGCGCCACAGGCAGCCGTCGAGCAGCGCGGCCGCATCGGCCTCGGTCCTGCCGATCAGCGCATCGTCAGGGGCCGCGTCTGCCTTGCACGCAGCCGCGGCCCCTGACGGCGCAGGATTCATTACCGCGCCGCCGGCGGTGGCGTTCGGGTGCTTCGTTTTCATGTCCGCACATCCTGCAAAGGTTGCGCTCGCAACGAGTGCCACGAGCATCGCGATCGTTCTCTTCATCGGTTTCTCCCTGTCGCGGCCCGGCGATTCATGTGCGGCATTCGAGCCAGGCCGGTTATCGCATGCATGATCGGCGCCGCGCGCCGCTGGCCATATCCCGACGGATGGCTGCCGGCGAATGGCGGCATTGCACGACGCGGCCGAGTCGTTTCCGCGCACCGGCGTCGCAGACCCGACGCAATGCCGGACCCGCCAGCATGTTACCGCACGCGGTTCGCGGCAACGGCCCGACATCGGCGCGTCATGTCCGGCATGCGCGCGGCGGCAGCCCGTTCAAAACTTGTAGGTCGCGCCGGCCATCCCGTAGTAGTTGCTACGCGACTGGACGATCGGGCTGTCGCCATAGCGCCCAAGCAGCCGCGTCACGCCACCGGTCGCGACCACCGACCAGTGTCGCGACAGGTTCCAGTTCCATGCGACCGACATCGTCGCGCTGTCGATCCCGCCGCGCGTCGAATACGGCTGGAAGCGGCTCGCCATCGACTGCGCGTCGGTCACGCCATAGAACGTCTGCGTGTAGCGTCCGGTCCCGGCATGCACGCTGCCCGTCACGACGATCTCGTGCCGCGCGGTCTTGAACACCGGCACCGCAAGGTCGACATGGCCCGACACGCCGCGCGACGTATGCGTCACCGGGGTGTCGACCGTCACGCTCAGTTCGGCCGCATCGAACAGTGTCACCCCGGCCTGCAGGCCGACGAGCACCGAGCCCGGGATCCGGCCCATCCCCTTCAGGTAATCCGAACCGGGCAGGTCGACGCGGTTTGTGTCGGCGCGGCCGGGGTCGTAGTTCACCGCAGCCGACACAAACGCGCCGTGCGGAAGATCCAGCCGATAGCCGGCGCCCGTGCTGCTGTCGATGAAGAAGCCGTTGCCGAATGTCGCGGAAAACCCCGGCGCGACGACGCCGCGATACTGGTTGCTTCCCTGATAGCGCGGCGCGAACCCGCCGCCGAGCGAAAGCGAATACTGGTTTTCCGCATGGGCGGCGGCGGCAACGGTCAGGCCGACAAGCGGCACGCAATAACGAAAGCAGCGAAGGGTTGGACGCACAATGTTGAAGTAAGAGTGACGGAGCCCGAAGTCTAGGTGCCGCCGTGCGCCGGGACTGTCCGGATCTGCGGGGAATCTGTACCCAATTGTGTTCGATTGTTCCCGATTGTCGCCCCACTCCCCGAACCGCCGGAACGCCGGATAGAATTCGCGTGCCGCGCCGCGCGCCCGCGAGCCGGAATGCGGGATGACGCGTGCGCATCGAGGAGACCATGTACAACAATCCGCTCAAATATCGTGTACTGCTGATCGAGGACGACGACCGCCTGGCGCAGCTCGTGCGCGAATACCTCGACAACTACGAATTCGCCGTGAAGGTCGTGCGGCGTGGCGACCTGGCCGTCGCGGCAGTGCGTGAGCACCGTCCTGCGCTCGTGATCCTTGACCTGATGCTGCCGAACCTCGACGGGATGGAAGTGTGCCGGCGCATTCGCGCGTTCACCAATGTCCCCGTGTTGATTCTCACCGCGCGCGCGGATGTCTACGATCAGGTCGCTGGCCTCGAAACCGGCGCCGACGACTACGTGACGAAGCCGATCGAGCCGCGTGTGCTGGTGGCGCGCGCCCGCGCGCTGCTGCGCCGCGCGCAACCGGTTGCGACGAACACACCGGCTGCCGCGCCCGAAGCGCTGGTATTCGGAGAACTGACGATCTCGCCGCCGAACCGCACCGTCACATGGCGCGGCGAGCTTGTCGATCTGAAAACGGCCGAGTTCAACCTGCTGCTGATTCTCGCGCGCGCGGCCGGCACCGTGCTGAGTCGCGACGACATCCTGAAGCAGTTGCGCGGAATCGAATTCGACGGGCTCGACCGCTCGGTCGATTCCGGCATCTCGAAGCTGCGCCGCCGCTTCGAGGATGCGTCGTCGGAGCCGCACAAGATCAAGACGATCTGGGGCCGCGGCTACCTGTTCAGCCCTTCCGCGTGGGACGAATAAATGCTGCGTCCGTTGATCAGGCTGTACCTCATCGTGATCCTGTGTGTCGCAGGATCGATTGCGTTCATCCAGTTTTCGTTCGACCGGATCTTCTACGATCGCGTCGCGCAGGCGCAGCGCGATTCGCTGACGACCTACGCGTTCGTCCTGAACGATTACCTGGAGCGTCATCCCGGCGCGCAACGCATGCTCGCGCTGCGCGAACTCGCGAAGCACGGCAACGAAGGATTCGGCTTCGTGACGATGGCCGACGCCCGCGCTCAGTTGAGCGGCGCGCCGCTGCGCGATCTCGACGCGGGCAGGATCGCTATCAGCTACGACGCCAGGGATTACTACATGCCGCTCGCGGACGGGTCCGTGCTGCACGCGCGACCGACCGAGGCAGCCGATCTCGACATCAAGATCTACGCATACCTGCTGCTCGCACTCGCCGCGCTGTTCGCCGTCGTGCTGTGGATCTCGTATCACTGGCGCGATCTACGCCGGTTGCAGGCCGCCGCGCACGCGTTCGGCGCGGGCGACCTGTCGACGCGCGTGCAGCTGTCCGGGCGATCGAACATCTACGAACTGTCGCAGCAGTTCAACGACATGGCCGAGCGGATCGAGGCGTCGATCAAACAGCAGCGCGAGATGATGCACGGAATCTCGCACGAGCTGAAGACGCCGCTCGCGCGGCTCGAATTCGGGCTCGCGCTGCTCGCCGAATCCGACGAGAGCGGCCGGATGCGCGAACGCCGTGACGAACTTCGGCGCGACGTGCGCGAACTGGACGATCTGGTAACCGAACTGCTGACGATCGGGCGCCTCGAACAAGGCGCAAGCGAGATCGCGCCGATGGACGTCGTCGTCGACGCGCTGATCGACAGTGTGGCCGGCAATGTCGCGAACGACATCGCCGACAGTGGTCTCACGCTCGGCGTGTCGACGACGGGCGCGCCCGCCACCCACGTGTGCGATCCGAAGCTTGTCGCACGTGCCCTGTTGAACCTGATCCGCAATGGCGCACGTTATGCGTCGCGCACGGTCCTGCTGTCCGCAACGCACGATGCGTGCGGCGCGCTCGTGCTGAGCGTCGACGATGACGGCCCCGGCATTCCGGTCGCCGATCGCGCGCGCGTATTCGAACCGTTCCAGCGGCTCGATTCGAGCCGCGACCGGCAAACCGGCGGGTTCGGGCTCGGGCTTGCGATCGTGCGGCGCGTCGCGCTCGTGCACGGCGGTGACGTGCGACTCGAGGATTCGCCGCTCGGCGGCGCACGCTTCGTGATTTCTCTGCCGGCGCGGGCGTTGCAGGATTTTCTCGACGACGCGCCGGCAAACGCAGCGCACGGTCGTGCCGGCCACTCGTCATCGACTTCATTGCGCCGATGAACGCAGGCGGGGCGGTACCGCCCGCTTACCCGCCAACCTTGAACGCCGGCAACTGCTGCCCGAGCCGCGCGCCCATTTCCGCGCCGAGCGCCTGCAGCGCATTGAACGGACGGATCATCACCTCGAATTCGACGATCCGTCCGTCGGTGTCGAAGCGGATCATGTCGATCCCCTTCAGCCGCTTGTCGCCGACCGTTGCACTGAATTCCAGCACGACGCTCGTGCCGTCGTCATCGGCGAACGCGCGGTGATATTCGAAGTTCTCGAGGATCGTGAGCACCGTGCGCAGCGCCAGCAGCAGCGCGGGCGCCGGTCCGTACGGCTTGAACGCCATCGGCGAGCGGAACACGGCGTCCGGATGGACGATCGTGTCGAGCTCGCTGAAATCCTTGCGCTCGAGCATTGCGTGCCAGGCCGTGAGCGATTTCGCAACGGCGGGCTGCACATTCGATAAAGGTTGCATACTCAACGACTCCGGTGACGTCACACAAAGGATGCTCGACCGAAGGCGGCGCCGAATCGGCCCCCTTCGCATCGTCCGGCACGGCGCGATCAAGCATCCGGCAGGATGACGACCTTGCCCTTGACCTGCCGGTTCGCCATGCGCGCAATCGCGTCGGCCGCGCCCGCGAGCGGCACGCGCTCGGTGATCGCGGGCCGCACCTTGCCGGCCGCGAACCATTGCGCGAGCTGGCGCATGTTCGCCGCATGCTGCGCGGGGTCGCGCCGCACCGCGTCGCCCCAGAACACGCCCAGAATGTCGCGCTCCTTCAGCAGTGCAAGGTTCAGCGCGATCTTCGGAATTTCGCCGGCTGCAAATCCGACCACGAGGAACCGGCCGCGCCACGCGGTCGCGCGCAGCGCCGCCTCGCTGTACGCACCGCCGACCGGCTCGTAGACGACGTCCGCGCCGCGTCCGCCGGTCAGTTCGTCGACGCGGCGCCGCAGGTCCTCGGTCGAGTAGTCGATCGTGTCGTCGGCGCCGGCTTCGCGGCACAGCGCCAGTTTGTCCGCGCTCGACGCGGCCGCGATCACGCGCGCGCCCAGCGCCTTCGCGATCTCGATCGCGGCGAGCCCGACTCCGCCGGCCGCGCCCAGCACCAGCAGTGTCTCGCCCTGCTGCAGGCGCGCACGCTGCTGCAGCGCATGCAGCGACGTGCCGTAGGCCAGCACGAGCGCCGCGCCCTGCTCGAACGACATCCCCGGCGGCAGCGCCGCGATCTGGTGCACATCGGCCACGCACTGCCCGGCGAAGCCGCCGTGGCCGGTGAACGCGACCACCTCGTCGCCCGGCCGCCAGGCGCTCACGCCATCGCCGACCGCGTCGATCACGCCGGCGAATTCCGCGCCGGGAGAGAACGGCAGCGCCGGCTTCACCTGATACAGCCCCTGGACGATCAGCGCATCGGGGAAATTGAGCGATGCCGCCTTCACGCGAATCCGCACCTGACCGGCGGCCGGTTCGGGAATCGCGACATCCTCGATACGCAAGCGGTCGATCGGGCCGAATGCAGTACACAACAGGGCTTTCATGCTCTCCATTCTCCTTGCGCGACATCGCCGCGCATCGATACGGCAGCGGGACGCGCCCGCGCGAAAGGTATGCGTCGCCGGCCAGATGGCCGGCACCGCGACACCGTCATCCGTGCGGCCCGACGCTCAGAACCACGCATCGCGCATGTCGAGCGTCGTCGTATCGACGCTCCCCAGCAGGTCGAGTTGCGCATCCACCTTCGGCAACTCCCAGCGAAAGAAATACCGCGCGGCAGCTCGCTTGCCATCGTGGAAATCGTCATCGCGTCCTTGCGCGGCGAGCGTCACGTCGAGCCACAGCCACGCGACAACCAGATGGCCGAACGCCTCCAGATAGACGCTCGCGTTCGCGAGCCGCACCTGCGGATCGCCGAGCGCGGCCAGTGCGCGCGTGACGTCGACAAGCCTCGCCCAGCGCGGCGCCAGCGCATCGGCATGCATGCGCGTGTCGCCCTCCGCCGCCCGTGCGCGTTGGACCGTCGCATCGATGCGAGCATCGAGCGTACGCAACAGCGCGCCGTCGTCCTGGCCGATCTTGCGACCCAGCAGGTCGAGCGCCTGGATGCCGTGCGTGCCTTCGTGGATCGGATTCAGACGATTGTCGCGATAGAGCCGCTCGACCGGATAGTCGCGCGTGTACCCATAGCCGCCGTGCACCTGGATCGCGAGATCGTTGGCCGCGAGACACCACTGCGACGGCCAGCTCTTCGCGATCGGCGTCAGAATGTCGAGCAGGCGTACGGCCTCGGCGCGCACCGCCGCATCGCCGTGCGCGCGCGCTTCGTCGACGAGCCGCGCGCAATACAGGATCAGCGCGAGGCCGCCTTCGACGTAGGCCTTCTGCGCGAGCAGCATGCGTCGCACGTCGGGGTGCGCGATGATCGGCGCCTGCGGCGCCGCCGCGTCCTTGCCGGCCGGTCCGAGCGCACGCCCTTGCGGCCGGTTGCGCGCATAGTCGAGGGCGTGCAGGTAACCGGTGTAGCCGAGCGCCACCGCGCCCGCGCCAACGCCGATGCGCGCCTCGTTCATCATGTGGAACATGTAAGCGAGGCCGTGATTGGGCTCGCCGACCAGATAGCCGATTGCACCAGCCCGCCCCAGCGGACGATGGCGCGTGCCTTCGCCGAAGTTCAGCAGGCAGTTGGTCGTGCCGCGATAGCCCATCTTGTGATTCAGGCCGGCGAGCACCACGTCGTTGTGCTCGCCGCGCGCAGCGCCGTTGTCGGCCGGCAGATACCTGGGGACGATGAACAGCGAGATGCCGCGCGTGCCGGGCAGCAGCCGCCCATGCTCGTCGGGAATCTTCGCGAGCACGAGGTGAACGATGTTCTCCGCCAGTTCGTGCTCGCCACCCGAAATCCACATCTTGTTGCCGGTGATTCGATAGCGCGGGCCGAGCGGCGACGCGCATTCGAAGTCGGCACGCGTGACGATGTCCGACAGCGATGAACCGGCTTGCGGCTCGGACAGGCACATCGTGCCGAAGAAGCGGCCTTCCAGCTCGGGACGCGCGAACGCGTCGATCTGCGCGGGGCTGCCGTGCGTGAGCAACAGGTTCGCGTTCGCGACGGTGAGGAACGGATACGCGGCGGTCGCGATGTTCGCGGCCTGGAAGAACAGGAACGATGCGGCTTCGACGAGTTTCGGCAGCCGCATCCCGCCGAATGCTTCGTCCTGGCCCGCGGCGATCAGGCCGGCGTCGGCGAAGGCCCGCACCGCCGGCTTGACCTCGGGAATCAGCGTCACGCGCTCGCCGTCGAAACGCGGCTCCTCGCGGTCGCCGCGCGCCGCATGCGGTGCGAATAGGTCGGCCGCGATCCGCTCGCTGGTGTCGAGCACCGCATCGAACGTCTCGCGGCTGTGCTCCGCATAGCGAGGCAGCGCGGCGAGCGCATCCGCGTCGAGCCAGTCGTACAGCAGAAATGCGAGATCGCGTCGCGATATCAGCAGGCTCATCGCGACGCCCTCCACGCGGCCCGCACGCCGTGCGGCGCTCGCGGGCGCTCCTGCGCGACATGGTGTTTCGTGACCCGGTCCTGCGTGACCCGGTCGATCCACGGGCGCGCGATCGATGCATGCTCCATCACGTCTGTCTCCTGTCGGGCGGCGCCGGCGCACATATTGGCGCCGGTTGCCGGAACCGGATGATTGGGTCGGTGACTGCAAGTGCCGGCGGGAAATTTAGCACGGTCGTTCTAAAACGACAATGGAGAGTCGCCCCGACTGCAAACCGAGGACGATGGCGGCAGGGGAAGGCGAGGGTTGGTCGACGTCGGTCGATACAGATACGCGCCGCGCAAGGCACGATGTCCTGCTGTTCCGGAGATACGAGCAAGTCATCAGGAATCCGATCTGCAGCGTACGGATTATTCTTGAACGCTTCCCCTCCAGCCATCCACGCTGATCGCGAACGGCTCTTCGACTCGACTGCGCCGTTGCGTACCGCTCCTTCCGCAGCAGTGGTGAATTCGAGCGCATCGACCTGTATCATGCGCTCGCGCGTGTACGTCAGCAATCAACTGGCGGCGGCGTTACGGAAGCCATTCGATGCATGAACGTTGCCGATACCGTCCCACAACGCAATAGCATGGGTGGATGATGTGTGCCCGTGGCAACCTGGCCGACATCGCTCTTCACCCGGATCAATGCGTCGCTGGCTGACGCTCGCGAAGCCTCGCGAATATGCGACGGATGACGAGCCTCGCCGACACGGCGATATGCCTACACGGCTTCTACATGGAAATTGATGCACGGGAGATCAGCCACTACAGCAGCCGCAAACCCATGATTTGACTGGCCCGCCCTACACGATTCGAACGTGTGACCTACGGCTTAGAAGGCCGAAAGACTAGGTATTTTCGGGCATTGGAGAACGCCGCCAAAAATCCTCAAAACCCTTAACCAATAAGGTTCTCACAAGAATTTTGCCCTGCCTGTCCGTTGACATGTGTTGATCAAAATTGCCAAAATCGGGTTCCGGATTGGTTCCGGAACCTACCCTAAGCGGGGGCGACGACAATGGCAAAGGTCAATTTCACGGCGGGCAAGATCGCGGCACACACCTGCCCCGAGGGCAAATCCGAAGCCTTCCTGTGGGACAGCGGCGCGCCGGGTCTTGGTCTTCGCGCAAACGCGGGCGGCACAAAACGGTATGTGCTCCAAGCGAAATTGCGTGGCTCACTTGTGCGCATCTCGATTGGCGACCCATCCGCTTGGAGCATCGAGAAGGCACGCGTTGAAGCACGCCGCTTGAAAACCCTTCTCGACAGCGGCATAGACCCGCGCGAACAGGCAGCAGAACACGCCGCCGCCTACGAAGCGCGGAAAGCCGAAGCCAAGCGACAAGATGCGACCGTGCACGACGCTTGGGCGGCTTATCTCGACGCAAACCGGTCGCGATGGAGCGAGCGCCATCTATTCGACCATGAGAATCTGGCACACGCTGGCGGAGAGCCGAGAAAGCGCGGGAAAGGTGTGACGGTCGCGGGACCGCTCGCCGCACTCATGCCGTTGAAGCTATCGACCTTAACCGCCGACGTGGTCGCCGCGTGGCTCGAATCCGAATCGCTAACGCGCCCGACAAATGCCGAGCAGAGTTATCGGAAGCTGCGCGCCTTCATCCGCTGGTGTAACGACCGGCCGGAATACGGCGGCATCATTGCGCCAAATGCATACAACGCGCGCGCCGTAAGAAGCGTCGTACCGCGTACTAAGGCGAAAGATGATTGCCTGCAACGGGAACAGCTACCGGCTTGGTTCGACGCCGTCAGCAAGCTCGGCAATCCGGTCATTGCGGCATATCTGCAAGCGTTGCTCATCACGGGCGCGCGCCGCGAGGAAATGGCGGCACTCCGATGGACCGATGTCGATTTTCAATGGCGCTCGCTGTCCATCGCCGACAAGGTCGAAGGTTCCCGCATCATCCCGCTTACACCGTACCTCGCCAGCGTCCTGCGGGAGCTCAAGCGCTTGAACGACACGCCGCCGAACATCCGTCAAATACGGGACTTGACCGCCAAAGGCGAATCGTGGTCGCCCTCCCCTTGGGTTTTCGCGAGCAAGAAATCGGCGGACGGAAAAATTGCCGAGCCGCGTATCGCGCATAACAAAGCGCTCGCGATAGCCGGCCTTCCTCATCTGAGTCTGCACGGCCTCCGGCGCTCGTTCGGGACGCTTGCCGAATGGGTCGAATGTCCAATCGGTGTAGTCGCGCAAATTCAGGGCCATAAGCCTTCGGCAATCGCTGAAAAGCACTACCGCCGCCGTTCGCTCGATTTGCTGCGCATGTGGCACGACAAGATTGAAGCGTGGATGCTTGCCCAAGCTGGTATTGAATTTTCATTGATTCAAGCCGCGACGCCATTGCGGATTGCAGCCGGCCGCGATCAGTAACTATCGCCCGATAAAATCGATATAAAAATATCATCGATCCGATGCGATCACACCCGCGCGTGGGATTCTTTGCGGTGCGATAGCACGTGCCGCAACGTGTTCCATGCCGAAACACATTGTTTCAGCGTGTTTCACGTCCGCGCAAGGGCCTTTTTCAGACAGCAACATTCGTGCGTGCGAACGTCTACATTTTTACACTGAAATACATTACTCAAGACGCAACCAATTGATTTTAAATGACACTGTCGTAAGAAATAATCGACACACGCAACCATCGATACATGATATCCCGCGCGCTTTGAAATTCCCGATTGTCGAGCAACAATGAATCAGACAGCTCAACGCAGGCAACAGGGAGAAAATGAAAATGAAAAACGAGCACGCCGCTACCGACATCAGAATGACGCTGCAAGCATTCGGCGTAACGGGAACGGTCACGACGGCAGTCGCCGCCGTCGCACTGAACCGTAAAGAACAAACCCTCCGCAAATGGGCATGCGAAGAAAACGGCCCGATTCGACCCATCAGGATTAATCGCCGCTTGGCGTGGAAGGTTGCTGATATCCAAGCCCTGCTTAATCAAAACCGTCAGTGAATGACAAATGTCGATTTTTTCATCGACACATACGCTTTCAACTTCTCAATCAGACATCCTTGAATCACGTCGAACTCAATTACCGACACAACCATTCCGTTGATGCATTCTGTCGATACCTTTTGTGATCGTGGAAAATCGTGAATGTCGATCGCCCTACCGCTGTTAAATCAGAAGCATCACAAGCACTCAAATCGCGAGTCGAAACGCTGATCGACCGCGAGCTTACTCGATGCCGTGTTTTACATGGCCCGAACAACTGGCGCGAACACGGTGACTGGATTCGCGAAAACGTAGTCGCCGCCGCGATCCAATGGATGATGCGCCAAGCCCGGGAGGGAAAGCTGTGAACGAACACATCTCGGATGACGTATATGCGGACGCCGTCGAAACCGATGCAAACGCGAAAGCACGTAACGTCCAGCGAGCAACGCAAGAAGTGGAAGAAGTGCATGAACCGATCTTTGATCAAAGAAGCGGTGTGAGCCTATGGCCCGACCCGCAGCCGCTCATCGTCAATATCGAGCCGATGGAATATCCCGTCGAGGTGTTGCCATCTTGCATCCGCGCCGCTGTCGATGAGGTTTGTGGCTTCGTTAAGGCCCCGCTACCGCTGGTTGCGTCGTGCGCCATCGCGGCATTGAGCCTTGCGATACAAGCGCACTTCGATGTGAAGAGAGCTGATCGACTAATCGGGCCTGTCGGCTTGTACGTAGTCGTCGTGGCCGACAGCGGCGAACGAAAATCAACCTGTGACAGCTTTTTCATGCGAGCTATTCGGGAATACGAAGCCGAGCAGGCGCAGGCCGCGCAACGTTCCCTGAGCGACTATCGCGCCGACATTCAGGCGTGGGAGTCGAAGGTCGGCGGCGTCAAGGAGCACATCCGGCAAGCCACAAAGGGCGGAAAGTCGACGATTGCCCTTGAAGAAGAGCTACGTAAGCTTGAGATCGCAAAACCACGGGCACCGCGCGTGCCGCGCCTTCTTTATGCGGACGCGACGCCCGAAGCACTTGCATTCTCACTGGGCAAGCAATGGCCGTCTGGCGGCGTTGTATCTTCCGAAGCGGGGTTTGTTTTCGGCTCGCACGGGATGGGCGCGGATTCGGTCATGCGTAACCTCTCGATGCTGAATCAGCTTTGGGACGGTAACACGTTGACCATCGATAGGCGCACGTCCGACTCGTTCACGGTGCGCGGCGCACGCCTGACAGTCGCATTTCAGGTTCAGGACGCGACGATTCGCGCATTCTTTCAGAAGACAGGGGCACTCGCGCGCGGTACCGGCTTCATGGCCCGATTTCTCGTAGCGTGGCCGCAATCAACGCAGGGGTTTCGCCCTTTCACGGAGGCACCAGAAAACTGGCCACACATGGAGGCGTTCAATCAGCGCGTGAAGGAAATCTTGAACCAGAGCGCGCCGGTGAACGAGCATGGCGAACTCGAACCCGCGCTACTGTCGCTCGACCCAGCCGCGAAAGAGGCATGGGTGCGGTTTCACGATGCCGTTGAGGGGCAACTATCGAGTGGCGGCGAGCTTTACGACGTGCGCGACGTGGCGAGCAAGTCAGCAGACAACGCAGCACGATTGGCCGCGCTCTTTCACGTATTTAGCGGCGCGACCGGGTCGATTGGTTCGGATGCGTTCGAGAGCGCATCGAGCATCGTTGCGTGGCACCTGTCCGAGTCGAAACGTTTTTTCTCCGAGCTTGCGGTATCTGACGGCGATGTTGACGCGGCGCGATTGGACGCTTGGCTGATTGAGCATTGCAATACGCAGCGTACGCGCGCCGTCGATAAAAGCCGAGCGATGCAATTTGGGCCGCTGCGCAACGCCGCGTCGTTGAGCGCCGCATTGCAAGCGCTGGCGACACTAGACCGGCTGCGCGTCGTCAAGGAAGGAAAGAAGACCGTTATTCACCTGAACCCGGCGCTTATCAACGGGGGCGCGTAATGAGCCTTGCCGACCTGATCTACAAAAAACGTCGCGGCGGAATCGCTAATGCTAATCGTGCTAATCCTGCTAATGGAGAGGACCGAAGCGGCGGAGAAGTTAGCAACGTTAGCGACATTAGCGTTAGCAAGGTCCGTCAGGGGACCGACAGCGCAATCAGCCGTCCCGAGATTCCCCGCGACTGCGTTGGTGCGCTGCGCGATCCGGACGGCGGACTGTATCTGCCTTGGGGGCCATGCTTTAGCGTGGACGATGTGTGCCGGATGCGCACGGAACTGATCGACATGGTCGAGGAACTATCGGCGCTTGAGGGTTGGGCGCACTTGCATCGCGAAAACGTACTTATGCGCGTCATACGCGGGCCACTGGCTGATCTGTTGCCGAATATCGCGTACTTCCGCGAACGACTCGAAGCGGCCCACGCGGAAGCCGCCGCCCGCGCCGTTCTTGATCGTCGCACCTGACGAGGGTTCGCGAATTTCGAGACGGGCCGATGGTCAACGGCGAGTAAAGCGGACGCCCGGCTACGGACGGTTCCCGACAAGCAGCGGCGTTCTACAGCAGCGACACGTCGGACATGCAGGACGATTTATGGGCGCGGGGCAACCCGCACTGTGAAGGTGTTTTAACTGAGTAAATAGGAGTGCGAAATCATGAAGGTGTCTGCACCGAAACGGCTTCTGGAGCGACTGCATTTTGACGCCGTACATGGCAGTTACAGCATTCTCGTTTGGCCCGGTCCGGCCGGCCGGACGCTATACCAAGTCGTAAAGCCCGGTCCGGTGAAGTACCGCGTCGAAATTCGTCCCGAAGATTACATCGTCGTAATCCCGCGCTAACGCGCCTTTTGGAGAGTGTCATGAAAAAACCCCTGCCCGAGCGCATGGTAATCCTCGAAGCGCTCGTCGCCGATACCGGCCTCGCCGACGAACTCGCGGCGAAACAACGAGCGAAGCTCGATGCGCGTCGCGCCGAACTGGCGCACGAACTCAAGTCGTTGCCGGACCGGAAACGCGCGCGGTCCGCGTTGACCAATGAGGCCGAACGAGCGGCGGCTGCCTTCGCTGCCGCGAAAGCGGCATGCTACGAAGCTGAAAAGTCGATGCTCGAAACGCGCGGTCGCCTCGCGGTTTGGACGATGGCCGATAGCGGCGACCGCGAACGCATCCTGACCGAACTCGAACGCACCGCGCCGCCCGAAGTCGGCGAGGCGCTCGACGAGTTGTCGAGCGCGGATGATTTGTTGCGTGCCGCAGTTCGGACCGACGTTTTCACGGAGAAAAACTGGCTGGGTGCTCGCGTCGGCAACGTCACGACGAACATGCCCCAAATCAAGGCGGCTCGCGCGAAAATCGCCGAGGCACAACGCGACGTTCGCGCGATTGTTCATGACGGGGCAATTCCAAGCGACGAACTGGTATCGCGTGCGCGCGCGTGTGTGAATCAGGCGCTTGAGCCGATGTTCGAATTGGTGCCGCGTCAGAAGTGGGAAACTCGCCGTTCGCGGCCGCACGGCGACCTGTTGGCCGAAGTCGCGGGTTATCGAAGCTAAGTGAGCGCCTGGCGGCGTGCATCGACGGTGTGTGCCGACCCTGAATGCCGCTTGCCGTTCTGCTGATCGACGTAGGGGGTATGCGCAAAATTGGCCATACCCCAAGCGCCCGCCGCCGGTGTGTCGCATTGTCACAGCCTCGACGCGTTGCGGGCGTTCATGCGCGACCGCCGGGCGTGCCGAAGATGGAATCGGCCGACGCCTTATGCATTCTGTAACGCGACGGCCGATACGAAGCAGGAACTAGACCGTATCGCCCCCGGTCGCGCAAGGACGGCAAGCTGACCCGCGAACGCTCGATACGCTCGCCGCAGGCACGATGGCGAGCCAATAATCAGGCGCGGCAATAGCGTCGGCTGTCCGGATTCGCGATACGCGCGTGGCGACCGCGCGCGACGAAGCGGGCAGATTGCTGGCGTTTTGGGCGGTCGGTGCGCGCGCCGGTACGCGGGGCCTTGGCTAACGCGCGCGAGCGGCGCAGCGGCCCACGACGACCGTCCGTGAGGCATCCACCGCACCCCGTAGGGGGGCAAATCCCTAGGCCACGCGGTCAGGTGATCGTGGCGCAAGTCGAATTTTTGCGAAGTCAGCAGGAAAACAAAATTTTCGGCTTTTCGTAGATTTGTGGCGAATGGAGATCGCTCGCGCGCGCTCCCTGACGCGGTGCCCCCCCTGCTTCAGGCTCGGCGATGACCTTACCAACCGCCTTGAATTACGTGGATTTGTCTCCAAACGAGGCGATTCCGTAGTGGTATTATGTGCGCATCCATTTCACACGGCGAACGGACATCTCAAAAATGAACGATCTAAAAATTAAAATCGAGAATGTAAAAAATATAAAATCCGCTGAAATTGAATTTCCGTTAGAGCAAAGTCTAAGTCTGATTGTTGGCAGTAACGGGAGTGGCAAAAGTACGATATTGCTGGCGCTTTCTCAGGCAATCCGAAATTCTCTAAAATCACTTGAATCCGATGATTATGATGCGTCTTCAAAAGTCGAAATCGGCCTCGACGGGAAGGTTGATGTCTGGTCCGGAGCAAATGGTTGGTCTCCATTCAATCAAGCGGTCTCCTTAAGAGGGATGTACGAAGGGAGTCTATTTTACGGGACGCGATTCAATGATTCTCGAACCGTAGATAGCCATCTTAAGTCCGGAAAGATTGCGGATAGGGATATTGTGGATGCGGACGACTACGTCAAAGAGAAGCTGAGCCAAATTCTCACAGGTACGGCGAACAAATACAAAGACCTTAAGCGAATTAAAAATCGCGCAATAGCGCAAAAACTCAACCTGACAAGCACCCCTTATTTTAACTCCATTAATGGAAATCTAATTAGCCAGTATCGAATGAGCTCAGGTGAGTGCCTCTTAATCTCGCTCCTTCATTTTGTCTACAATGCAATTGTGCGGCGCTCGCTCGCTAATGATCAGCTGATTCTGGTTCTCATCGATGAAATCGAACTAGCTCTGCATCCGATTGCGGTTAGTCGATTTATAGACCTGATCAATGAGCTTGTGCAAAGCACGCCTAACCTGATGGTTATTTTGACTTCGCACTCGCCCGAGGTTATTCGAAAAATTCAACCAAAGAATATCTACAAAATCGAAAATAATTCAGGCATCGTGGATGTAGTCAATCCGGGCTATCCAAGCTACGTTATCCGCGACGTATATCGACATGACGGATTCGACTATCTTTTGTTGGTTGAGGACATTCTCGCAAAAGTGCTGGTTGAAAAGGTTCTAGAGTCGAAAAATCTCGGGTCAAGTAAATTAGTGCATGTCGTTCCAGTTGGGGGTTACACCAACGTCCTCACGTTGCAGCGTGACCTATTGCGCGGGAATGTCTTGGGTGTTGGCCGAGAAATAATAAGCATTCTTGATGGGGATATAGCGGACAAGGTTCCAAAGGACTTTTCCGACCTCAAGAAGCTCTTTCTCCCAATAAAAAGTATTGAAAAATTCCTTTACTCTATTGTAATTGATGGCACCAACCCGCCCCTCAAAAAAACAATAAATGATAAATATTTTCAACTGGATTCTTTGGACTCGTTGGCTGCCGAGCATAACGAGAAGTACAAAGGGAAGGTCGATCAACCGGATAAGAAATTCTATTATCGCCTGCGCAAAAATCTCGAGGCGCGTGGAATCGATGAGCTTATGTTTGCTCAAAAGCTATCGGACGACATCATGCGAGCAATCTCGTTTGAAAAATTTTCAAATAGTATCGAGTCTTTGCTGAACAAGTAAGATAATTACTTAGGGGAACCGGTGATAGGGTTACTAAGGATCGGTGCGAGAGGTGCGAGCACTCTTTGTCGCGTGTCGCTTAGGGCTAGATCATGACATATGTCGTCTCGCGGCTTTGGCAGACTCTGTTACTTGTTCCTTGGGATCGTTGTCACGCTCCCCGGTAAGCCACGGCGCATCACTCTTCGGGAAAAATCATGCCCCGCAAGTCGAATGTAACCAAGGCACTAGCCGGAACCTTGCGCGCTGACCGCCTCAAAGGCATCGCTGCCGATCAATTGACCGTCGCGCCGCCACCGCCGGACGGCATGTCATTACGTGCGGCTGCGGAATGGGACCGCGTCGCGCCGCTCGTCGTGAGCTTGGGTCTGTTGAGCGCTTCCGACCTACGCGCGCTCGAACTGCTTGCCGAAACATTGGCAACGGAGGCGCAGTTGCGCGAGACGCTGGACCGTGAAGGATTGACGATTGCGACCGGAACCGGCGGAAGCAAGGCGCATCCGGCGCTGCGCGCGCTGAGCGACGCGCGCGCCCAAGCGGCCCGGCTGCTCGATGCATTCGGCCTAAGTCCGCGCGGACGGCAAGCTATCGACGCGCCGCCGCCGTTGCCCGCTGAAAATCCCTATGCCGCGTTCGTGAAGTCAGTTCGGCCGCAACGTTGAGCGAACTAGGTTCCGGATTGGTTCCGGCCATCCGCAGAAGCAAAAAGCCCGGCCCAAAAAGCCGAGCTAACTCATTGATTCCATTGGCCCGCCCTACACGATTCGAACGTGTGACCTACGGCTTAGAAGGCCGTTGCTCTATCCAACTGAGCTAAGGGCGGTCGAGGGGAAAAGACACGGCCACAAAACCCGGGCCGCATTTGACGCGAACGGGCTTTGAGAAAAACACGGCACCAGCCGAATTCAAAGCCCCGAAACGAAACGGGCCCGGCATGAAGCCGAGCCCGAAATTATACCCGATCATCGCGTCAAATCACGCGCGCCGCGCGACCGGCACCGCCCCCGTCAAACCGGCTGCGGATGCAGCATGAACCACCCGAGACAAAACACGCCGGCAATCACGCAATACAAGCCGAACGAAGCCAGCCGCCCGCGGCCTTCGAAATAGCGCATCAGGAACCGCACGCTCAGATAAGCGGCAATTGCCGTCAGCACGCCACCGAGCAGCGCGTCGGCGAGCTGGTCGCGCGCGTGGAACAGCTTCGGCAGTTCGAGCACGCCCGCCGCGAAAATGATCGGCGTGCCGAGCAGGAACGAAAACTCCGCCGCCTTTTCCGCCGTCAACCCGGCCGCGTTACCGGCGATCATGGTCAGCCCGCTGCGCGAGAACCCCGGAATCAGCGCGCCGATCTGCGCAAGGCCCACGAAGAACGCCTGCTGGAACGTCATCTTTTCGGGCGGCTGGTGCGCACGGCTGCGCTGAATCCGATCGCCGATCCACAGCAGCACGCCGTTGATGATCAGCGCGATCGCGACGATCCGCAGGTCGTGGAAGACGCGCTCGATGCGCTTCTCCAGCAACAGGCCGACGATCCCGGTCGGAATCGTGCCGATGATCAGCGCCCACATCAGGTGCCCGTCGTCGTTCTTGCGGCCGCCGAGCTGCGCGAAGAAGCCGCTGATCAGCGCGATCCAGCGTGCGCGGAAATACCAGAGCAGCGCGAGCGCGGTGCCGAGGTGCAGCGCAACGAGGAACGGCAGCAACTGCGGCGCGTGCTTGTCGATGTGCATGCCGAACAGCGCGGGCACGAGCAGCGTGTGGCCGAGACTGCTGACGGGGAAAAGTTCGGTGACGCCCTGCAGGACGCTCAGGAATACCAGAAACCAGAGACTCACGCGTCGGTCCTTTTAGTGGTGATCAATCGGATGGAAAAGCGGACGACGCATCGCGCGTCCGGAAAAACGCGCCCCGATTATGCCGAGCCAGGATTACTGCGCCAAGGCATTTGGCTGGTTATTGCGGCGATGCACACAAACGCTTGCAATTTGTAAGCGCGCAGAAAGCAAAAAGCCCGCCATTTGCATGGCGGGCCTTCGGTTCCGGCAGAAATTGCCGTCAGCGGCCGAGCTGATAGAAAAACAATACCGTGCTGCCGGTGAACATGCCGAACAGTGCGATTCCCATTGCCATTGCCAGATCCATGGCCCCTCCACGAAGTGTCATGACCCGGCAACATCACCGGTTTACAGGCATTATCCAGACCGTCGGCAGTCTGAAAAACTCGCGATTTCCCGAGAAGGGTTTTCCCCGACCGCGTCGCGGCCCGATAATGGAGCGCGCCATCGCGCACCCCGCCCACCCGTTCATACCGATTCGCCATGCCGATCTTCCAGCAGCACGACATTCATGAACTTCACGCCGGCCCGTCGCTCGTCCGGGTCGCCCCGCAATTCGGCGGCCGCTTGCTGTCGTGGCACGTCGACGGCGAGCCGGTCATCTTCTGGCCGGAAGCCGCCGACTGGAGCAACCTCGCGCGCGTGCGCGGCGGCAATCCGCTGCTGTTCCCGTTCCTCGGCCGCCATCGCGTCGACGGTGAACTGGGCCGCTGGCGCGATGCCGCCGGCGTGGTCCGCGAGCTGCCGATGCACGGTTTCGCGCGCGACCTGCCGTTCGCGGCACAACCGTCGGCCGACGGCGCCGCACTGTCGATGACGCTTGATGCGAACGACGCGCTGCGCGACAGCTACCCGTTCGATTTCCGGTTCGAGACGACCTACCGGCTCGCCGACGCGCACACGCTCGACGTCGCGCTCACCACGACCAACCGCGGCGACACGCCGCTGCCCTACTACGCAGGCCACCATTTCTACTTCGCGCTGCCACACGGCGAGCGCGCGCAGACCACGCTCGAGCTGCCGCCGACGCGACGCTGCATGCAGCGCGCCGACGGCTCGATCAGCCCGTTCGAGCCCGGCGAAGCGTCGTACAGCCTCGGCGACCCGGACATTCTCGACCGCTTCCACTGCCTCGACGGCGCGCCGTCCGAGCCGGTGCGCATCGTGATGCCGGGCCGCGGCCGCACGATCGAGATCGCGCTCGACGTCCCGGGCTCGATCCCGTGGTACGCGGTCACGACCTGGACGGAGAAGCCGGAATCGGACTTCTACTGCGTCGAGCCGTGGCTTGGCCTGCCGGACGCGATCCACAACGGCCTCGGGCTGCGCATGCTTGCACCGGGCGCGATCGAAACGGCCACGCTGCGGATTCGGCTGCTGCCGCTCGCCGGCTGACGTCGGCCACACCGGTTTGCCGGTGTGCGCAGGCCCGCACCCGCAGCCCGAAACTGCGGTGCTCGGGCCGAACCCGTTAAAATCGGACGTTTTGTATCACCTGCCGCGTCGCGCGCGGCGGGGTTTTGCGAGGTTCAATGTTCGGAACAACAACGAAGCGGCTTTTCGCGGCCGCCTGCGCCGCACTGCTCGTCGCGTGCGGCTCCGCACCCGTCGGCCCGGGCTACTACCGCGTCGAGCGCGGCGACACGCTCTACAAGATCGCGCGCGAGAATCGCACGTCGATGGCCAACATCGTGCGCTGGAACCAGATCACGAATCCCGACGCGATCGAGGTCGGCCAGGTGCTGCGCGTCGCGCCGCCGCCCGGCACGACGACTGCGTCGACCACCGGCACCGGCAGCGCGGGCCGCAACCGCCCCGCGCCTTCAGCGCCGGTCGAATCGGCCGTCAAGCCGGCCACCAGCATCGCGCTGATCTGGCCGGCCGCCGGCAACGTGGTGCGCAGCTTCGACGGCTCGAAATCCAAGGGCATCGATATCGCGAACGCCGCGGGTACGCCGGTGCTGGCCGCCGCACCGGGCACCGTCGTCTATGCGGGCAACGGATTGCGCGGCTATGGCAACCTGATCATCCTCAAGCACAATGCCGATTATCTGACGGCGTACGCGCACAACCGTGCGCTGCTCGTGAAGGAAGGTCAGTCGGTCACGCAGGGGCAGACGATTGCCGAAATGGGCAACAGCGACAGCGATCGCGTCGCGCTGCACTTCGAGCTGCGCTACGGCGGCCGCTCGATCGATCCGGCACGCTACCTGCCGGCGCGCTGAGCGCGCCACGCCGAACGAGGACGACACGCGATGCCGGCATGCGTCGCATGTCGTCGCGAGGGAGATCGGGAAGGTTGTGTCAGCGCTTGCGCAAACGGCCGGTGAACCGGCCGGACAACGGATCGACGCGGCTGGCAAACACCACCAGCACCCCGATTCCGAACAGGCTGAACCCCGCAGCTATCAGAAGCAAATCCATGGTCATATCACTGTTTTGTCATGATCTTATGCGTCATGGCGGAATCGTGCACTGAGCCCCTCGGTTACACGAGCCCGCACATTCCCCTATCCATCAGACGCCATTGTGGTTTCGGTCGCATTAAATGCAGATGTAATCCGTCAACCGATGCCGACGATCGACGTCAAGGAGACTCGCGATGCTGCCAGCCGCCGACTGCTACGACAACCTCCTCTCCCGCTTCGCGTGGGACGTTCCGGCCCGCTACAACATCGGCGTGGACGTCTGCGACAAGTGGGCCGACGGCAGCGGACGGCTCGCGCTGATTCACGAAACGGCACAAGGCGACGTGTCCCGCCTCACGTTCGACGACCTGAGGAATGTTTCTAACCGTTTCGCAAATAGCCTCGCGCGGGCGGGTTTGCAACGTGGCGACCGGATCGCCATCTTCCTCGCGCAGGGTCCGGAAACGGCCATCGCCCATCTCGCCGCGTACAAGCTCGGCGCGATCGCGGTGCCGCTGTTCACGCTGTTCGGCGCCGACGCGCTCGAATACCGGCTCGAGAACAGCGAAGCCGCCGCGCTCGTCACCGATGCCGCCGGGTACGCGAAGATCGCGCCGCTGCGCGCGCGACTGCCGGCGCTGCGCACCTGCTACTGCATCGGCGACGATGCGCCCGACGCGCCCGGCGTGCTGCGTTTCGACGCCGCACTCGCGGCCGAATCGCCGGATTTCGTGCCGGCGGACACCGCCGCCGACGACCCGGCGGTCATCATCTATACGTCCGGGACGACCGGGAAGCCGAAAGGCGCGCTCCATGCGCATCGCGTGCTGCTGGGTCATCTGCCGGGCGTCGAGATGTCGCAGCAGTGCTTTCCGCGCGACGCACGCCTGTTCTGGACACCGGCCGACTGGGCGTGGATCGGCGGACTCCTCGACGTGCTGCTGCCGTCATGGCACCACGGCGTTCCCGTGCTCGCTCGCCGCTTCGAGAAGTTCGACGGCGAAGCCGCATTCGCACTGATGGCGCGACATGGCGTGACCCACGCGTTCCTGCCGCCGACCGCGCTGAAGCTGATGCGCGCGGTGCCCGCGCCGAGCGAGCGTCACGCGCTGGCGCTGAAATCGGTCGCGAGCGGCGGGGAATCGCTTGGCACCGAGCTGACAGCCTGGGGACGCGACGCGCTCGGCGTGACGATCAACGAGTTCTACGGACAGACCGAATGCAACATGGTGCTGTCGTCGTGCGCGGCGCTGTTCGACGCGCGGCCCGGTGCGATCGGCAAGGCCGTGCCGGGCCACGCGGTCGCGATCGTCGACGAGCACGGCACGCCGCTGCCGCCCGGCGTCGAGGGGCACATCGCCGTGCGCCGCCCCGACCCGGTGATGTTCCTCGAATACTGGCGCAATCCCGCCGCGACCCGCGACAAGTTCGCGGGCGACTACCTGCTTACCGGCGACACCGGCACGATCGACGCCGACGGCTTCGTGCGCTTCATCGGCCGCGACGACGACGTGATCACGAGCGCCGGCTACCGGATCGGCCCAGGGCCGATCGAGGACTGCCTGCTCACGCATCCGGCGGTGCGGATGGCGGCCGTCGTCGGCGCACCCGATCCGACGCGCACGGAAATCGTCAAGGCGTTCGTCGTGCTGAACCCCGGCCATGTCGGCGACGACGCGCTCGTGCACGCGCTGCAGGCCCACGTGCGTACTCGTCTGGCCGCGCACGAGTATCCGCGCGCGATCGCGTTCGTCGACAGCCTTCCGATGACGGCAACCGGCAAGATCGTCCGCCGCGCGCTGCGCGGCGCGTGAACCGGGCGCATGCCCGCCGCGCGGCCGGCCGCGCGCCCGGATGGTTTATAGTGGCGCCCACGCAGTCTTTTCAGCACATCACCGATGTCCTCCGACCAACACGAATCCGCCGCGGGCGCGTCGCACAGCCCGCTCTACGCCAAACTCCTCGGCGAAACCGCCAAGATCGACTGGTGCGATCTCGAGCGCTTCTTCGCGCAGGGCAAGCTGCTGTCGGTTGCACGCGATCTCGATCTCGTCAGCGTCGCGGAAGCGATCGCCGGCGATGACGCCGAACAGGTCACGCGTTGGCTGTCGTCCGGTCTCGTCACGCGCATGCCGGCGGAAACCGCCTCCGACTTCGCCGCACGCAATCCGGAGCTGTGGGCGGTCGTCGTGTCGCCGTGGGTCTGCGTACAGGAACGCGCCTGACCCGACCGCCATGTCCGAATCCGCATTGCCGCATGGGGCGGGCACTGGGTCGGCCGCCGTCTCGCACCGGCGCGTCCTCGCCCTCGCCTTCCCGATCGTCCTTGCGAACCTGACCCAGCCGATCCTCGGCGCGGTCGACACGGCCGTCGCCGGCCACCTCGATGGCGCGCAGTATCTCGGCGGCGTCGCGCTCGGCGGGCTGTTCTTCAACTTCGTGTTCTGGGGCTTCGGCTTCCTGCGCATGGGCACGACCGGCCTCGTCGCCCAGGCGCATGGCGCCGGCGACGCCGCCGGCATCCGGCTCAACGTACTGCGTGCGCTGATCGTCGCGTTCGCGCTCGGCGCCGCCGTGCTCGCACTGCAGGTGCCGCTGCTGTCGTTCGCGCTGACCGCGATGGGCGGCAGCGACGCTGTCCGCGCGACGGCGCTGGCCTATGGCCACGCACGAATCTGGAGCGCGCCGTTCGCGCTCGCGAACTACGTCGTGCTCGGCTATCTGCTCGGCGTGCAGCGCGTGCGGCTCGCGCTTGTCGCGCAGGTCTTCATCAATGCAGTGAACATCGGTGCCGTGCTGCTGTACGTGTACGGCTTCGGCTGGGGTATCGCCGGGATCGGTGCAGCAACCGCGACCGCGGATGCGTGCGGCTTCGCGCTCGGCGCATGGATGCTGTGGTGCCTGCGCCCGCGCGGCCTCGCGCCGCTGGCCGCGGGTGCCTTGGCGGATCGTGCGGCACTCAAGCGGCTGATCGCGCTCAATCGCGACATCTTCCTGCGCACGCTATGCCTGCTCGGCGCGTTCGGCTGGTTCGCGCACCTGGGCGCCAAACAGGGCGATGCGACGCTCGCGGCCAACGCATTGCTGCTCAATTTCCAGACCTTCATGGCATACGGGCTCGACGGCTTCGCGCATGCGGCCGAGGCGCTCGTCGGCGCGGCAGCCGGCGCGCGCGACCGCGTCGCATTCCGGCGGGCCGTACGTGTCACGGTGCTGTGGTCCGCGCTCGGCGCACTGCTGTTCGCGCTCGTCTACTGGGCGGCCGGCGGCTGGATCGTCGCACGGCTGACCGACCAAGCTGGGATCCGTGCGGTCGCGCTGCAATACCTGCCGTGGGCGGCGATCTCGCCGATCGTGTCCGTGTGGGGGTTCCTGCTCGACGGCGTGTTCATCGGCGCGACGCAGACGCAATCGCTGATGCGCGCGATGATCGCGTCGTTCGCGATCTTCATCGCCGCAACGCTGGCGGCTGTCGGCCCGTTCGGCAATCATGGGCTGTGGTTCGCGCTGCTGCTGTTCATGGTCGCGCGCGGCGCGACGCTCGCGCGCTACCTGCCGGCGCTGACGCAGCGGATCGGCGCCGACGACGCCCCCGCAGCCGGCGCCTGACGGCCACGCAGGCAGGCCGGTTTCGTTATTGCGCTGGCGCGGATGCCGACGGCGCCGGCTCACCGAGCATCGACGGCGGCGTCATGTCGGTCGGCACGCCGTGGTAATCGGCCGGATCTTGCGGCGGGTGGCCACGACGGGCCTGACGGGGATCACTGGAACAGCCGGCGAGAATGGACGCGGCCAGCACGGCCAGCATGAAACGGGTCATCGGGAAGGCTCCGGAAAACGGCGCGCCCATCGCGCGCCACGACCGCGCCGAGTCTAGCGGAATTCCGGGTTAGGGGTTGTCCTGCGCATGTTCTACCATGTAGCCATGGCGCTGTGCCGTTGAAAGGAGGCTGCCATGACGTCCGAAGAGATCGCTGGCCTGATTGGCCTGTTTATCGGTCTGATGGTGCTCGTCGCCCTGTCGTATTTCGAGTCGCGCGAATACAAGCGCAGCCACGGCGGCGAAGGGATGATCCATCACTGGATGGCCGAACACCACCTGCTCGACTGGCGGCGCAAGCACTAGGCAAGCCCGCCCTGTCGCCCGGGCCGCGCCCGCGGTCCGTTCCGAACGTGCGCGTGGCCGCACGGTGGTGAACGCGTATCGATCAAATTAACGGGGCCGGATAAATCACGATCGTCGGAACGAACGCCGTCGCGTGGCAGGTTGCCATGCGACGGCGTTCATTCGTGTGCGCGTCGTGACCGGCGCGCTGCGATCAGAGCGGCTCAGCCCAGGAAGTGTCGGGCGTAGCGCGCGTTGATGTCCGACAGCCGGAACAGCGTCAGGAAGTCCGCGCAGTTGAAGTCGGGATCCCACGCCGGCGCGCCGCAAATCTTCGCACCGAGACGCAGATAGCCCTTGATCAGCGGCGGCGGTGCAACGACGGTGCCCGTCTGCAGTTCGTCGACCGGCAGCGCCGTATGCGGGAACGCGCGATATTCCGGCGCCGTCAGCGAGTTGGCCGGCAGCGACTGATACAGGTTCGCCGCATAGTGTCCGCCGTCGGCCATCGACACGCTCGCGCAGCCGAGCATCGTCTCGTAGCCGTTCTGCATCATGTACGCGCCGAGACCGCCCCAGAGCGCCATGATGACGGCGCCGCTGCGGTAGTCGCTGTGCACGCACGAGCGGCCGACTTCAACCATCTTGCCGCGCAGGTGCGTGAGGCGTGACAGGTCGAATTCGCCTTCGGCGTACAGACGGCCCACACGCGCGGCCTGGTGCGGCGGCAACACACGGTACGTGCCGACCACCTTCAGCGTATCGAGATCGCGCACCAGCAGATGATCGCAATAGGCATCGAACGGATCGACATCGAGACCGGACGGACCACTGACCTGCGCGCCCATTTCTTCGGCGAACACGGTGTAACGCAGGCGCTGGGCCTCGCGCAGTTCGTCTTCCGTGCGCGCCCAGGCGGCGCGCAGACGGTACTCGGATGTGACGGTTTCAGCAGCGCGCGGCAGGTGACGCCGCGACGTGTCGAGGGGAAGCGAGGCAAAGGGGAGCGTAGGCGTCGGCAGTTCTCGCATTAGGCTTTCCTGATCGTAAGGAATAGAACGACATGCCAGCCAATGTAGTAACCGGTCGTTACCGTTCTGTGGCACGACCGTGTCCTTTCAATGACGTGTCGCCGAATTGACTTTAGCAGAAAGCTTGCGAAACCGTATGATCAATGCGCTGGCGCCCTTCAGACAAGGTCCGGCGTCAATACCGCGCGCAGCACGGCCTGACGGCTGCCGTCGCGCGTGCGGCTCACGAGCCATACGATACCGCCCTTCTTGACGCTCCAGCTGTCGTCGTTGCCCGCGATCAGCTGCGCCGCGACACTGCCGAGGGTCGGCTGGTGTCCGACGATCACGACCGTCGGCGCGATGCCGTCAGGCCATCCGGCGGCCGCCAGCACGTCGTCGACGCTGCCGCCCGGCGCGAGCGCGTCCACTGTCCGGTATTGGTCCGTCAGCGCCTCCACGGTCTGCACGGTGCGCGCCGCCGGGCTCGCGAGGATCGCGCTGCTCGACTCGAGCCGGCCGCGCAGCCATTTGGCCATGGCCTGCGCTTCCTTGCGCCCGCGGGCCGTCAACTGACGTGCGAGGTCGTTTGCCGCGTAGTCTTCGGCCTCGGCGTGGCGCCACAGGATCAGGTTCATCATGATGTCTCTCCATGCTTCGACGAAAGATCCGGCCGCACCTGCGGGCCGGGCGATCACTCCCCGAATTGTCGCCAATCGTGAGCGATTCGTGATGATGTCCGCCGCATACAGAACGTTGTTGACCCGGCCACCCATTAGACGATACAATCTTTGGCTCGTCGGAGCGTAGCGCAGCCTGGTAGCGCATCTGATTTGGGATCAGAGGGTCGTAGGTTCGAATCCTATCGCTCCGACCACGAGATACACGACAAGGGTTGCAAGCCATTGCGCTTGCAACCCTTTTTCGTTTGGTGCGCCAGCCGCCACCAGTGCCGCACTGCCCGCAGCCCGCGCACGAAACTTGCGGGAACACGCGATAATATCCGCGACCAACCCGCAACCGCGCATGAAAAACCACGCTTTCAAGACCGCCCTGTTCGGCGCGCTGCTCGCAATCGGAACCGTCGGCGCGTCCGGCGTCGCATCGGCCAAGTCGCTCGACGACGCGCTCGACTGCCATTCGAACGGCCATAAATTCGTCGCACCGCTGCTCGCGGCGGGTGATATCCAGTCGGAGCCGATGCACGTCGAATCGAATTCGGTGAACGCATTCCGCACGAACCATCCGCTGACCGCCTATGGCTTCGGCGTCTATGTCGTGCTCGGCTACCAGGCGAACGACCCAATCTTCCAGCCCGGCGACGGCACGCCGATCGGCGACTGGGCATATGGCGTCGTGGTACGCGGCACGAAGAACGCGGTCGAGCAGGCCGTGCGCAAGGCCGGTAGTGATGCGACCGTCAAGCAGGCATTCCCGTTCCTGACCGCGATCGTGTGCTCGGACTGAGCGCGTCGTAAGGCAGCCTGACGGCGCAAGCGCGCCGCCGCGTCACGCGCCCGTATAAACCACTCGGTACGGAATACCAACCTTCTCCCACTCGGCCGCTTCCTGGCTGAGGCTGTAGTCGGTCAGCGGGTTCTGCTCGACCCATGCGCTCGGCAGGCGCACTTCATACCCGCCCTTCTTCATCTGCGACACGGAAATGTCCGGCAGCCCGGCATCGGTCCGGCGCCGGCACAGCAGCGCCGCGAGCCGCAGGCAGAACAACAGCGGCCACTCGACGTCGCGCGCCTGCGACAGCTTGCCGAGCTTGCCTGCATGCCCGAGCACGAGCGCGGCAAGACGCGCCTGATCGGTGCGCGAGAAACCGGGCATGTCGGCGTTGCTCGCGATATAGGCCGAATGCTTGTGATACGAGCTATGCGAGATCGACAGGCCGATCTCGTGCAACGCGGCGGCCCAACCGAGGAACATCCGGCCTTCCTCCCGTGCTTCGTCGTCGGATTCGTCGAGCTCGTCGTAGAACCGCACCGCGAGCGCACCGATGCGCCCGGCCTGCGCGCGATCCACGCCGTAGCGGCGCGTGAAGCCCTCGACGGTCACCGCGCGCATGTCCTCGTGCTGGGTCCGGCCGAGCAGGTCGTACAGCACGCCGAGACGCAGTGCGCCGTCGGTGGTATCGACGTAGTCGACCCCAAGCTCCTCGAATACCGCGAGCATGATCGCGAGGCCGCCGGCGAGCACCGGCACGCGGTCGGGCTTCAGCGCGATCAGCTTCAGCCGGTTCACGTTCTCGGACTTGATCAGCGCGCGCTTGAGGCGTTCGAGCCCGCCGCGCGAGATGCCGTGCGTGATGCCCGCGTCGTTGAAGCCGTTCGCCTCGACGAGTTCCGCGAGCGCACGCGCGGTGCCGGACGAACCGATTGCCTGGTCCCATCCCGCTTTTTTGTACTCGCTGGAAATGATCTGGATCTCGCGCTTGGCCGCGAGTTCGGCCTGCCGCATCGTGTATTCGTCGACGTTGCCGGCCGGGAAGAATGAGCGGCTATGGCTTACGCAGCCGATGTAGAGGCTCTCCATCACGAGCGGCGTGTAGTGCGAGCCGATGATGAATTCGGTCGAGCCGCCGCCGATGTCGACGACGAGCCGCTTGCCGGCGCTCGCCGGCACCGAATGCGCGGCACCCGCGTAGATCAGGCGCGCCTCTTCGCGGCCCGCAATCACTTCGATCGGAAAACCGAGCGCCGCTTCGGCCTCGCCGAGAAACTCGCCCGCGTTCTTCGCGACGCGCAGCGTGTTGGTCGCCACCGCGCGCACATGATCGGGATGGAAATCGCGCAGGCGTTCGCCGAACCGCTTGAGCGCCTCCCAGCCACGCTCCTGCGACGCGCGATCGAGCATCTTGTCGCTCGACAGGCCCGCGGCCAGTCGAACGGGCTCGCGCAGCGCGTCGACGGGATAGATCTGGCTGCCCGCCGGCGTTTCCTCGACGCGCCCGACGATCAGCCGAAAGCTGTTCGAGCCGAGATCGACGGCAGCCAGCAAGTGGGGGGAATTAACCATCAGAAGGGGGCTCCGTGCGCGTTCGCCCGCGGCAGCCGGTCCGGCCACGCTGGGCGATCAATCAAAGGCGACATTTTAAGCGTGGAACGCTTGCCGTTGCCACGCTTCACGGGCATGTACACGGGTAGATTGTATATGGCCGAAACATTTATGAGACGAAACGGTTCAGGCGTAGAATTTCCCGATATAAATACACCATCGTCATCTGCACGTCATCGTACCGTGAGAGTTTCCGAGCGTCCTTTCGAATCATCGCCCGAATCATCCCCTACTCTGCCGATGTCCGTCCGTTATCCGCTTCTCAATCGTGAACTCGGCATCCTCGGTTTCAACGAGCGCGTGCTGGCCCAGGCGGCTGACCCACAGATTCCATTGCTCGAGCGACTGCGCTTCATCTGCATCACCAGCAGCAACCTCGACGAATTCTTCGAAGTCCGGATGGCCGGCCTTCAGGAACAGATCCGCGACAACCCCGGCGCACTGACGCCGGACGGCATGTCGTTACAGCACGCTTACGACCTCGTCGTGGAGCGCGCGCAACGGCTCGTGCACCGCCAGTACACGATGCTGCACGAAACCGTGCTGCCCGCGCTCGAACAGGAAGGCATCTACTTCCACGCGAGCGACACGTGGAACGAAGAACAGCTCGAATGGGCGCGCCGCTACTTTCTCGATGAACTGCTGCCCGTGCTGACGCCGATCGGCCTCGATCCCGCGCACCCGTTCCCGCGCGTGTTGAACAAGAGCCTGAATTTCGTCGTCGAGCTCGAGGGCCGCGACGCATTCGGCCGCCAGGCGGTGATGGGCATCGTGCAGGCGCCGCGCGCGCTGCCGCGCGTCGTGCGCATGCCGCAGGCGCTGTCGGGCTTCGAGCACGGCTTCGTGCTGCTCAGCTCGTTCATGCAGCGCTTCGTCGGCGAACTGTTCCCGCAACTGGTCGTGAAGAGCTGCAACCAGTTTCGCATCACGCGCAACAGCGAGCTGTTCGTCGACGAGGACGAAATCACCAACCTGCGCGTCGCGCTGCAGGGCGAACTGCCCGCGCGCCACCTCGGCAACGCCGTGCGGCTCGAGGTGTCGGCCGACACGCCGGCGCATATCGTGCGGCGCCTGCTCGAGGAAAGCCTGCTCGGCGAGAAGGACTGCTATCGCGTGGCCGGCTCCGTGAACCTCGTGCGGCTGATGCAGATCCCCGATCTCGTCGATCGACCCGACCTGAAGTTCGCACCGTTCGTCGCATCGATCCCGCCCGCGATCGTCAACGCGCCGACGATGTTCGACGCGATCGACGACGGCGACATCCTGCTGCACCACCCGTACGAAAGTTTCCAGCCGGTGCTCGAGCTGCTGCAGCAGGCCGCGAAGGATCCGAGCGTCGTCGCGATCAAGCAGACGATCTACCGCACCGGCACCGATTCGCCGCTGATGGACGCGCTGATGGAAGCCGCGCGCAACGGCAAGGAAGTGACCGTCGTCGTCGAACTGCTCGCACGCTTCGACGAGGAAACCAACATCAACTGGGCATCGCAGCTCGAAGCCGTCGGCGCGCACGTCGTGTACGGGGTGGTCGGCCACAAGTGCCACGCGAAGATGATGCTGATCGTGCGGCGCGTCGTGCAGCACGGCAAGGCGTCGCTGCGCCGCTACGTTCACCTCGGCACCGGCAACTATCACCCGCGCACTGCCCGCCTCTACACCGACTTCGGGCTGATGACGGCCGACCAGAAGATCTGCGAGGACGTCCACCACGTCTTCCAGCAGCTGACCGGGATCGGCGGCGAACTCATGTTGCACGAGCTGTGGCAATCGCCGTTCACGCTGCATCCGCGCATCATCGAATCGATCCGCGCGGAGATCGACAATGCACGCGCCGGCAAGCGCGCGCGCATTGTCGCGAAGATGAACGCGCTGCTGGAGCCGTCGGTGATCGCCGCACTGTACGAAGCGTCGCAGGCCGGCGTGAAGGTCGACCTGATCGTGCGCGGCGTGTGCGCGCTGAAGCCTGGCGTGCCGGGGCTGTCGGAGAACATCACGGTTCGCTCGATCGTCGGACGCTTCCTCGAACACCACCGCATCTACTATTTCCACGCGGGCGGCGCCGAGGACGTCTATCTGTCGAGCGCCGACTGGATGGACCGCAACCTGTTCCGCCGCGTCGAAGTCGCGTTCCCGATCCGCGAGCGCAAGCTGAAGCGCCGCGTGATCGCCGAAGGGCTGTCGGTCTGCCTCGGCGACAACCAGTCGGCCTGGCAGATGCTCAGCGACGGCCACTACCGCCGGCGCCGTGCGGGCAAGACGATCCGCAACGCGCAGCTCGGGCTGCTCGCAAAGTTCTGTTCGTAGACACGGGGCGGCGCGCGGTTTCGCTTGCCGCGCCACCAAACGAAAAAGCACAGCCCGAGGGCTGTGCTTTTTATTTCCGGCGAGATGCCGACACAAGGCGCCCGGATCGCGTCACACACTCACGCTTCAAACGCGGCCGGCCGGATCGCGATGATCCGCGAGGCCGGGAAGCGCGCGGTGAACGTGCTGCCGCGTCCTTCCTCGCTCTGCACGTACAGGTGCGAGTCGTGGCGCTGCAGCACATGCTTGACGATCGCGAGGCCGAGCCCCGTGCCACCCGTATCGCGCGAACGGCTGCGGTCGACGCGGTAGAAGCGCTCGGTCAACCGCGGCAGGTCGGCGGCCGGAATGCCGAAGCCGCTGTCGGTGACGGAGAACACGCCCTGCGCGCCTTCGCGCCGCCATGATACGACGATCTTGCCGCCGTCCGGCGTATAACGGATCGCGTTGGTCACGAGATTCGCGAACGCACTGAAGACTTCCGTCTGCGCGCCCGTGACGCCGAGCGTCTCGTCGATCGTGAACGTGATCTCGTGATGCCCGTTCGACAACGTCTGCGCATCTTCCTTCAGATGGTCGAACACGGCGCGCATGTCGATCGCGTGATCCATCGGCGGCTTGCTTTCGCCCTCGAGCTTCGCGAGCACCAGCAGATCGGTGACGATGTGCCGCATCCGCGACGCCTGCTGCTCCATCATCTCGAGATAGCGCGCGCGATCTTCCTCGTTCAGCGGCAGTTCGCGCATCGTCTCGAGAAAGCCCGACAGCACGGTAAGCGGCGTCTTCAGTTCGTGCGACACGTTCGCGACGAAGTCGCGCCGCATCGCGTCGGTCCGCTCGAGTTCCGTGATGTCCTGCGTGAGCAGCAGCTTGCGGTTCTCGCCGTACGGGAACACCTGCACTTCGAGCACGTTCTGACGCGAGTCGCCCATCCCGCGCATCACGAGCGTCTCGTCGTAATGCTGTGCGTTCAGGTAGCGGACGAAATCCGGATGACGAACCAGGTTCGTGATGTGCTGGCGCAGGTCGCGCTTCGCATCGAGGCCGAAATGCACCTCGGCGATCGCGTTGCACCACTCGATCTGGTCGTGGTCGTCGAGCATCGCGACGCCATTCGGCGACGCCTGGATCGCCTGGATGAAGCGCGAATGCTGCTGCTCGACCTGTCGCACCTGCGCATGCCACTGCTTCGCGAGCTTGTGCAGCCGGTAGTAGATTTCGCCCCAGATGCCCGGTGCGCTCGGCACCTCCCCGTAGACGGGCGCATCGAGCAAACGCCACAGGCGTTGCGTATGGAAGGTGCTGAAGAAACCCTGCGCGACCAGCATCACGACCGCGAACCCGAGGCCCGCGATCGGGCCGGCGAACACGCCGACCAATACGCTGATCAGCACGAGCAGCACGAGCGACACGAGAAAGCGCGCCCAGATGATGTTCATGATTCAGCGCCCGAAAGAATGAACGGCATGCCGTGGCACACGGCATGCCCGAATACGTTACGCGTGCTTGGCGAGCCGGTAGCCGCTGCCGCGCACGGTCTCGATCATCGCATCGCAGCCGGCCGGTTTCAAGGCCGCGCGCAATCGTTTGATGTGGACGTCGACGGTGCGCTCTTCGACGAACACGTGATCGCCCCAGACTTGGTCGAGCAACTGCGTGCGGCTGTGCACGCGCTCCGGATGCGTCATGAAGAAATGCAGCAGGCGGAATTCGGTCGGACCGAGATCGAGCTTGATCTCGCTGCCGTCGCCATGCGCGGCGACCCGGTGCGTGGCCGGATCGAGGCGCAGCCCGTTGATCGACACGACGTCCTCGGTCAGCTGCGGCGCGCGGCGGCGCAGCACGGCCTTGATGCGCGCCATCAGTTCCTTCGGCGAGAACGGCTTCGTCACGTAGTCGTCCGCGCCGATCTCGAGGCCGAGCACCTTGTCCTGCTCGTCGCCGCGCGCGGTCAGCATGATGATCGGGATGTGCTTGGTCCGTTCGTTGTTGCGCAGGTCGCGCGCGAACGCAATGCCGGACTTGCCCGGCAGCATCCAGTCGAGCAGCACGAGATCGGGCAGCACGTCGCTGATCAGGTTCTGCGCCTGCTCCGCGTTGTACGCGCGGATCGGGCAGTGACCGGCATGCTGGAGATTCACCGAGATCAGTTCGGAAATCGCGGGCTCATCTTCAACGACGAGAATGTTGCTGGGCATCGGCACCTCTGTTCTTCCTTACGGAGTCGATTAACTGTTGGCTTCGCGATCGAGCGTGTCGCGCGGCTGATGCCGCACGTCGGTGCCCTTCACGATGTAGATGATGAATTCGGCGATGTTCTTCGCGTGGTCGCCGATCCGTTCGATCGCTTTCGCGATGAACAGGTACTCGAGGCCGACCGAGATCGTGCGCGGATCTTCCTGCATGTACGACACGAGCTTGCGCACGAACGCGCGGAATTCGAGATCGATTTCCTTGTCGTCCTTGACGATCTGCGCGGCCGCCACCGTATCGAGGCGCGCGAATGCGTCGAGCGCGCGGCGCAGGATCGTCACGGCCATCTCGCCCGACACCTTGATCTCGGCGATGTTCACCGCACGCGCGGCCGGCTCGTCGATCAGACGACGCACGCGCTTCGCGATCTTCTCGGCCTCGTCGCCGGCGCGCTCGAGGTTCGTAATCGTTTTCGAAATCGACATCAGAAGACGCAGATCGCGCGCGGCCGGCTGCCTCCGCGCGATGATGTTGCCGCACTCCTGGTCGATGTCGACTTCCATCGCATTCAGCGTTTCCTCGGCCGCGATCACCTTCTCGGCCGTCTCGCGGTCGAATTCGTTGAGCGCATGCATCGCGCCGACGATCTGCGACTCGACGAGTCCGCCCATTTCCAGCACTTTCGACGACACGGCATTCAGGTCCGCGTCGAACTGGCTCGACAGATGTTTATCCGACATGGTTGTGATTCTCCGTCATCAGCCGAAACGGCCGGTGATGTAGTCTTCCGTTTCCTTGCGCACCGGCTTGATGAAGATCTTCTCGGTGTCGCCGAATTCGATCAGTTCGCCCAGGTACATGTAGGCCGTGTAGTCCGAGCAGCGCGCGGCCTGCTGCATGTTGTGCGTGACGATCACGACCGTGTAGTCGCTCTTCAGCTCCGCGATCAGCTCCTCGATGCGGCCGGTCGAGATCGGGTCGAGCGCCGAGCACGGCTCGTCGAGCAGCAGCACTTCCGGACGGATCGCGATACCGCGCGCGATGCACAGACGCTGCTGCTGGCCGCCGGACAGCCCGTAACCGCTCTGGTTCAGCTTGTCCTTCACTTCGTTCCACAGCGCGGCCTTCGTCAGCGCCCACTCGACGCGATCGTCCATCTCCGAGCGCGTGAGCTTCTCGAACATCTTCACGCCGAACGCGATGTTGTCGTAGATCGACATCGGGAACGGGGTCGGCTTCTGGAACACCATGCCGATCCGCGCGCGCAGCAGCGAAATGTCGCGCTTGGTGGTCAGCAGGTTCTCGCCGTCCATCAGGATCTCGCCTTCGGCGCGCTGCTCCGGATAGAGCGCATACATCTTGTTGAACGTGCGCAGGAGCGTCGACTTGCCGCAACCCGACGGACCGATGAACGCCGTCACCTTCCCTTCGGGAATGCGCAGGTTGATGTTCTTCAGCGCATGGAACTTGTTGTAGAAGAAGTTGAGGTTGTTGACCTCGATCTTCGCGTTCAGCGGCGCCAGCGGGCGGCCATGTGCCGCGTCTTGCGTGCCGGCGGGCGCAGCAGCGCGCTCGACGGGATTCAGGTGGCTCTCTGCCATATTCATCGGATTGCTCCGCCGTTACTTTTTCGAGAAGATCGAGCGCGCCAGGATGTTGAGTCCGAGCACCCCGAGCGTAATCAGGAACACGCCCGCCCACGCGAGCGACTGCCATTCGGCGAACGGGCTCATCGCGAACTTGTAGATCGTGACGGGCAGGTTCGCCATCGGCTGGCTCATGTCCCACGAGAAGAACTGGTTCGACAGCGCGGTGAACAGCAGCGGCGCCGTTTCGCCGGCGATCCGCGCGATCGCGAGCAGCACGCCCGTCACGATCCCGCCGACCGATGCGCGCAGCGTGATCTTCAGCACCATCCGCCACTTCGGCGTACCGAGCGCGACGGCTGCTTCGCGCAGCGCGTTCGGCACGAGCTTCAGCATGTTCTCGGTCGTGCGGATCACGATCGGAATCTGCAGCAGTGCGAGCGCGATCACACCGGCCCAGCCCGAGAAGCGCCCCGACTTCGCGACGACGATCGCGTACACGAACAGCCCGATGACGATCGACGGCGCCGACAGCAGGATGTCGTTGATGAAGCGGATCGTGCTCGCCAGCAGGTTCTTCTGGCCGTATTCGGCGAGATAGACGCCCGCGAGGATGCCGATCGGCGTGCCGACGAGCGTGCCGAAACCGCACAGCAGCAAGCTGCCGACGATCGCGTTCGCCAGGCCGCCGCCTTCGGTGTTCGGCGCGGGCGTCGATTCGGTGAACAGCTGCAGCGACAGGCCGCCGACGCCGAGATGCACCGTGGTGTAGAGAATCCATACGAGCCACAGCAGGCCGAACGCCATGGCGGCGAGCGATGCGGTCAGCGCGATCGCGTTGATCATCTTGCGCTTGCGCTGCAGGCGGTTGCGCATCGCGTCGAGCACGGCGCCGTTCGGCCCCGGGAAATTCATGACGGGCTCGCTCATTTCTTGCCCTCTCCTTTCTCGAGACGAAGCAGCAGCAGTTTGGAGATGGACAGCACGATGAACGTGATCACGAACAGGATCAGGCCCAGTTCCATCAGTGCGGACGTATGCAGGCCCGGTTGCGCTTCCGCGAATTCGTTCGCGAGCGCCGACGTGATGCTGTTGCCCGGCGCGAACAGCGACACGCTGTCGAGCAGGTTGGTGTTGCCGATCACGAAGGTCACGGCCATCGTTTCGCCGAGCGCGCGGCCGAGGCCGAGCATCACGCCGCCGATCACGCCGGTCTTCGTATAGGGCAGCACGACCTTCCACATCACTTCCCACGTCGTGCAGCCGATCCCATAGGCCGACTCCTTGAGCAGCACGGGTGTGACTTCGAACACGTCGCGCATCACCGACGCGATGTACGGGATGATCATGATCGCGAGGATCACGCCGGCCGCGAGAATGCCGATGCCGATCGGCGCACCCGCCGTCAGCGGACCGAGCACCCACACGTCCTTGAAGAGACGGCCGATCGGCTTCTGGAAGTATTCGGCGAAGATCGGCGCGAACACGAGCAGGCCCCACATGCCGTACACGATCGACGGAATCGCGGCGAGCAGCTCGATCGCGATGCCGAGCGGGCGACGCAGCCACACGGGCGACAATTCGGTGAGGAACAGTGCGATGCCGAAGCTGACCGGTACCGCGATGACGAGTGCGATGATCGACGTCACGATCGTGCCGTAGATCGGCACGACTGCGCCGTAGATGTCCGAGTTCGGATCCCACTCGGTTTGCCAGAGGAAGCCGAGGCCGAACTTCTGGATGGTCGGCATCGACGCAATGATCAGGGAAACGATGATCCCGCCCAGCAGCAGCAGGGTCACGATCGCGGCCAGCCGTGCGAGGCCGCCGAACAGAACGTCTCCGAGACGGCTCGGCGCGCGTTGCTGCGCGCCATCAGACCGGGAAGACGAGTAGGAAATATCAGACATGGGCGCCTGTTCTGGATCGCCGGGCGCCGTGACGCCCGGCCTTACCGCACACACTGCCCGGCCTGCACGGCCGGGCAGCGAACCGCTGGATTGCTTACTCTGCGGCGACCGGCTTGCCCGATGCGTCCGTCACCTTCGTCTTCCACTGCTTGCGGATTTCCGTCTCGACCGACGCCGGCAGCGAGATGTAGTCGAGGCTGTCGGCGGCCTTCTCGCCGTTCTTGAACGCCCAGCTGAAGAACTTCAGCGTTTCGGCGCCCTGCTCCGGCTTGTCCTGCTTCGCATGCAGCAGCACGAACGTCGCGCCGACGACCGGCCATGCTTCCTTGCCCGGCTGGTTCGTCAGGATCTGGTAGAACGACTTCGACCAGTTCGCGCCGGCAGCAGCGGCCTTGAACGTTTCGGTCTTCGGCTCGACCACCGTGCCCGTCGAGTTCTTCAGGGCCGTGTAGGTCATGTTGTTCTTCTTCGCGTACGCCCACTCGACGTAGCCGATCGCGCCCGGCAGGCGCTGCACGAAGGCCGCGACGCCGTCGTTGCCCTTGCCGCCCGTGCCCGTCGGCCAGTTGACCGTCGTGCCTTCGCCGATCTTCGACTTCCACTCGTCGTTGACCTTCGACAGGTAGTTCGTCCAGATGAAGCTCGTGCCCGAACCGTCAGCGCGGCGAACCACGGCGATGTCCGTATCCGGCAGCTTGACCTTCGGGTTCAGCGCAACGATCGCCGGATCGTTCCACTTCTTGATCTTGCCGAGGTAGATGTCGCCGAGCACCGGGCCCGACAGCGTCAGTTCGCCGGCCTTCACGCCCGGCACGTTGACGACCGGCACCACGCCGCCGACCACCGTCGGGAACTGGAACAGGCCTTCCTTCGCGAGCTCTTCGTCCTTCAGCGGAGCGTCCGAACCGGCAAAATCGACCGTCTTCGCGTTGATCTGCTTGAGACCGCCCGACGAACCGATACCCTGATAGTTCACCTTCGCGCCGCCGGCCTGCTGGTAGTCGGCAGCCCATTTCGTATAGATCGGCATCGCGAACGTGCTGCCTGCGCCCGTGATGTCGGCAGCTTGCGCGGCGACTGCGAAAAGCGCGCCAGCCAGGCCGGCAATCGCGGTTTGCATCAATTTCATGAGACCTCCAGTGTGTGAGCGGATGACTACGGCACCGCGAAGGTTAGGGGCTCCTCATGACGATAATGTGACAATCGATGAAACTGGCGTGACAGTAACATGACTAGTTGAAAGGGTGTATCGGGCCCTGTGCGGGCGGCCGCGCGGCGCGGAAATGGCGGCAAGAACTGCCGGTCAGGAAGGGTGTGCGGCCCCCGCCCATGCGAGGTTCGAGCGAAGCGCATTCGCCGAATCCGGGGTCGGAGGCCCATCGCCATTGGCCATCACGATTCGGGGTCGGATGTTTTTGTTCCGACGAAATCCGCGTCGAAGGCCCTCTCTATTTAATAGCGCAAACCTTTGCGTCTGACGAATTGCGGCGCCCGAAGGCGCCGCCTGTCGGATCATCGGCGAGGCTGCACGCGCCCGGCCGGACCATCGTGCGCCATCGCCAATTCGGCTCAGCTCGTCGCCGCGCGCACTGCGTCGGCAATCGCTTCCGCGTGGCGGGTCGCGTCGGCCGCATGCTGTGCCTCGACCATCACGCGCAGCACGGGCTCGGTGCCCGACGCGCGGATCAGCACACGGCCGCGGCCGGCGAGCGCGCTTTCGGCCGCGTCGATCGCCGCGCGAATCGATGCACTGCCCTTCCAGTCGGCACCCGGCTTCATCCGCACGTTGATCAGCTTCTGCGGGAACAGCGTAACGCCGTCCAGCATCTGCGCAAGCGTGCGGCCGCTGCGCTTGAGCGCAGCGAGCACGAGCAGTGCCGACACGATGCCGTCGCCGGTCGAATGGCGGTCGAGCGACAGGATGTGGCCCGAGCCTTCCGCGCCGAGCTGCCAGCCGCGCTCGCGCAGTTGTTCGAGCACGTAGCGATCGCCGACGGCCGCCCGCACGAACTGCACGCCCTCGCGCTGCAGCGCGACCTCGACCGCGAGGTTCGTCATCAGGGTGCCGACCGCGCCGTCGACCTTGCCGGCAGTCGCGATCCGGTCCTTCACGAGCACGTAGAGCAACTCGTCGCCGTTGTACAGGCGGCCCGTCGAATCGACGACCTGCAGGCGATCGGCATCGCCGTCGAGCGCGATGCCGAGGTCCGCATGGTTTGCTCGCACCGCGCGCACCAGTGCGTCGGGCGCCGTGGCGCCCACACCATCGTTGATGTTGAAGCCGTTCGGCGCGACACCGATCGGGATCACGTCCGCGCCGAGTTCGTGGAATACGTGAGGCGCGATCTGGTATGCGGCGCCGTGCGCGCAATCGATCACGAGCTTGAGCCCGCGCAGGTCGTACGCGGCCGGGAACGTGCTCTTGCAGAACTCGATGTAGCGGCCGGCCGCGTCATCGAGGCGGCGCGCCTTGCCGAGCCGGTCCGACGACGCGCAGTCGAGCGGCTTGTCGAGCCATGCTTCGATCTCCGCCTCGGTATCGTCGGGCAGCTTGTTGCCGTCGGCGGAGAAGAACTTGATCCCGTTGTCCTGATACGGGTTGTGCGATGCGCTGATCACGACACCGGCCGACAGGCGCAGCGCGCGCGTCAGGTACGCAACGCCCGGCGTCGGCATCGGGCCGGCCAGCATCACGTCGACGCCAGCCGCCGAAAAGCCGGCCTCGAGCGCGGCCTCGAGCATGTAGCCCGAAACACGCGTGTCCTTGCCGATCAGCACCGTCGGACGCGCACCCGCCGCGACGTCGGCCGCGCCGGCCAACACCTTGCCGGCTGCATAGCCGAGACGCAACACGAAATCAGGCGTGATGGGCGCATCGCCCACCGTGCCGCGAATGCCGTCCGTGCCGAAATATCGACGTCCCATGGCGAACCTTCCTCCTTCGTCTTTCTGACTTCTGACTTATCGTTGCCGCGCGGCTTCGCGCACGGCGTTCCATACTTTCAGTGCATCGACCGTCGCAGCGACGTCATGCACACGCACGATCGCCGCACCACGCCCGACCGCGCACAACGCGGCCGCCACGCTCGCCGCGACGCGTTCGATCGGCGGCTTGCCGCCGATCACCGCGCCAAGCATCGACTTGCGCGACATGCCCGCGAGAATCGGATACGCGCGCCCGTCGGGCCGCGCGGGCGCCGTGTCCGGCAGCGCGGCCAGCAGCGCGTAGTTGTCGTCGACCACGGCCTTGCCGAACCCGAAACCCGGATCGACGCAGATCCGCTCCGGTGCGACCCCCGCATCGCGCAGCGCCTGCGCGCGTGCGGCGAGAAAGTCGTGCACGTCGGTCACGACGTCACGGTAGTCGGGCTCGCCGACCTGCATCGTCTGCGGCTCGCCGAGCATGTGCATCGCGCACAGCCCGCTGTTGCCTTCGCGCACGGCGTCGATCGCACCCGGCTGGCGGAACCCCCAGATATCGTTGATCAGATCGGCGCCGGCAGCGAGCGCCGCGCGCATCACGGCCGGCTTGTAAGTGTCGATCGACAGCGGCACGTTCAGCGGCCGCAGCGCTTCGACCAGCGGGATCACGCGTGCGAGTTCCTCGTCGAGCGGCACGGGCGGCGCACCGGGACGCGTCGATTCGCCGCCGATGTCGATCAGGTCGACGCCTTCGGCGATCATCCGCTCGGCCTGCCGCAGCGCATCGTCGCGCGCGAGGAAGCGGCCGCCGTCGGAAAACGAATCGGGGGTGGCGTTGAGAATGCCCATCACGAGCGGGCGTTCGAACGTCAGCGAGAAACGGCCGCACTGGAGCGGCGCGGGAATGGAGGCTGAAACTGCGGATTCGGGCACGGGCGGGAGGTGTTGATGAATGCAAAACGGGCCGGTGTGAAGCCACACCAGCCCGTGAACGGTGCTACGGCGGAGGTCAGGCCGGCGAAGCAGGCGCCGGCGCGTTGCCGGGCTTCACTTCGGCGGCCGTGCCGCCACCCGACGAATCGCCGCCGACGGCCGGCGAGCTCTTCGGCGAGCGCGGCGGACGCCCTTCCATGATGTCGTTGATCTGATCGGCGTCGATCGTCTCCCACTCCATCAGCGCGGCCGTCATCGCCTCGACCTTGTCGCGGTTCTCTTCGAGCAGGCGGCGCGCAAGGCCGTACTGCTCGTCGAGCACGCGGCGGATTTCGCCATCGACCTTCTGCTGCGTCGCTTCCGAGATCGTGCGGGTGAAGCCGCGGCCGAACGGGCCGCTGTCGTTCTCGTCGTCGACGTAGACCATCGGCCCGAGCGCATCGGTCATGCCGAAACGCGCCACCATCGCACGCGCCGTCTGCGTCGCCTTGTTGAAGTCGTCCGACGCGCCGGTGCTGATCAGGTTCAGGAACAGTTCCTCGGCCACGCGGCCGCCGAACAGGATCGCCAGGCGGTCGAGCAGGTAATCCTTCGAGTACGTCTCGTTGTCATGCTCCGGCAACTGCCACGTGACGCCCAGCGCGCGACCGCGCGGGATGATCGTGACCTTGTGCACCGGGTCGGCCTTCGGCAGCAGCTTCGCGATCACAGCGTGGCCCGACTCGTGGTAAGCCGTCGCACGCTTCGCTTCTTCGCGAATCACCGCCGACTTGCGCTCCGGACCCATGAAGATCTTGTCCTTCGCGTCCTCGAAATCCTGCATCTCGACGATGCGCTTGCCGCGGCGGGCAGCGAACAGCGCCGCTTCGTTCACGAGGTTCGCGAGGTCGGCGCCCGAGAAGCCCGGCGTGCCGCGCGCGATGACTGCCGCATCGACGTCGTTCGCGATCGGCACCTTGCGCAGGTGCACGCGCATGATCTGCTCGCGGCCGCGGATGTCCGGCAGACCGACATAGACCTGGCGGTCGAAACGGCCCGGGCGCAGCAGCGCCTTGTCGAGCACGTCGGAACGGTTGGTCGCGGCGATCACGATCACGCCCGAGTTCGCTTCGAAGCCGTCCATCTCGACCAGCATCTGGTTCAGCGTCTGCTCGCGCTCGTCGTTGCCGCCGCCCATGCCGGCGCCGCGATGACGACCGACCGCGTCGATTTCATCGATGAACACGATGCACGGCGCGTGCTTCTTCGCCTGCTCGAACATGTCGCGCACACGGGCCGCGCCGACGCCGACGAACATTTCGACAAAGTCGGAACCCGAGATGCTGAAGAACGGCACCTTCGCTTCACCGGCGATCGCGCGGGCGAGCAGCGTCTTGCCGGTACCCGGAGGGCCGACGAGCAGTACGCCGCGCGGAATGCGGCCGCCCAGTTTCTGGAATTTCTGCGGGTCGCGCAGGAAGTCGACGAGCTCGGACACTTCTTCCTTCGCTTCGTCGCAGCCCGCGACGTCGGAGAAGTTCACCGCGTTGTTGTTCTCGTCGATCAGCCGCGCACGCGATTTCCCGAACGAAAACGCGCCGCCTTTGCCACCTCCCTGCATCTGCCTCATCATGTAGAACCAGAACACGATGATCAGGATCGTCGGCCCGAGGTAGTACAACGCGGACATCAGCGCGTTCGGCTCGTCATCGGCCTTGCCGCTGACCTGGACGCCGTACTTCATCAGGTCGCCGACCATCCAGATGTCGCCGGGCGACACGATCTGGTATTTCTGGCCATCAGCCGGAGTGACGGTGAGGTTGCGCCCCTGCACGATGACGTTCTTGACCTTGCCGTTCTTGGCGTCGTCCATGAACTGCGAATAGGACACACCTTCCTGGACGCGGGGCTTGTCGAACTGCTTGAACACCGTAAACAGCACCAGTGCGATCACCAGCCACACTGCTGCCTTCGAAAACATATTGTTGTTCAAAGCACCACTCCTTCACTCGTAGACGAGCGCCTACATTTTCCTTGCGGCGCTCCTCGGTCATTCTAATCCAGTCCGACCACCCCCGCCATAAGCATTGACAACCGTCGCGATAGCGCTTCGCTTGTCTGGCAAGGGCCGGAGCCCGTTTGCGGCACCGCGCTCCGCGTCACCGCGGATGCTTCAGCTGCCGGCCCAAAATGAACGTTTCGGACGACTTGTCGCGGGACGCCTTCGGCTTGCGCGGCGCGACGACCTTAAACTGCTGTTTGAACTTTTCGACGATCTGGCTGTAGCCGCTGCCGTGGAAACACTTCACGAGCAGCGCACCTTCCGGCTTCAGATGATTCTGCGCAAATTCAAGCGCCAGATCGCACAGATGCTCGATGCGCGCCGCGTCCGCCGAGGCCACGCCCGAGAGGTTGGGGGCCATGTCTGAAATAACAAGATCCACCGAGCGGCCTTCGAGCACCTCCTCGAGCCGATGAAGGACGTCGTCCTCGCGGAAGTCGCCCTGGAGGAAATGGACGTCGGCGATCGGCTCCATGGGCAGGATGTCGAGCGCAACGATCGTGCCGTCGATGCCGCCTTCGCGCTCCGCGTCACGTTTCTTGCCCTGCGCGAGCTTGTTACGGGCATACTGGCTCCAGCTGCCCGGCGTCGCGCCGAGATCGACGATCACCTGGCCCGGACGGATCAGCTTGTCCTGCTCGTCGATTTCCTTCAGCTTGTACGCGGCACGCGCGCGATAGCCCTCCCGCTGCGCCATTTTGACGTACGGGTCGTTGATGTGGTCGTGCAGCCAGTGCTGGTTAAAGCGGTTTTTTGCCATTCGAGAGAGAGATTGCTGCTATTTGCTTCGTGAAGCCGTGCTTTTGGCGGATAATACGCGTCTTCTTCGCGCGGCTGCGGCCCCTTCCGGGGCCCAAGCCGCGATTTTACGTGGTTTCGGCGCGCGGCTGATGCTGTAACTTCCCGCGATTCGCTTCTGACGCAGCGCGCCCCTATTTTGATTTCGACATTTCCATGCCCGCCCTTTCGCTTTCCCCCGCCGAGCGCTCCGCGCTGCGCTCCCAGGCCCATGCGCTCAAGCCCGTCGTGCTGATCGGCGCCGAAGGGCTGACCGACGCCGTGCTGAAGGAAATCAAGGTGCACCTCGCCGCGCACCAGCTGATCAAGATCCGTGTGTTCGGTGACGAGCGCGACGAGCGCGTCGCCATTTACGACGAGATCTGTGACCGCCTGAACGCCGCGCCGATCCAGCACATCGGCAAGCTGCTGGTGATCTGGAAGCCCGAGACTGCCGTGGCGGCCCCGGCCCGTGGCCGTCGCGCCGGCGCGCTGCCGAGCGCGGCCGAAGCCGTCGACGACAAGAAAGGCCGTGCGCCGCGCACCGTCAAGGTCGTCAAGGTGTCGCCGAACGCGAGCCCCGTGCGTCGCCCGCGGCCGGTCAAGGTCACGGTGCGCGGCAACGAACGCGTGACGGCGGGCGGCACCGTGAAGCGCGCGAAAAAGCGTCAGGCCAGCACGAAGCGGCCGCACCAGGACAAGTAATCCTGCCGCGCGGCACGGGGTACCCCGTGCCGCCCTGCCGGTGCGACGCTCAGGCCTTCAGGCTCAGGCGTCTTGCGCCGGCAGACGCCAGATCAGCATCAGCCCCAGCACGCTCTCGACGAGATAGAACAGGCTCGAGATGCCGTGCAGCATCCCGAAGCGGCTCGCATACGGCGAGTTCGCGATATCGGTGCCCGCATCCATCGCGGCCACCCGCAGCGCGTTCATGAACGGCTGCAGCGCAAAATACCCGACCAGCACGCACACGACCATCGCCGCGACGATCCAGCGCACGCGCCGGTAATCGCCGCTGCCGCGCCGCACCTGCTGGTTCGACAGCGCGAGCAACAACACGCCGCATACGACACCGAGGATCGCCTCGATGCGGAACAACTGGGCGGCAACCGAGCCGGCCGTCATCCGCTCCAGCGTCCTGAACAGCACGGGCGCGACCGCATACCCGATCGTCAGCAGGCTGCCGACCCACACGGCCGACAGCAGACGGAACACGCGATGCGGCATCACGTCGCCCCGCTTCAGATGTAGCTGACCGAGATGATTTCGTATTCGCGCACGCCGCTCGGCGCCTGCACGGCCGCGACGTCGCCTTCGGACTTGCCGATCAACGCGCGCGCGATCGGCGAACTGACCGAGATCAGGCCGTGATCGATGTCGGCTTCGTCGTCGCCGACGATCTGGTACTTGACGGTGTCGCCCGACTCGAGATCCTCGAGTTCGACCGTCGACGCGAAGACCACGCGGCCTTCGGCGTCGAGCACGGTGGGATCGATGACCTGTGCGGCCGACAGTTTCGACTCGATTTCCGCGATGCGACCCTCGATGAAGCCCTGCTTTTCTTTCGCAGCGTCGTATTCGGCGTTTTCGGACAGATCGCCCTGTGCGCGGGCCTCCGCGATCGCGTTGATCACGGCCGGCCGCTCGACGGACTTGAGGCGCTGCAATTCATCGCGCAGTTGCTCTGCGCCACGCTTTGTCAACGGAATGGTGCTCATAAACGGCTCAATCGCTAAAAACGGCTATAAAAAAAATCACCGCGATTAAGCGCATTTCCGGCGAACCGGAAACACCGCTTAATCGCGGCACGTGTTGCTTCGACAGGAAACTGACCGCTTAGTTTAGGCGAGCGTGAAGACCTTGTAAATCATAGACTTCCAGATCCTTCAGGTAGCGCAAGCCTTCGACGGCCGCGCGCGCGCCCGACATCGTCGTGTAGTACGTGACCTTGTGCGCCTGCGCGCTCATGCGGATCGAACGCGAATCGGCGATCGCCTGGCGCGTCTCGTCGACCGTCGTGAACACGAGTGCGATCTCGCCGTTCTTGATCATGTCGACGATGTGCGGACGGCCGTCCTTCACCTTGTTGACGACCTTCACCGGCACGCCGGCCGCTTCGATCGCGGCAGCCGTGCCCTTGGTCGCGACGATCGGGTAGCCGAGGTCGTGCAGCATGCGCGCGACTTCGACGGCCTTCGGCTTGTCGGCGTCCATCACGGTCAGCAGCACCGTGCCCGACTCCGGCAGGCGCGAGCCCGCTGCGAGCTGCGACTTGAACAGCGCCTCGCCGAACGTCCGGCCGACGCCCATCACTTCGCCGGTCGAACGCATTTCGGGTCCGAGAACCGGGTCGACGGTCGGGAACTTGACGAACGGGAACACCGCTTCCTTCACGCTGAAGTACGGCGGCTCGACTTCCTTCGTCACGCCCTGCTGCGCGAGCTTCTGGCCGACCATCGCGCGCGCCGCGATCTTCGCGAGCGGCAGGCTGGTCGCCTTCGACACGTACGGCACCGTGCGCGATGCGCGCGGGTTCACTTCGAGCACGTAGATGATGTCCTGCTTCGAGCCGTCCGCCTGCGGCACCTGCTGGATCGCGAACTGCACGTTCATCAGGCCGACCACGTTCAGCGCCTTCGCCATCGCGCCGGTCTGGCGCTTCAGCTCGGCAACGGTTTCCTTCGACAGCGAGTACGGCGGCAGCGAGCATGCCGAGTCGCCCGAGTGGACACCCGCCTGCTCGATGTGCTCCATCACGCCGCCGATGAACACCGACTCGCCGTCGCAGATGCAGTCGACGTCACACTCGATCGCATCGTTCAGGAAGCGGTCGAGCAGCACCGGCGAATCGTTCGATACCTTCACGGCCTCGCGCATGTAGCGCTCGAGGTCGCGCGGCTCGTGGACGATTTCCATCGCGCGGCCGCCCAGCACGTACGACGGGCGTACGACGAGCGGGTAGCCGATTTCGGCCGCCAGCGCGAGCGCTTCTTCTTCGGCGCGTGCGGTGCGGTTCGGCGGCTGGCGCAGGCCGAGGTCCTGCAGCAGCTTCTGGAAACGCTCGCGGTCTTCGGCAGCATCGATCATGTCCGGCGACGTGCCGATGATCGGCACACCGTGCGCCTCGAGGTCGAGCGCGAGCTTAAGCGGCGTCTGGCCGCCGTACTGGACGATCACGCCGACCGGCTTTTCCTTGTCGACGATCTCGAGCACGTCTTCCAGCGTCAGCGGCTCGAAGTACAGGCGGTCGGATGTGTCATAGTCGGTCGACACCGTTTCCGGGTTGCAGTTGACCATGATCGTTTCGTAGCCGTCCTCGCGCATCGCGAGCGCCGCGTGCACGCAGCAGTAGTCGAACTCGATGCCCTGGCCGATCCGGTTCGGGCCACCGCCCAGCACCATGATCTTCTTGTTGGTGGTCGGCTGCGCCTCGCACTCTTCCTCGTAGGTCGAGTACATGTAGGCCGTCTTGGTCGCGAACTCGGCCGCGCAGGTGTCGACGCGCTTGTAGACCGGGCGCACGTTCAGTTCGACGCGGCGGCGGCGGACGTCTTCCGGCGTCGCGCCGAGCAGCTTCGCGAGGCGGCGGTCGGAGAAGCCGCTCTGCTTCAGGAAGCGCAACTCGTCGAACGTCAGCGATGCGAGCGTGCGGCCCGACAGCGCCTTTTCCTTCAGGATGATCTGCTCGATCTGTTCGAGGAACCACGGATCGATCGCCGTTTCCGCGAAGATTTCCTCGGCCGTCATGCCGATGCGGAATGCATCGCCGACGTACCAGATGCGGTCCGGGCCCGGCTCGTGGATCTCGATCGCGATCTCGTCGCGGTCGGTCGACTTCTCGTCGAGACCGTCGACGCCGACTTCGAGACCGCGCAGCGCCTTCTGGAACGATTCCTGGAACGTGCGGCCGATCGCCATCACTTCGCCGACCGACTTCATCTGCGTGGTCAGGCGCGAATCGGCTTCACGGAACTTCTCGAACGCGAAACGCGGGATCTTCGTGACGACGTAGTCGATCGTCGGCTCGAACGATGCCGGCGTCTGGCCGCCGGTGATTTCGTTCTTCAGCTCGTCAAGCGTGTAGCCGACCGCCAGCTTCGCAGCGACCTTCGCGATCGGGAAGCCGGTCGCCTTCGACGCGAGCGCGGACGAACGCGACACGCGCGGGTTCATCTCGATGACGACCATGCGGCCGTCTTTCGGGTTGATCGAGAACTGCACGTTCGAGCCGCCGGTGTCGACGCCGATCTCGCGCAGCACCGCGAGCGATGCGTTGCGCAGGATCTGGTATTCCTTGTCGGTGAGCGTCTGCGCCGGCGCAACCGTGATCGAGTCGCCGGTGTGCACGCCCATCGGGTCGAGGTTTTCGATCGAGCAGACGATGATGCAGTTGTCGGCGCGGTCGCGCACGACTTCCATCTCGTATTCCTTCCAGCCGAGCAGCGACTCTTCGATCAGCAGTTCACGCGTGGGCGACAGGTCGAGGCCGCGCTTGCAGATCTCCTCGAATTCCTCGCGGTTGTATGCGATGCCGCCGCCCGAGCCGCCGAGCGTGAACGACGGGCGAATCACGACCGGGTAGCCGCTGCCGCCGGTGCCGGCCATGATTTCGGCATGCACCTGGGTCGCTTCTTCCATCGAATGCGCGATGCCCGACTTCGCGGAGCCGAGACCGATCTTGGTCATCGCTTCCTTGAACTTCTGGCGGTCTTCCGCCTTGTCGATCGCTTCCGGCGACGCACCGATCAGTTCGACACCGAACTTCTCGAGCACGCCGTGGTGGTGCAGGTCGAGCGCGCAGTTCAGCGCGGTCTGGCCGCCCATCGTCGGCAGGATCGCGTCCGGGCGCTCCTTCTCGATGATGCGGGCGACGACTTCCCACGTGATCGGCTCGATGTAGGTGACGTCGGCCGTGTTGGGGTCGGTCATGATCGTCGCCGGATTGCTGTTCACGAGGACGACCTTGTAGCCCTCTTCACGCAGCGCCTTGCAAGCCTGCGCGCCCGAATAGTCGAACTCGCAAGCCTGGCCGATGATGATCGGGCCGGCGCCGATGATGAGGATGCTTTTGATGTCTGTGCGTTTTGGCATGGCTTGTGAATTCAGTAAGTAATCTTTGTCGTGGCGATGTCGCGGAATCGGCGGCTGCGCTCAGCTCATGGTGGCCAGCGCGAGCTTCACCGAGAAGCCGATGAACAGGCCACCCACGCTGCTCGCCGCACCCGCCGCGAGCTTGCGGCGTCGGCGGAAATGCTCGGCGAGCCGTGCGCCCGCGAAGATCAGCGTGCTCAGGTACAGGAAGCTCGCGCATTGCGCGATCGCCCCGAGCACGACGAACGACAGCGCGGGATGCGGGAATGCCGGGTCGACGAACTGGATGAAGAACGAGATGAAGAACAGGATCGCCTTCGGATTCAGGAGGCTCACGATCAGCGCCTTGCGGAACGGCTTGTCGAAGGACCGCTCGCCGTCGACCGCACGCGGCGCATCGGCCGGTGCATCGGCGCGCGCGCGCAGCTTCTGCCACGCGCCGCGCAGCATCCCGGCACCGATGTACAGCAGGTACGCGGCACCGCCGTACTTGACGACGGAGAACAGCAGCGGGTTCGCCTTCAGCAGCGACGCGACGCCCGCGGCGGACAGCACCATCAGCACCGTGTCGCCGAGGAACACGCCGCAGGCCGCGCGATAGCCGGCCTTCACGCCGCGCTGCGCCGCGAGCGACAGCACGTACATCGAGTTCGGCCCCGGCAGCAGGACGATGAAGATCACGCCGAACACGTAGGTCCAGATATCCGTGATGCCGAGTGCGTGGCCGAACATGATGCGAATCTCCCGTTCTTCGATTGCTTCAGTTGCGTCAGGCGGTGCGCTGCTTCGCCGCGTCCATCAGTGCGGTGAAACGGTCGAACAGATACGCGATGTCGTGCGGGCCGGGCGACGCTTCCGGGTGGCCCTGGAAGCAGAATGCCGGCTTGTCGGTCAGCTCGAAGCCCTGCAGCGTGCCGTCGAACAGCGACACGTGCGTCACGCGCGCGTTGGCCGGCAGCGAATTCGCGTCGACCGCGAAACCGTGGTTCTGCGACGTGATCACGACGCGACCGTCGCCGAGATCCTTCACCGGATGGTTCGCGCCGTGGTGGCCCGTCTTCATCTTCAACGTCTTCGCGCCGACCGCGAGGCCCATGATCTGGTGACCGAGGCAGATGCCGAAGGTCGGCACGCCGCGCTCGATGAATTCCCGGGCTGCCGCGATCGCGTAGTCGCACGGCTCCGGGTCGCCCGGGCCGTTCGACAGGAAGATGCCGTCCGGATTCAGCGCGAGCGCGTCGGCAGCACTCGCCTCGGCCGGCAGCACCGTCACGTGGCAACCGCGCTCCGCGAGCATGCGCAGGATGTTGTACTTGACGCCGAAGTCGTACGCGACGACGCGGTACTTCGGGGCTTCCTGCATGCCGTAACCGCTGCCGAGGCGCCATTCGGTCTGCTTCCACTCGAACGGCTTCGTGGTCGACACGACCTTCGCGAGATCCATGCCCGCGAGGCCCGGAAACGAGCGCGCGAGTTCGATCGCCTTCGCCTCGTCATTCGAGCCGGCCAGGATGCAGCCGTTCTGCGCGCCCTTGTCGCGCAGGATACGGGTCAGCTTGCGGGTATCGATGCCGGCGATCGCGACGACGCCTTCGTCGCGCAGGTAGTCGCCGAGCGTGCGGTCCATGCGGAAGTTCGATGCGAGCGTAGGCAGATCACGGATGATCAGGCCGGCGGCATGGACTTTCGTGGCTTCGACGTCTTCGGCGTTGACGCCGACGTTGCCGATATGCGGGTAGGTGAGCGTGACGATCTGACGCGCGTAGCTCGGATCAGTCAGGATTTCCTGATAGCCGGTAATCGCGGTGTTGAACACGACTTCACCGATCGTGTGGCCTTCGGCCCCGATCGAATAACCACGAAAGACCGTGCCGTCGGCGAGTGCAAGCAAGGCGGGAGAAAAAGACGGCAACACGGGAGGCTCCTTGGGGAACACCCTGCTGCCGACCTGTTTACCCTGCCGCGCGAGCGCCGCGCTGCGTAGGCGCGCGGAGTCGCTCGCTGGACGCGACCTGCGGTGTCGGCACGCGAACCCGGCGCGTGGCGCACGAGGCTTCGCGGCATCGCCCGACAGGCGGCGTGCGGCGGATGAACGGGATAAGTGAGGTAGGCGCTAGGGTGCGAGGTTGATCAGCACAAACTTTCAAATTATAGCCCGAAAATGGCCTTATCTTCAATCGACATGGCCGTCCGATCGCGCATATGGCGCGCGCGATGCCACGGCATCGCGCGCGCCACGTCTTGCTGCGGCCCCGTTTTCGGCAGCCGCCCTACCCGTCAGCGTACCGCCGGATCAACGTGCTTGCCAGCACTGCGCGCGGGCCAGACGTACCAGACCGCGCTCGCGAGCTGCAGCACGAGCAGCACGCTCCACGCGGTGACGTGCGCGGCAGCCGGGTAATGGCCGTCGACGGCCGGCCAGTGCGACAGCACCGCGCCGATACCGATCTGGAACGCAAAGATCAGCACAAAGATCACAAGCGTCAGCGTCGTATTCGCGCGGCCGATCAGATGGGCCGGGAAGTGCCGGGCCAGGACCGCATAAGTCAGGATTCCGACGCCGCCGAACATCCCGTAGGCCGCCCACAGCACAGCCGGCGACAGCGCAACGCGCGCGACGATCGCGGCCTGCGTGATAACGAACAACGCCATGCCGACGCCGCAGAACGCCTGGACGGACACGCCGCGGCGCTCGAGCACGCGCGCCGCCGCGCCGAAACCGACGCAGCCGGTCATCATCGCAAAGCCGAGCACCGACACGAGTCGCGCGGCGTGCTGCGCATCGAATCCGGCGACGTCGCGCAGGTACGGACCGACCCACAGTGACTGCATCGCATAGAACACGCCCTGCGTGACGATCGAGAACGACGAGATCTTCCAGAACGCGCGGCTGCCGAGGATGTGCCACGTGCCCTTGAACTGGCTGACGAGTCCGCCCTGATGGCGCGGCTGCTCGGCTTCCGGCGCGCCGAAGCCGATCGCGGCCGCGACGACGATCGTCAGCACCGCGAGGCCACCGCAGATCACACGCCAGTTCGTCATCCCGAGGAGCCAGGTCAGCGGCGAGCCAACCGCGACGCCGCCCAGGCCGCCGACGGCCATCACGAGGCCGTTGACAAGCGGCAGCCGGCCGACCGGAAAATGCTGTGCAAGCGCCTTGAACGCCGCACCGAGACACACCGATACACCGACGCCAATCAGCAGCCGCCCCGCCATCATCGTGTCGAGGTCGTGCGCGACGCCGAACACCGCGGCACCAGCGGCCGCGAACAGCAGCATCCCGGCCGCCACGCGGCGCGGGCCAAAATGGTCGAGCAGGACGCCGGCCGGAATCTGCGCGCCGGCAAAGCCAAGGAAATAGAGACTGGTGAGCAGCCCGAGATCGGCGGCCGAGAGCCCGAGCTCGTGCGTGACAAACGGCGCGAAGCCGAGATTGACGCCGCGGAACACATACGACACGAAATATCCGAGCGCAAACAGCGCGAGCACCCTCACCTGCACCGACGACATCGTTCCTCCCTTGTGAGCGCGGCCCCACGAAGCAGCGGCCTCGCAGCTAGGCACAAACGAAAACGCCGTCACCTCGGTGACGGCGTTCCTTCGCGTTTCGTCGGATGATAACGCAAGCGCGCGGTCCTGCCGGACCGCCGCGCCGCGGTCGCGACCGCGTTACTTCTTCTTGCCCTTGTGTGCAACAGCCTTGGCCGGCGCCGCCTTCGCAGGAGCAGACTTCGTCGCGCGAGCCACCGGCTTCGCGGAACCGTGCTTCGCGCCACGCGACTTGCCGCCGACGGACAGGCTTGCGCGCTCGATATGCGCGCCGGCAGTCGACGTCGCGATCCGCTCCGGACCCGGCTCCGCCGGCACCGCGCGACCGACCGGCACGTGCAGCACGAGCGCCTGGCCCGGCATCGCGAGATCGCGATGCGTGCGGTTCCATGCCTTCAGCTGGCCGACCGACACGCCGTAGCGGCCGGCAATCGCCGCCATCGACTGCTTGCGGCGCACGCGAATCAGCATCTTGCGCGTGTCGGGCACGTCGGGCTCCATCGCGAGCACGCCGTTTTCCGCGACGTCCGCACTGATGTCCTCGTCATCGTCATCGCCGCGCGGCACGACGATCGTCGAGCCCGGCTTCAGGCGCATGCCGGCGGGAATCTTGTTGACCGACATCAGCGTATCGGCATCGACGCCGATCTTCTCGGCGATCGCGGCCGGGCGCGCGCGCTCGCTGACCGTATAGGTGGTCCACGTCGACAGTTGGCCGCTGTAGGCCTTCAGGTTCTTCTCGAACGCTGCCGCGTTGTCGAACGGCAGCAGGATCTGCGGCTCGGTCGCGCCCAGGATCACCGGCTTCGAGAACGAAGGGTTCAGCGAACGGAACTCGTCGAGCGACAGGTTCGCGAGCTTCGCGGCTACCGCCACGTCGATGTCGCGCGACGTCGTGACCGTCACGAAATACGGGTGGTTCGGGATCTCCGGCAGCGTCAGGCCGAACTGCTGAGGATTCGCGATGATGTTCTTCACCGCCTGCAGCTTCGGCACGTAGTTGCGCGTCTCGTTCGGCATCCGCAGGCTCTGGTAGTCGGTCGGCAGGCCGGCCGCCTGATTGCGCGCAATCGCACGCTGCACGTTGCCCTCGCCCCAGTTGTATGCGGCCAGCGCCAGATACCAGTCGCCGAACATGTCATGCAGGCGCGACAGGTAATCGAGCGCGGCGCTCGTCGACGCGAGCACGTCGCGGCGCTCGTCCTGCCACATGTTGCGCTTCAGGTTGTACGTGCGGCCCGTGCCCGGCATGAACTGCCACATGCCGGCCGCCTTCGCGACCGACAGCGCCTGCGGGTTGAACGCGGATTCGATGAACGGCAGCAGCGCGAGCTCGGTCGGCATATGGCGCGCCTCGAGTTCCTCGACGATGTGATACAGGTACTTCTGCGAGCGCTCGGTCATGCGCTGCACGTACTCGGGACGTTGCGTGTACCAGGTCGTCTGCATGTCGACGAGGTCGCTCTGCAGGTCGGGCATCTGGAAGCCGCGACGGATGCGGCCCCAGAGATCGGAGTCGGCACTGGTCAGGTCGCCGACGGATTGTTTGTCGACGTCGACAGTTTCTTTGGCGGTGGCTGATTTACGGAGGTAGTTGGACGCCGCCTGTGAATCGGCGGCGTTGTTGGCGACAGGAGCCTGGCTCGCGCAAGCGGCGAGCAGCAGGACCACCATCGCACTCAATATAAGTCGCATGAAAATCTCGGCTTCCGACGGCTGGAAATTGCTGGCGATACTACGGAAGTGCGTGCTTCACGTCAATAAAAACACCGAAAACTCAGCCAAATCCTACATTTGGAGCAATTTTTACAGACTCCGCTTGAGCTTTGGAGTCCTCCGGAAATCGTCATCGGAACCGGTTTTTCCACTCGCGCATCAGCGTGAATGCCGCCAGGCGATCCGGCACCGTTTCGTGCAACTCGGCCGCGAGCGTCGCATGGATGGCCGCGCTGTCCGACCGCATGAACGGGTTAACGGCGCGTTCGTGCGCGATCGTAGTGGGCAGCGTCGGCACGCCTCGCGCGCGCAGTGCCTGTGCGTCGTCGCGCCAGGCGGCGAGCGCCGCATTGCCTGGTTCGCACGCGAGTGCGAAGCGAATGTTGGACAGCGTGTATTCGTGTGCGCAATGCACGCGAGTGTCGCCGGGCAGCGCCGCGAGCGCGTCGAGCGACGCGAGCATCTGCGCGGGCGTGCCCTCGAACAGGCGGCCGCAGCCGCACGAGAACAGTGTGTCGCCGCAGAACACATGAGGGGCGGCGGCGCCCTGCCCGGCCGCCTGAAAATAGGCGATGTGACCGCGTGTATGCCCGGGCACGTCGAGCACGTCGAACGTGAGCGCCGGTGCGACGAGCGTCACGCGATCACCGCCCGCGAGCGGCCGCGTGACCACGCTGATCGCCTCGGCCGCAGGGCCGAACACGACCAGCGGCGCATCGTCCGGTTGGCCATCGCGCAGCGCGGCGACACCGCCGACATGGTCGGCGTGATGGTGCGTGAGTAAAATAGCGGTCAACCGCCAGCCGCGTTCGGCAAGAACACGGCGTACGGGTGCGGCTTCACCCGGATCGACGGCGATCGCATCGCGGCCGTCCGAGACGAGCCAGATATAGTTGTCTTCGAATGCCGGAACCGGCACGTATTCCAGCTCGTTCATGGGCGCGCAATCATCGTTATGTCCGATCGTCAAATTATAGACTGGCCCGCCTGGACCGACTCGCCGCCCGGCCGCTACGTGCTGGGCTGGGAGCAGGCACAGCTCGACCGGATCGTGTCCGACGTCTTCGGGTTTCACGCGCTGCAGCTCGGCCTGCCTCAGCTCGATGCGCTGCGCGAGAACCGCATGCCGTATCGCGGCCTCGTGCTCGACCCGGCAAGCGGCGCGAGCGCGCCCTATCAGTATCCGTGGGCGCGCGAGGCGCACGCGCCCGACCATGCGCCGGCCGGTCGCAGCACGACGTGGTGCGACCTGCTCGACCTGCCGTTCGAGTCGCAAAGCGTCGACCTGATCGTGATGCCGCACACGCTTGAGTTCACGTCCGACCCGCACCGCCTGCTGCGCGAAGCCGAGCGCGTACTGATGCCGGAAGGCCAGCTCGTGATCACCGGCTTCAATTCGCTGAGCCTGTGGGGCATGCGGCAATCGTTCGGGCGCATGGCGAACCGTCCGTTCGTGCCCGCCGCGCGCGACCAGATCGCGTTCATCCGGCTCAAGGACTGGATCAAGCTGCTCGGCTTCGATCTCGAGCGCGGCCGCTTCGGCTGCTACCGGCCGCCGCTCGTCACCGACAAATGGCTTGCCCGCTACGGCTTCATGGAAGCCGCCGGCGACCGCTGGTGGCCGATCTTCGGCGCCGTCTACATGGTCACGGCCGTCAAGCGCGTGCGCGGCATGCGCCTCGTCGGCCCGATCAAGATGAAGAAGCCCGTGCTCGCGCCGGGCCTCACGCCGGCGGCCACCCCAACCACCCATCAAGAACATTCATGACCACCGACACCATCGATATCTACACCGACGGCGCCTGCAAGGGCAATCCCGGCCCCGGCGGCTGGGGCGCACTGTTGCGCTACGGCGACCGCGAAAAGGAGCTGTTCGGCGGCGAGCCCGACACGACCAACAACCGCATGGAACTGATGGGCGTGATCGCCGCGCTCGAGGCGCTGAAGCGGCCGTGCCACGTGATCGTCCATACCGACTCGCAATACGTGCAGAAAGGCATCAGCGAGTGGATCCACGGCTGGAAAAAGAAGGGCTGGGTCACCGCGGCCAGGACGCCAGTGAAGAACGCCGACCTGTGGAAACGGCTCGACGCGCTCGTCGTGCAGCATGAGGTCGAGTGGCGCTGGGTGAAGGGCCACGCGGGCCATCCCGAAAACGAACGCGCGGACGCGCTCGCGAATCGCGGCGTCGAATCGCTCGTGGCCTGAACGCAGGCCGCCCTACAGTCTTTCCCGATTTATCCGACATGCGCCAGATCATTCTCGATACCGAAACCACCGGCCTGAATCCCCGCACGGGCGACCGCCTGATCGAAATCGGCTGCGTCGAGCTGCTGAACCGGCGGCTCACCGGCAACAACCTGCACATCTATGTGAACCCCGAGCGCGACAGTGATCCGGGCGCACTGGCCGTGCACGGCCTGACGACCGAATTCCTGAGCGACAAGCCGAAGTTCGCGGAAGTCGTCGACCAGATCCGCGACTTCGTGAAGGACGCCGAGCTGATCATCCACAACGCGCCGTTCGATCTCGCGTTCCTCGACGCCGAATTCGCGCGGCTCGACCTGCCGCCGTTCACCGAGCATTGCGGCGGCGTGATCGACACGCTCGTGCAGGCCAAGCAGATGTTTCCCGGCAAGCGCAACTCGCTCGACGCGCTGTGCGACCGGTTCGGCATCAGCAACGCACATCGAACGCTGCACGGCGCGTTGCTCGACTCGGAACTGCTCGCCGAGGTCTATCTCGCGATGACGCGCGGCCAGGACAGCCTCGTGATCGACATGCTCGACGACGCAGGCGCCGACGGCGGTGCGGCGAACGGCCAACGCGTGTCGCTCGCGGCGCTCGACCTGCCGGTTCTCGCGGCGAGTGACGACGAACTCGCCGCCCACCAGGCCCAGCTCGACGAACTCGACAAGTCGGTCAAGGGCACCTGCGTGTGGCGCAAGTCGGCGGACGCAGACGCCGCCGAAGCCGCCTGACGCGGCATCACGCGCCTGCCGCCTGCAGCCGCGCTCACGCGCGCGGCTGCAGCGCGATGACGGCCATCCCGCCGAGCGCGAGCACCGCGCCTGCCACATCCCAGCGGGACAGCGCGATGCCGTCGACCACCCGCAGCCAGATCAGCGCCACCGCGATATACACGCCGCCGTACGCCGCATAGGTGCGCCCCGCCGCGCTCGGATGCAGCGTCAGCAGCCACGCGAACAACGCGAGCGACAGCGCGGCCGGCACCAGCAGCCACGCGGGCCGGCCGCCCTTCAGCACGAGCCATGGCAGGTAGCAGCCGACGATTTCGGCCAGTGCAGTAACGGCGAACAGCGCCGCGATCCTGATCAATTCGGTCATCCGGTTCCTCGCAGATTCACCCCGCCCGGTAGGGCTGCGCGACCCCGCCGCGCGCCGCCGATCATACCGGAGCCGGCCCCGCCGGATCCGCCGTCAGACGGGGATTCCCGGCAATTTGCACGATCGTCTGTCATCGTGCTATCATGTCGCCTGTTTCAACATTCAATCTCTGTCCATTCGATTTCGAAAGAAGTCCGTCCGCGCGTTGCGTGCCGGTGCTTCGACCGAAATTGCATCCACAGGAAAGCCCGCCCGACAGGCCCGCTTTTCTCGTTTCGTTGCCCCTCCGGGGCGCTTGCCGGGACGCCGGACTCCGTCCGCACCGGCATCTGCCGCTCGCATCACGCGGCCCATTCTTCATGAGCGCACCGTCGCGACGGCCCATCGGGCCCGCGTCGAAGCAGTCCATTACGGCCCTTTGCCGCCTCATGCGCAGTATGCGCTTAAATGGCCTGCCCCGACGCGCAGCACACGACATCGCGCTCGCCGGCAAACCGTGTCGGACGGCTCGCCCGTTCCGGCGCAGTCAAAGGAGTGCATGACCTTGACCGCAACACACGTCAGCCCGACCGCTGCTTCTTCCTCCACGTCGTCCGGCGAGGCCCCGCTCGCCGCGGACGACATTACCGTCGTCGACCAGAGCCTGCTCAAGCGCGCCGTCAGCGCGATGGCCATCGGCAATGCGATGGAATGGTTCGACTTCGGCGTCTACAGCTATATCGCCGTCACGCTCGGCAAGGTGTTCTTCCCGTCCAGCAGCCCGTCCGCGCAGCTGCTCGCGACCTTCGGCACGTTCGCCGCCGCATTCCTCGTGCGCCCGCTCGGCGGCATGGTGTTCGGCCCGCTCGGCGACCGCATCGGCCGCCAGCGCGTGCTCGCCGCCACCATGATCATGATGGCCGTCGGCACCTTTGCGATCGGCCTGATCCCCAGCTACACGTCGATCGGCATCATGGCGCCGATACTGCTGCTGGTCGCCCGCCTCGTGCAGGGCTTCTCGACCGGCGGTGAATATGGCGGCGCCGCCACCTTCATCGCCGAGTTCTCGACCGACAAGCGCCGCGGCTTCATGGGCAGCTTCCTCGAGTTCGGCACGCTGATCGGCTATGTGATGGGCGCCGGCGTCGTCGCGCTGCTCACCGCGTCGCTGTCGGAAGAAGCGCTGCTGTCGTGGGGCTGGCGCGTGCCGTTCCTGATCGCGGGCCCGCTCGGCCTGATCGGCCTGTACATCCGGATGAAGCTCGAGGAGACGCCGGCGTTCAAGCGCCAGGCCGACGAGCGCGAAGCGCAGGACAAGGCCGTGCCGAAGGCGCGCTTCCGCGAAACGCTGATGCGCAACTGGCGCGCGCTGCTGCTCTGCGTCGGCCTCGTGCTGATCTTCAACGTGACCGACTACATGGTGCTGTCGTACCTGCCGAGCTTCATGTCGTCGACGCTGCACTTCGACGAATCGCACAGCCTCGTGCTGGTGCTGATCGTGATGGTGCTGATGATGCCGCTGACGCTCGCCGCCGGCCGCCTGTCGGACAGGATCGGCCGCAAGCCCGTGATGCTTGCCGGCTGCGTCGGCCTGCTCGTGCTGTCGATCCCGTCGATGATGATGATCCATGCGGGCACCACCGCGTCGGTGTTCGGCGGCCTGCTGATCCTCGGCGTGCTGCTGTCGTGCTTCACTGGCGTGATGCCGTCGGCGCTGCCGGCGCTGTTTCCGACCGAGATCCGCTACGGCGCGCTCGCGATCGGCTTCAACGTGTCGGTGTCGCTGTTCGGCGGCACGACGCCGCTGATGACCGCATGGCTCGTCGACGTGACCCACAACCTGATGATGCCCGCGTACTACATGATGGGCGCCGCCGTGATCGGCATCGTGTCGGTCGTCGCGCTCGCCGAAACCGCGCGCCAGCCGCTCAAGGGCTCGCCGCCGGCTGTCGCGACGCGCCGCGAGGCGCACCAGCTGGTGCGTCAGATGCGCGAGGACGACGAGGCGGAGATTTACGGCGTCGTGTCGACTGCACGCGCCTGAGCATCGCCCAAGAAAAAGCCCCGGCAAAAGCCGGGGCGCGATCAAATCCGATCCGCCCGACCGGCTTGCGCCGGCCGGGCTTTTTTTCATCTGCCGGGTGGATACGCGATCATGCGTGCGCTTCGCAATGGCGGCAGAAGATCAGCGCCCGCGAACGCGATACCGCTGCCTGCGCACCGCGCGCCGCGACGATCAGGCCAACCTGGCCGAGATTGAAATCGCGCTCGACCATCAGCTGCGTCAACGCGGCAAGCGGCAACACGACGGACGGGTGATACAGACTCGATTCGATCAGCGCTCTCATCATCGGCTCCATCAGGCAATGCATATTCGATGGAGTGGATTCTAGGGAGCGGCCGCAACCGGATAAACAGCGCGAATGCGAAGTCACTTGTCAGCGACGGAGAACAATCGGCGGGGCCAGCTGTGGACGGGATCGAACGGGTGGCGGCCGACGGCGCGGGAACGCAGGACAGAGGATGCGCGACGGGGTCTCACGGCCCCGCGCCGGGCAAAAACGGGCGGCCGTGCGGCCGACGGCGGACGGGTCGATCCGCGCCGGTTGCCGGCACGCGTCCCGGCGGGATCGCTCACCAGTTGCACCGCCCGCCGTCCGCGCGCCTCTCGTGACGACGCGACAGCCGCCGGCTTCAGTCGAGCGGCGTCTCGACAAACGCCGGCAGCGCTTCCGCCCGCGCCGAATGCGCGGCGAGCGCCGGATATCGGGCCGGATCGATCCGCGCGAGCGCCGGGTAATCGGCGGTCATGAATTGCGTGAAACGCCACGCGACGGCGACGGTCACGTCGGACTGCAGCAGGCGCGCGCCGCCGAGCCAGCCATTCGCGGCCGCGACGAGCGGCTCGAGCTCGCCATACGCGGCCTCGATCTGGCCCAGCACGCGCTCGAGCCACGGCGCGTGCTGCTTCTCGGCCGGCCGCAGCGCCTGCTCGTACACCACCTGCACTGTCTTCTCCGCCGCTGCCAGCGCGAATCCGACCGGCACGAGCGTGCGCAGCCGTGCGCCGGCTGTATCGGGCAACAGACGCCGCTCGGGCGCGACGCAATGGTCGAGATAGTCGACGATCAGCGACGAATCGATCAGCGTCGCACCGTCGTCGGTCACGAGGGTCGGCGCCTTCACGACCGGGTTGAATGCCTGGAACCGGTCGAACTGGCGGAACACCGAGATCGACTCGTGTTCGAACGGCAGGTCGAGCAGCTTCGCCGAAATGGCGGCACGGCGCACGAACGGGGAATCCAGCATGCCGATCAGCTTCATCGCGAACGCTCCACTTGAGGGAATGGGATCGACGACTGTAGCAGTGCCGTGCGTCGCCGCCTAGCGCTTGACGCGCGTCGCCTGGTTACGTTTCCGGCACCCGCTGCGCGGCCAGAGTGACCATAATGCAGATTCACGCCCCTTCCGCGTCAAGGTTCGCCATGTGGTATGCCGTCGTCGAGCAGCAGCGGGAATGGATGCGCGCCTGGCGCGCGGCGACGTGCCACGCGTTCGACGTGTGGCCCGCCGCGACGTTGGCACACGCCGCGTCGTCGTGCTACGACGACCTGTTCGAGCCGCTCCTCGGGCCCGCCGTCGGGCCGCCGCGATTCGAGTTCGGGCGCCCGGCGGTCGACGAGCGCATCGTCGCGCGCACGCCGTTCTGCCAGCTGCGGCGCTTCACGCGCGACGATGCGCGGCGCACGGTGCTGCTGTGCGCGCCGCTCGCCGGACATGCAGCCGTGATGATGCGGGAAACCGTCGAGGCGCTGCTCGCGGACGGCGACGTCTGCGTGACCGACTGGGTCAATGCGCGCGACGTCCCGCTTGCGGCGGGCCGCTTCGGGCTCGACGAATACGTGGCGACGCTCGACGGCTTCGTCGACGCGCTCGCGCGCGACGAGCGGCCGTTGCACGTCGTCGCCGTGTGCCAGGCCACCGTTCCCGCGCTCGGCGCACTCGCGCTGCGCGCCGCTCGCGGCCTCGCCCCGCCCGCGAGCGTCACGCTGATCGGCGGGCCGCTCGACGCGCGCGTCAATCCGACCACGCTCGGCACCACCGCCGCGTCCCGGTCGCTCGCGTGGTGCCACCGCCACCTGATCGACATCGTGCCGCCCCGCTTCCCCGGCCGTGGCCGGCATGTGTTCCCAACCTATCTTCAGCAAGGCGAGATCGCGCTGCTGTATCCGCAACGCTTTCTGACGCTGATCGAGGACTACGCGCGCGCCGCGTCGCATTTCGACCTGACGGCGCTGGCGGACGCGCGGCGTGCGCTGCGCGAATACACGGCGCTGCTCGACATGCCGGCCGAATACTTCCTGGACACCGTCGATATCGTGTTCCAGCGAATGTGCCTCGCGAACGGCACGTGGGAAGTCGGCGGTCAGCGCATCGAGCCGGCCGCGCTGCACGGCGTCGCGCTGCTGACGGTCGAAGGCGGTTGCGACGCCGTCACGGGCGCCGGCCAGACGCATGCAGCGCTTGCCATGTGCCGTGGCCTCAAGGCCGGCGAGCGCCAGCGCCTCGATATCGACGATTGCGATCATTACGGGTTGTTCACGGGCACGCGCTGGCACGGCGAAGTCCATCCGGCGCTGCAGCGCGTATTCGCGCAGGCGGAAGCCGGTCGCCCGGGATCGCGCCGGCGCCGAATCAGACGGGCGTGATGTCGTCGTCCGGCGCGCGGGCCGCATCGAGGAGCGCGCGCACCTCGTCGTCGCCGGTCTGGTCGAAACGCGCGTAGAACTGGCTGATCCCGAAGAACGTCAGCGGCTGCAACACCGTCACGAACGCGTCGGCCAGATCGTCGAACGCATGCCGCGCACCGTCCGGCGCGACGGGTGCGGCGGCCACGATGCGCGCGGGATGGCGCTCGCGCAGCGCCTGCAGCGCTACGCGCATCGACGCGCCGGTGGCGACGCCGTCGTCGACGACGATCGCGATGCGGCCGTCGACCGGCAGCGGCGGCCGCGCGCCGCGATACAGCGCTTCGCGGCGCTTCAGTTCGGCCGTCTCGCGCGCGATCACATCGGCCAGTTGCGCATCGGTCACGCCCATCGCGCGGATCGCCGAATGCTGCAGATGAATCGCTCCGCCGGTCGCGATCGCGCCGATCGCGAATTCCGGATCGGACGGCATGCCGAGCTTGCGCACCACCAGCACGTCGAGCGGCGCGCGCAGCGCCTGCGCGACCGGGAATGCGACCGGCACGCCGCCACGCGGCAGCGCGAGCACGACGACGTCGCGACGCCCCGCATAGTCCTGCAGCGCGTGCGCAAGCTGGCGACCCGCGTCGGCGCGATCGGCAAAACATTCGGTCACGATCGGCTCCCTGCCGTTGCGCCGGATGCGCGACACCCGCACCGGCATCATGTTCAATGAGCATGGTTCATCGGACGCGCCGATGCAAGCGGGGTCATACCGGCGCGCGCGGCAGGCGGATTGCGGCAGGGAAAGGATGGGGGCGTTCGCCCAAGCGGGCCGCCGTCAGGCGCTCAGAGCCCGCCGGCTTGCCGGTACAGCCGCCAGAACGACTGCGCGTACGACTGCGCGAGCTCCGGTGCGCGCTGGAACACGTTCACCGTTTCCGCGTGGGCGGGCGCGCCGTCGGACAGCGTCGTCAGCGCGACGCTGTCGTCGACGATCACGAAGCGCGGCGCGGGATCGCCGTGCCGCGAATCGATCGCGACGTCGATGCCGGCCGATTTCAGATAACCCGCGCCGCTGTACTTGCCCGCACGCGACGAACGCACCAGCACGACCCGCACTTCGATTCCGCGCGAACGCACATCACGCAGCGCCGCCGCGACTGCGGGCGGCACGTACGCGTAGCCGGCCAGCAGCACGCGGCGCTGCGCCTGTCCGATCAGGTCGACGGTCGTGTCGGCCGCCGCGTTGTCATACGAAAAGTACGTGCCGACCGATGCGGCATCGGACGGAATTGGGCTGGCGTGGGCGGCCGCCGCGCAGCAAAGCACGGCGAGAAGGAAGGCGGCTGGTCTCATGGCGGGCGCCATTTTAGCGACGCCAATTCGCGTGGCAAGCGCCGGCTGCGACGCTGCTGCGCCGGCGCAACACCCATGCGAAACGATCACCTGGCGGGCCCGTTCCGGAATCGATCCTGGCGGGATTGCCAGGCGTATCCAGGCCACTCGCGGGCCACTCGCGCGCCGCCCGTCAGCCGGCCGCGACGCGCGCGAGCCACCCCGCGATACCGTCGACGGACCGGAAATCCGCGACGCTGCGTGCCGGCAGCGCCGGATATGCACCGCTCGCCATCTCGGCCAATGCTCGGCCCGGGCCGAGCTCGAGAAACGCGGTCGCGCCGGCCTCGACGCACGCGGCCAGGCAAGCCGCCCACTCGACCGGCTCCGCGATCTGCCGCGCGAGCTTGTCGAGACCCGCGCCGACGTCGAGCACCGACGCGCCGTCGATCCCGGAAAACAGTCGCGTACCGGGCAACGGCCGGTGCACGTTCACAGCGGCCAGCGACGCGCGGAACGCGGGCACCGCCGACGCAAGCCGGCGCGTGTGCGAAGCGATCCGCACACACACGGGCGCGACGCGCAGCGCACCGTCGCGTGCCGCGTCGTCGGCCACCGCGGCGACGTCGGCTTGCCGCCCGGCCACCACGAATGCGTCGCCCGGATTGGCGATCGCGATCGCCGCATCGCGGCCGACGCACAGTTGCGCGAGCTGCGCGCGCGTCAGACCGCGCACGAACGCCATTCGTTCGTCGCCGCCGCTCGCGGCATCCATTGCGCGCGCGCGCGCGTCGGCCAGATCCAGCGCGTCCTGCGGATCGATCATCCCCGCGACGCTCCACGACGCGACTTCGCCGACGCTGTATCCGGCGACGCAGCGCCGGCGCGGCCACGCCGCTTCGAGCAACGCGGCCGCCGCGAGCGCCTGCACGGTGCAAAGGATCTGCGCGGCGCGGTTCTCGCGCAGCGCGTCCGCTTCGGCGTGCCGCACCCAGTCGCGCGGATCGTCGCCAAGAAGCCGGCCCGCATGCTCGAACAGCGCATCGGCCTGTCGCGCGGCGCCGGTCAACTCGAACATGTCCGAGCGCTGCGCGCCCTGCCCCGAACACAGGATCGCCAGCGTCATTGCCCCTCCTCGGCCGCTTCGAGTGCATCGACGAACACGCTCATCGCCAGCAGGTCGGCCGCGCCGCCCGGGCTCAATCGGCGAGCGACGAACGCACGGTGTGCGGCGGTCGCGCGCATTCGCCAGTCGCGAGCGCGTATGCCGCCGCGGGCGACGAATGCGCGTGCCGTCGCCCGCGCGAAATCGAGGCCGGCCTGCCCGCCCCGGTGCAGGAGGTTCGTATCGTCGAGCGCGGCGATCAGCGCGAAGCATGCGTCGACGCGCGCGGCCTCCGCATCGTCCGGCACGCGGCGCTGCGCGCGGCGCAGCGCCGGCAATCCGACGCAATACACGGTCGGGAACCCGTCGGCCGCCTCGCGACGTGCGCCGCCGACACCGTAGCAGCGGCTCGCGCGCTCGCCGTGACTGTCGGGCAGCCGCGGGCCGCCAAGGATCTCGGCGCCCCACCGCTGCGCGACGAACGCGCCGAGCGTCATCGTGCGCGCCGCTGTGCCGGACACCGACACCGTCCGGCGGCCGGCGGCCGCGCACAGCAGCCCGAGCCCGAAGATCGCGCCGCGATGCGTGTTGACGCCGCCGGTCGCGGCGAGCATCGCGTGTTCCGCGCGCAGCCCGATCTTGCGCAGCACGGCCATGTCCGCGTCGCGCGCGCCGGCGTCGGCGAGCTCCGCGAAATACGGCCGCAGCACGGCCGCGCTGCGCGCGAACGTCGCCGCGTCCATGTCCGCATGGCTGCCAGTGTCGACGTGACTGACGAGGCCCGGTTTCGGATATGTGTTGATTTCAAGCACGAGACTGTGCTCGGCGAGGTCGGCGATGCGCTCGGCTTCGGACAGCGCCGCCGCGCGGCAGGCTGCCCATGCACTCATCGAGAGCCTCCGGTAAATGCGTCGGCGGACATCAGTTCGACGGCGATCGCCGTCTTGACCGCGACTTCAGGCAGCCGCGCTTGCAGCTCGCGCCAGTTCACGCCCGCCCCGTCGTCGCGCAGCAGTTCGCCGTCGATGCGCATCGGGGCGCGCGTGTCGAGTGCCGCCAGGCCGTCGAGCAGCGCGCCGAGCGATGCGGCGTCCGGCAGCGGGAACACGATGTCGAGATCGGACGACGCGCTCAGGTAACGCTCGCCCGTCAGCGCCTGCCATGCGAGGCTGCCGAACACGCGGCCCTGCACGCCGCAGCGCGCGCCGAGCGCGTCCAGTTCGCGCAGCATCGCGTGCCATGCGTCGGGCGCAGCGTCCAGCACGTCGGCCAGCGTGGGCAGCGGGCCGGCCGACTCCACCGCGTCGGCGGCGACGTTCAGTGCAATGCGCCGCTTGCCCGCGGAAGGCGGCAGCGGCAAGCCGAGCGGCACGCGCCGCGCATCGGCCTCGTCGGGCGACGCGCGGCGCACGATCAGCGGCCAGCCGTGCGCGGCCCACGCCTGCACGAGCGGATCGGCCGCCAACGCGGGATCGCGCGCGCATGCCGCGCTCCACCCGGCCGCCGTCAGCGTGACGAGCGTGTGGCGGCGCAGCGGCGTGTCAGCGTGCGGCACGCGCGAGGGCCTCGACGCGACGCGCGACGTCGGCCGCGACCGGCCGGCCGCGCGCCGCACGACCGTCGGTGCGATCGATCGGCTTGCCGAGCCATTCGCCGACCTGCGCGTCGAGCGCGCGAGCCGGATCGAGCACGGCGTCGACTGCGCCCATCTTCACGAGATTGTCTAGCCCCGGCGCGAACACCGGCGTCGAGCGCGCCATCTCCTTCAGCACGTCGATCGGCAGCTTCGTCACGCGCGACATCGACGGCAGGTCCATCACCTCGGGCTCGGCACCCGGCACTGCGAGCAGCGTGCGCGTCGCGAGCGCGGTCGCGATGAATGCGCCCGCGGCCGTATGGCCATACAGCAGCCCGATCGTCCGGTGCCCGGCGAGCTCCGCATGCATCAGGCATTTCGCGAGATGCGACAGCCCTTCGTTGAGGCCGAGCAGCTCGTCGCGCTTGCTCATCCGCTGGCTGTCGCTGTCGACGAGCCCGAGAATCGGCGTGCCGCCGCCGCGCTCGATCGTGTCGAGCACGTGCGATGCGAGCGTCACGGCTTCGTCGATGCCGAACGGCAGGCGCTCGGCGACGCCAATCACGTCGACGCGCGTGCCGGCCAATTCGGCGTGGCCCGTCAGCAGGCCGCCGTTTCGCTGGATCGAATGGCCTTTGGGAAACAGCGAATTCAGAACTTCATCGAGCGTCATGCTGCCTCCCACGCGGCAGCCCAAAGGGGCGTAGCGAGGAATTCGCGGGGCGCTGCTTCGCGCCCGGCCAGCCGGCCGTGGACGGTGGGTGCTCCGTCGTGAGGCGCCATGCATCGCGCCGGAGCAAGCGCTGAAGCGACGGCTCCGTTAGACAGCGAACGATGTGAGCGTGGAAGTCGTTTCATTTCTGCTCCTGCAATTGATCGGCGAGCTTCGCGAATTCGTCGTCGGGCATGCCGGGAATCGCTTCCGGCTCGCTCGCGCCGAGCGCGCGCCACACGTCGAGCGCATCCTTGCACGTGCCGAACCGCTCGACGCGTGCTTCGAGCCGCGCCTGCTCCGCACGCAGCATCGCGGCATCGAATGCCGGCGCACGGTCGATCAGCTCGAGCGCGGCCGCGCGAAACGCGTCGGGCGTATCGGCCACGTAACGGTCCGCGCCGCCGATCAGCCGACGATGCTTGCCGCCCATCGTGCGCCAGATCAGCGCGCGGTCCTTCGCGTCGAATTCCTCGACGCCGCGATTGGTCTCGATCACCTCGGGCCCCGACACGCTGATGCGCCCCTGCTCGGACACCGCGAGCGCCGAGCAGCACGCGGCGAGCAGCCCGCCGCCGCCGTAGCAGCCCGCGCGCCCGCCGATCAGCCCGATCACCGGCACGCCCGCCGCGCGCGCGTCGACGAGCGCACGCATGATCTCGGCGATCGCGAGCTCGCCCGCATTCGCTTCCTGCAGCCGCACGCCGCCGGTATCGAACAGGATCAGCACCGGCGTGCCGAGTTCGCGCGCCGCACGCAGCAACCCCGTGAGCTTCGCGCCGTGCACCTCGCCGAACGCGCCGCCCATGAAGCGGCCTTCCTGCGCGGCGACGAACACCGCCCGGCCGTCGAGCCGGCCGTGGCCGACCACCATCCCGTCGTCGAACTGCTGCGGCAGGTCGAACAGCGGCAGGTGCGGGCTCGTCACGCGCTCGCCCGGGCCGAGAAATTCCGTGAAGCTGCCCGCGTCGAGCAGCCCGTCGACGCGCTGGCGCGCCGACGCTTCGTACCAGCTCGCAGCGTTCGCGACGAACGCGGGTGCGTCGTGGATCGCGTCGGTCATCATGCGTCTCCCTCGATCGCGCGCACGGCCTGCGCGAGCCGCAGCGACACCATGTCGGGCCGCGCGCCGCCGTCGTTGATCGACAGCTTGAGGCCGCCCGGTGCGCGCCGATCGACGAAGTCCGACACGACCGCCTGCCACACCGCGCCGAAACCGACCGCCGCGGTGCGGATGTCGATCTCGCACTCGTTGCCCGGCAGCACGCGCTCGACCAGCACCTCGAGATTGCCCGACGCGACCACGCCGACAAGCGCCGTGGCCAGTTCGCCCCGCGCCCGCGCGCGCGCGGTGAAGCGATAGTTCAACTGTTCCATGCCCTCTTCCTCACCAGTTGCGGAACCGGGCCGGCGGCGCATACAGACCGCCCGACCAGTGCACGAGATCCTTGATCGAGCGCGCGGCGAGCCAGCGGCGGTCGGCGTCGAGCGGATCGATGCCGAGATCCTCCGGGCGGCGGATCACGCCGCGCTCGCGCAGCCGCTCCACCATCCCGCGGTCGCGGCCGCGGCCAACTTCCGTATAGCCGGCCACGCCGCGAATGGCGTGCTCGCGTTCGTCCTTGTCGCGACACATCAGCAGGTTCGCGATCCCTTCCTCGGTGACGATGTGCGTGACGTCGTCGCCGTAGACCATGATCGGCGCGAGGTCGAGCTGCAGCTTGTCGGCGAGCTTCAGCGCATCGAGCTTCTCGACGAACATCGGCACGTTCTTGTCGCCGAAGGTCTCGCCGATCTGCACGACCAGCTTGCGGCCGCGCCTGAGCGCGGCGGGCGTATCGGGGTCGGCTTGCGCGCCGGCCTTCAGCCACGGCTCGCTCGGGTGACGGCGGCCGCGCGCGTCGCTGCCCATGTTCGGCGCGCCGCCGAACCCGGCGATGCGCTCGGCCGTGACCGTCGACGAATGGCCTGCCAGGTCGATCTGCAGCGTCGAGCCGATGAACATGTCGCACGCGTAAAGGCCGGCGGTCTGGCAGAACGCACGGTTCGAGCGAAGCGACCCGTCGGGGCCCGTGAACCACACGTCGGAGCGCGCGCGGATGTAGTCGTCCATCCCGACTTCGGAGCCGAAGCAGTGGATCTGCTCGACCCAGCCCGATTCGATCGCCGGAATCAGCGTCGGGTGCGGATTGAGCGCCCAATGCGTGCAGACCTTGCCCTTCAGCCCGAGCTTCGCGCCGTAGGTCGGCAGCAGCAGCTCGATCGCGGCCGTGTTGAAGCCGATCCCGTGGTTCAGCCGCTTGATCCCGTAGGGTTCATAGATGCCCTTGATCGCGAGCATCGCGGTCAGGATCTGGGTCTCGGTGATCGCGGCCGGGTCGCGCGTGAACAGCGGCTCGACGTAGAACGGCCGGCCGGCCTCGACGACGAAATGCACGCGATCGCCCGGAATGTCGACGCGCGGCACCTTGTCGACGATGCGGTCGACCTGCGCGATCACGATGCCGTCCTTGAACGCGGTGGCCTCGACGACGGTCGGCGTGTCCTCCGTGTTAGGGCCGGTGTACAGGTTTCCGTCGGCATCCGCGCTGACCGCCGCGATCAGCGCGACTTGCGGCGTGAGGTCGATGAAGTAGCGCGCGAACAGCTCGAGATACGTGTGCACCGCGCCGAGTGCGATCTTGCCGCCGAACAACAGTTTTGCGATCCGCTGCGACTGCGGGCCCGAATATGCGAAGTCGAGCCGCTTCGCGATCCCGCGCTCGAATACGTCGAGATGCTCGGGCAGCACGACGCCGGACTGCACCATGTGCAGATCGTGGATCTTCGCGCTATCGACGTCCGCGAGTGCCGTCGCGAGCAGGTCGGCCTGCTTCTGGTTGTCGCCTTCGAGGCACACGCGGTCGCCGGGCCGCAGCACCGCTTCGAGCAACGCGACGGTATCGCGCGCATCGACCCGCTTGCCGCGCGCGAAGGCCGCGCCGGCCGCGAGGCGTGCATCGCGCGCCTGCCGCGCGTGATTCCATCCCGTCATGAACAGTTCTCCCGCTTCGATGGTTCAGCGGCATTCTAAGCCTGGCGCCGCCGCCGATTGATGATGTTGACGAATCCGACTCAGAGGACACCGCGATGGATGCGGCGCGCCGGCGCCCGCACGCGACGGATGCACGCGCGGGCCGCCTGGATCGCGCGCGACGGGCGATGCGCGCTCACGCACCGACCAGCGCGCGCGTGGTGAAGAACAGCACCGACGGCCCGAGCAGGCAGCCGACGCCGGTATGGAACGTCGCGACCAGCGCGCCATACGGCACGAGCCGGCGATCGGTCGCGGCAAGGCCCGCGCTCACGCCGCTCACGGTGCCGGCGAGGCCGCCGAAGATCATCGCGGAGCGCGGCGTCCTCAGGCCCATGAAGCCAGCCGCGACCGGCGTACCGATCATCACGATGATCGCCTTCACGAGGCCCGTCGCGATGCTGAGCGCGATCACGTCGGAACTCGCGCCGATCGCGGCACCCGTGACGGGCCCGACGATGTAGGTGACGGCGCCCGCGCCGATGGTCGTCATGCTGACCGCATCGGTGTAGCCGAACGCACGCGCGACGCACGCGCCGACGATGAACGGCAGCACGGTGCCGAGCAACAGCGACACGACGCCGACGAGGCCCGCCTTGCGCGCCTCGGTCGGCTGCACTTCGAACGCGGTCGCGACGATCGCGAAATCGCGCAGCATCGCACCGCCCATCAGGCCGACGCCCGCGAACAGCGGCACGTCGGCGATTCCCTTTTCCCCTCCGGTGAACGCACCGCCGACATACGCGAGCGCAAGGCCGATCACGATCGCGATCGCGGAACCGTGCACGCGGCCGAAGGTGAGCTTGCGCGACGCGATCGACGACAGCCACATGATCAGGCCGACCAGCGCGAACGACGCGACGAGCCCGTTGTGGGCGACGGTTTTTTCGAGCATCTGCAGCATGGCGGCCTCCGTCACTGTTGTTCGAATTGCGGCACGCCCGCGAAGGCCGTGTCGTCGCGCCCCGTGCGCACGAGTACCGCGATGCAGCATGCGCAGATCGCGACCGCGCCGATGGCGGCGAGCAGCGCGACCGGCCCGCCCTTCAGCGCGGCGACCACGTTCTGGTTCGCGGCCATCGCGACGACGACCGGGATGTACATCGCGCCCCAGAAACCGACCCCCGCCTCGGTCTCCTTCGGGAGCCAGCCACGCCGGTGCAGCCACAGGCGCAGGCAGATCAGCAGGAGCATCGCGATACCGACGCCGCCGACGTTGGTCTTCACGCCGATCGCGGCGCCCAGCAGGTCGCCGAGGAACAGTCCGGCCAGATGGCAGAACGCCAGCAGCGCGGTTCCGTAGATGATCATGAGTCGTCTCCAGTCTCTTCGTGACGGGCGCCTGACGCATGCGGGAGTCAGGCCCGCACGCCGATCCCGGGCGCGGACGGTCTGTCTCCCGCGGCGGTGCGCCGCGGCCCGGCGGCTCGTCGTGCGAGCGCGTTCTCGGGCGGTCGATGGGATGATGCGGTTTCGGGCCGGACGCCGGATGGCTTAGACTGACCGATGCAGCCGGCGGCGCGACACGGGCTACGCGTCCGTTGCGCCCCGTCTGCATGGGCCGCACCAGGGCGTGATCCGATACTAGCGCCGCAAAATCCGGCCATTTATGAAGTTGTCGAAACCGATTCAGTGGATTTAGCAATGCGTCCATTACCGCCCGAGCTGCTGCGCAGCTTCGTCGCCGTCGCCCAGTCCGGCAGTTTCACCGCCGCGTCCGAGCGCGTGAGCCTGTCGCAATCGACCGTCAGCCAGCATATCCGCCGCCTCGAGGAGCTGCTCGACCGGCCGCTGTTCGAGCGCGACACGCGCAACGTGCACCTGTCGCAGCACGGCGACGCGCTGTTCCGCTACGCGGTGCGCATCCTGGAACTGATGGACGAGGCGATCACGTCGGTGTGCGGCCCGCCGCTGTCGGGCAAGGTGCGGCTTGCGATGTCGGAGGATTTCGCGTCCGCGCACCTGACGGCCGCGCTCGCGAGCTTCGTGCAGCGCAATCCGGATGTCGAGCTCGCGATCTCGACGGGGTTGTCGGGCGACCTGTTCGACGCGCTCGACGAAGGCCGCCACGATCTGGTGTTCGCGAAGCGCGTCGCGGGCAGCCGGCGCGGCCGCGTGATCCGCAGCGAACCGCTGTACTGGTGCACCGGCCCCGATTCGCGGATCACCGGCCACGAGGCCGTGCTGCCGCTCGCGATGCATCCGGAGCCCAGCGTATCGCGCCGACGCGTGCTCGAGTCGCTCGAGGCAGTCGGCCGCCCGTACCGGATCGCCGTCGTGAGCAGCAGCATCGCGGTGCTGCGCGCGGCGGCGAGCGCGGGACTCGGCGTCAGCGCGTTCGCCGGCTACGTGATTCCGGCCGGGCTCGCGCGGCTCGACGCGGGGCTGCCCGAGCTCGGCGAACTCGAATACGTGATCGACCGGCCCGCGGCCGCATCCCGTTCGACGCTCGCGCTCGAAGCGACGCTGATCGCGGCGGCGGCCGAGCTGTAGCGATCGCCTTCGCCGTTACGCCGACGCCGCCCCGCTGCGGCGTGAGCGCGCAACTGACAGTCTTGCCCGAAACGCGTCAGCGTCCGCGCAGCGCCCGCTCGCGACAATGGGACCCCTCGGAATGCACGGCAGGCAGTGTGCCGCGCGTCCGCTGTCCCGTCCCCTTGATCGGAGCACACCATGAACGTCTTGCGATTCGCCGTCGCGACCGCCGCAGCCGCGCTGCTGTCCCCAGCCTTTGCACAAACCGATGCCGCTGCGCCCGCGCAGGGCCTGACGCGCGCGGAGGTGCTCGCCCAGTTGAAGCAGGCGTACCTCGACGGCGAACTGCCGACCAACGACGGCAACTATCCGCCGAATGCCGCGACGCGAGCACGCAATCGCGAACTGGTGCAGGCCGCGCAGCCCGCGTGGCTCGCGCAGACGCCGCGGGCGCCGCGAACGGCCGTCCAGCAATAGCCTGTCAAGGTCGCCCCAAACGCCGCGCGGCGACGCGCTCAGGGCAGGAAGCTGCGGCGCCGCGCGTCGATCAGCTCGACGAGCAACCGGTCGCGCTCGGCCGCCAGTTCCTGCATCGAACGTTCGCCCTGGATCGCTCGTAATTCTTCGTTGAGCTTGCGATCGACGCCCGGATCGAACGACGGCGTGCCGAGATCGTCCCACCACGTCGCGATCGGCCCCGACAGATGTTCGAGGAAGTGTGCGATCCCGCCCGCGCCGCCGCCGAGGTGATAGGTCAGGCACTGCCCCATCAGCCCCCAGCGCAAGCCGGGGCCCCAAGCAACCGCCTTGTCCGCGTCGGCGACGCTCACCACGCCCTCGCCAACGAGGTGATACACCTCGCGAAACAGCGCGGCCGCGAGCCGGTTCGCAACGTGGCCGGTCATTTCCTTGTTGAGCACGATCGTCTGCTTGCCGAGCGCGTCGTAGAAGCCCTTCACGCGCGCGATCACGCTCGGGTCGGTCGCGTCGCCGCCAACCAGCTCGACGAGCGGAATCAAGTGCGGCGGGTTGAACGGATGCGCGATCAGGCAACGTTCCGGGTGCTTGTCGCACGCGGTCTGGATGTCGGACATCTTCAGGCCCGACGAACTCGACGCGATCGGCACGTGCGCGGGCAGCACGTCGTCCATCTGCCGGTACAGCGCGCGCTTCAGGTCGAGCCGTTCGGGGCCGTTTTCCTGCACGAAATCGACGCCATCGAGCGCGCGGGAAAGATCCGCGTCGAACGACAGCCGCGCGGAAAGTTCGGCGGCCCGTTCACCGAGAAATCCAGCGAGCGCGTCGCGCAGCCGCGCATCGGCCTGCGGTGCGGGATCGGTCGCGACGACGTCGAAGCCCTTCGACAGATAAAAAGCCGCCCAGCTCGCGCCGATCACGCCGGCCCCGACGATCGCGATGCGTTGAATGTCCATGCCCGTCCCGCCTCCGTGGTCTGTAAATTGCGCGACGATTGTCGCATCGATTCACGTCACGATGCGTTGATGCCGGTTGCACTTCCCCTCTTGAAAACCGCCGCGGCGACCTCTAATTACCCGTTGCCCGGCAGCGCCCGTCACACGCACTGCCCCCGTTTCGACTCAGCGGAAAACCGCGCGTCGCGTTCGCCATCGGCGTTGCGTCGCCGTGTCTTTCGCGTTTCATGTTCCGGAGGACCTTCATGAGCGGTATCCATCACGGCCACGACCTGTTCGATGAATTCGCCCGCGTGCAGCGGCAGATGGCGAATCTGTTCGGCGAGTTTCCGACCGGCATCCGTGCGGTGCGGCCGAGCGCGTTTCCCGCGCTGAACGTCGGCGCGACCGACGATGCGATCGAGATCGTCGCATTCGCCCCCGGCATGGCCGCGGCCGACTTCGACGTCTCGATCGACAAGGATCTGCTGACGATCAGCGGCGAGCGCAAGACCGCGCCGCACGAGCACGGCGACGACGTGCGCACCTATGCGCAGGAGCGCTTTCACGGCGCGTTCCGCCGGGTGGTCGATCTGCCGCAGAACGCCGACGCGGACAACGTCAGCGCGCGTTACGAAAACGGCTGCCTGCTGATTCGCATCGGCCGGCGCGAGGCATCGAAGCCGCGTGCGATCAACGTTCAGTAACCTTCAGGAGAACGACATGAACATGAACGAGACCCTGACCGAACGCCAGGCCGGCGCGGTCCATGCGCGCGCCGCCGAAAGCACACGCCGGCCCGCGATCTCGCCGGCCGTCGACATCGTCGAAGACCGACATCGCGTCACGCTGCGCGCCGACCTGCCGGGTGTGCCGCGCGAGAATCTCGACGTGAAGGTGCACGACGACACGCTGACGATCGAAGCCGATACGCGCATCGACACGCCGGCCGACCTGCGCGTGCGGCACGCCGAAGTCCGCGCACCGCGCTTCGCGCGCACGTTCGTGCTGAGCACCGATCTCGACACGTCGCGGATCGATGCGAGTCTGCGCGATGGCGTGCTCACGTTGACGATTCCGCGCCGCGAGGAAGCGCGCCCGCGCCGCATCGCCGTGGCGGCCGGCAACGCGTAAGCGCCGGCGCGTGCCCATCGCGCGACGCGCATGATGAAGCCCCGCCGGGCATCACGCCTGGCGGGGCTTTCTTCATCGCGCGGCACGAGACACGCGGCCGTCGCGCTCAATCGAAATCGAACAGGTCGAACACCGATTTCTTGCGACGCCGACCGTCGTGCCGATAACGGTCATCGTGCGAGCGGCCGTCGCGCCCGCAGCCATCGCCACGCCCGCGCGGCGCCTGCGCATCGTGCTGCACGGGCCGCTCGTCGCGACGCGGCGGCGCATCGCCTGTTTCGTGTGCGATCAGCTTGTCGAGTTCGCCGCGATCAAGCCACACGCCGCGGCAGGTCGAACAGTAGTCGATCTCGATCGACCGGCGCTCGGCCATCAGCAGGTCGGGCGTCTTGCAGACCGGGCATTTCATCGCGCCTCTCCTTTCGTTGAGCATTCCGAATCGATGGCGGGAGCGGCCCCGCCCGCTTTCTCAGTGACCTTCGCCCCGCGCCGTGCGCTTCGCCTTCGCCCGCCGCGCCAGCATGTTCATGCCTTCGACGAACGCCGAGAACGCCATCGCCGCGTAGATATAGCCCTTCGGCACGTGCGAGCCGAAGCCTTCCGCGATCAGCGTCATGCCGATCACGACGAGGAACGACAGCGCGAGCATCACGATGGTCGGATTGCGGTCGATGAAACGTGCGAGCGGCTGCGCGGCGAACAGCATCACGTTCACCGCGACGATCACCGCGACGAACATGATCGGGATGTGCGCGGTCATGCCGATGGCGGTCACGATACTGTCGATCGAGAACACGATGTCGAGCATCACGATCTGACCGATCGCAGCCCATACCGTCAGGCCGGCCGCGCCGCCGGACGCACCCGCGGCGTCGCCATCGTGCGACACGTGATGATGGATCTCGGTGGTCGCCTTCCATACGAGGAACAGGCCGCCCGACAGCAGGATCATGTCGCGCCACGAGAACGCGTGATCGAACAGCGTGAATACGGGTTCGGTGAGGCTCGCGATCCATGCGACGCTGCCGAGCAGCGCGAGGCGCATCACGAGCGCGAGTGCGATGCCCAGGCGCTGCGTGCGGGCGCGCTGCGCTTCGGGCAGCTTGTTGCTGAGGATCGAGATGAAGATCAGGTTGTCGATGCCGAGCACGACTTCCATCACGACAAGCGTCAGGAGCGCGGCCCAGACGGCGGGGTCGGCGGCAAGCGTCAGCAGATAGTCCATGAAATGGGCCGATTCGAAGGTGGAAAGCCCGATGGTAGCCACCCCACGACTTCGAAAAAATCAGAGAGAATCTGATCTTTAGTTCGCTTTTTTCGAAATATCGATCCGATGCTGAATTTTCGTCACTTGTACTATTTCTGGGTCGTCGTGAAGGAAGGCGGCTTCGCGCGCGCGGCGGAGCGGCTCGACATGGCCGTGCAGACGATCAGCGCGCAGGTCCGCGAACTGGAAAAGGCGCTCGGCCACCAGCTGCTGCGCCCGGCCGGGCGCGGCGTCGCAATGACCGATGCGGGCCGGGCCGCGTATGCGCGCGCGGAGGTCATCTTCGAGATGGGCAGGCTGATTCCCGACGAAGTACGCGCGGCGGCCAGCCAGCCGACCGTGCGGCTGGCGGTCGGCCTGGCGGACGGAATCTCGAAGCTCGCCGCGCATGCGATCCTCGCGCCGGTGCTCGACACGCCCACGTTGCGGCTGCTGTGCCACGAAGGCGAGCACGACGCGCTGCTCGCGGAACTCGCGCTGCACCATCTCGACCTCGTGCTGGCCGGCCAGGGCGCGCCGTCGGGGTCGAATCTGCGCGTGACGGGCGAGCGACTCGTCGCGTCGCCGGTCGACTGGTACGGACCCGCTGCGCTCGTCACGCCGGCCGCGCGGCAGCGCTTTCCGCAGTGCCTCGCCGAACTGCCGGTGCTGCTGCCGACCGCTCACTCGGCGCTGCGCGCACGCCTCGACCTGTGGCTGGAACGGGAACGGATCGTGCCGCGCGTGACCGGGGAATTCGAGGACAGCGCGCTGATGGCCGTGTTCGCGGCGCGCGGCCTCGGCGTGTTTCCGCTCAGCGAACTCGGCGCGAACGACGCGTCGCTGCTGCGCGGGCTGCGCCGGCTCGGCCGGGCGGGCGACGTGACCGAGGAGATCCATGCGATCCGCTCGCGGCGCGGCGAACATCATCCGCTGGCATCGCAACTGCTCGTCGCCGCGCGGCCTGGGCCGGCCGCCTGAAGCGAGCGCGACATCAAACGAAACTATAATGACGCCCCGGCCATACGAGATTGCCACGCGCATCGCACCGGCCCCGCCGCTGCACCCGCAGCCCCGCGCGGCATCTCGCCGAGCCTTTTGAAAGACGCCATGCACAACCGATTTCGCCTGTTTTCCGTTTCGTGCGCGCTCGCGGCCGCGACCGTGCTGGCGGCGTGCTCGTCGCCGCCCAAGCCGATCTATCAGCAGGAGCAGTTCGACGCGACGAGCAGCCCGTATGCGCACACGTTCCGCTCGAAATCCGATGCGGCCTGCGAGGCCGCGCGGCGCGCGCTGCTGAGCCAGGGCTACGTGGTGTCGTCGTCGCGCAACGATGCGGTCGACGGCAGCAAGAATTTCCAGCCGAGCAACGACATGCACGTCGTGATCGAGTTTCACGTCGTGTGCGCGGACGCGAATGCCGACGGCTCGTCGAGCATCGCGTACGTGAACGCAGTGCAGGACCGCTACACGCTGAAGAAGTCGAATACGTCGGCGAGCGTCGGGCTCAGCGTATTCGGCTCGCTGTCGCTGCCGATCGGGTCGAGCGACGACGCGCTCGTGAAGACCGCAAGCGAGACCATTCCCGCCGGCGTGTTCTACGAGCGCTTCTTCAATCTCGTCGAACATTTTCTGAAGATCGATCCGGCCCGCCGCGATCGCGCGACCGTCAAGGCAGCCGAGAAGGAACCCGTTACGCCGCTGCCCGAACCCGCGCCGACGCCGCAAGGTGAGCCGATGAAGATGACGACGCCGGTGGCGCCGACGCCGCCCGCCGCGCCTGTGCCGCTGTCGGGGCCCGGCGTCGCGCCGGCTTCGGGCGCGTCGGCCGTGCCTGCCGCGCCTGCTGCGGCCTCGGCCGTGGTCGCGCCGGGGGCAATGCGGGGTGGCGCACCGGCATCGACGCCTGCGCCGGGTTCAGCCGCGGTCCCGGCATCCTCTGCTGCGTCGACTTCGGCGCCCGCGCCTGCGTCGACATCGGCTTCGACACCTGCCCCCGTTCGAACCCCCGCGCCTGCGTCGGCCGCGCCTGCGTCGACGGCCTCCGCACCGGCTCCGTCGAATGCTGCTCCGGCATCGGCGGACAAGCCCCCCGCGCCCGCTGCCGCCGATCCCGTCGCCTCGTCCGCACCGACCGGTGCCAGCGCGCCGTCCGCGAACTGATCACGCGCCCCTCTCTGCGCGCCGTGCGCCCGTCGCGCGCGGCGCGCCATGTGCGCCCTTCCCGCCGTCCCGCGTGATGGTCGTACACGCGAAGTTCGGTTGCGCATACGCGTCGTGAGATGGCCGGCGATCGGATGCAGTCTGCCGCGACGAACGATACGCATCCCGATTCCGCAAACACGCGCGATCGTTCCCGCCGCGTGATCACTCCGCCGTTACGTCTCCACCCGCATCGTTGTTCGGCTGCGCCGCGTCGCGCACGCCGGCGCGTTACCGCAACGTCGCGTTCAACGCCTGCAACTGCTCGATCGTCGCCGTCACGCCGCCGCACACGATCACCGCGATGTCCGACGCCGCAGCAAGCACCGGCACCGGCTGTTCGAGCGCGGCCAGCGCCGCGCCGCACGCCGGCTCGACGACGATCCGGTGCTCGTCCAGGAACCGCAGCGACGCAGCCACCGCCTGCGCATCCGACACGACGACCGGATAGATCGCATGCCGCTTCGACCATTCGACCGCCGCGTCGCACGGCCGCTTTGCGCCGAGCGACGTCGCGATGCTCGTGATCGCCGGCAATTCGAGCGGATGCCCCCGCGCGATCGAGCGCGCGTAGCTGTCGGCGCCTTCCGTGCCGACCGCGACGACTGGTACGTCCTGCCAGCCGTTGCGCGCGAGACCCTCGAGCACGCCGCACAGCAGCCCGCCGCCACCGACCGCCAGCACGACCGCGCCGGGTTTCGGGCCGGCCGCCGCCATCTCGTCGATCATCGTCGCATGTCCCTGCCACAGCACGGGATCATCGAACGGATGCACGAACGCGTCCTGCGCGCCGACGGCCGACAGTGCGTACGCGTTCGCCTCGGCCCAGCTCGCGCCGTGTACGACCACCTCCGCGCCCTCCACGCGGATCAACTCGCGCGCACGGGCCGACGCGGTTTCCGGCACGACGACGAGCACCGGCACGCCGAGCTCACGACCGCAATACGCGACCGCGATGCCCGCATTGCCGCCCGACGACGACACGAACCGGCGCGCACCGGCCGCATACCGCGTTTCGCACACAGCGCCGATGCCGCGCAATTTGAACGAACCGGACGGCTGCAGCGCGTCCAGCTTCAGTCGGATGTGCTTGCCGAAACGGCGCGACGCGATTTGTGAGCGGACATAGGGGGTCTGGATATGAAGCGGCATGGTGCGGGACGGGGTCGGGACAAAGGGAGCGCACACGGCTCGTGAACAGGGCCGGCAACGTCGATCATCGTACGGCACGCCCGCCATGCTTTCCAATACCATCGAATGGCGCCTGCTATGCTTTACAGGCATATCCACGAATCAACATCGACAACCGGGAGTCGACACCGCATGCGCCAGATCGAGCTGCGTCACCTGCGTTATTTCGTGGCCGTCGCGCAAGCCGGCAGCGTAATGGCCGGCGCCCGCGCGGCCGGCATCGTCCAGCCCGCGCTGTCGCGGCAGATCCGCGAGCTCGAGGATGCGATCGGCACGCCGCTGCTGATCCGCCGTGCGACGGGTGTCACGCTGACGGCGGCCGGCGCGAGTTTCCTGACGGATGCGACAGGCCTGCTCGCGACGTTGCAGGACAGTCGCGAGCGCGCGTTGCGCAGCGCGTCCGGCCAGCTCGGCGAACTGCGCCTCGGCGCGCTGCCGAACTGCCTGCCGCTGCCGGTCGTCGCGAACGTGCTGAGGGCGTTTCGCGACGCGTGTCCGGACGTGAAGCTGTCGATCGCGCCGATGCTGTCCGCCGAACAGGCGGCCGCGCTGATGCGCGGCCAGCTCGACGGCGGCATCATGGCGTGGCGCGGCGACGAGGCCCCGCATCTGTCGGGCGTGCGGCTGCTGAGCGACCGCTTCGTGCTCGCGATGCCCGCGCCGCCCGGCGGCCGCTTCCGCGCGCCGCGCACGCTCGCCGACGTCGCGCGGGAACCGTTCGTCTGGTTCGACGCGCAGCGCTCCGCCGCGCACCACCGCTTCCTGATGGCGCAGTGCGAACGAGCCGGCTTCACGCCACGCATCGCGCAGGTGGGCAGCGACATCCCGACGCTGATCGGTCTCGTGGCGGCGGGCATGGGCTGCGCGTTCGTGCCGGAAAGCGCGTCCCCGACGTGCCCACGCACGGTCCGGCTCGTCGCGCTCGACGAACTCGCGAGCCGCTTCGATATCGAGTTCGTATTCGACGGTGCGGCGGTGCCGGCGTCTCCCGTCGTCGCGCGATTTCTCGAGGCGGTGCGCGACGCGGCCGGCCACGCGGAATGATCGACCGCTGGCACGCGCCCCGCGCGCCGGCGGCGGGCCGCCCCGCCGTCCTCGCACACTAAACATTTGCTCGATCGCACGAAAAATCTTTCAGATCGGTGACGAACGATGCCGCCGCGTCGGAATTTTGAAATTGACGCCAAAAGAGGCCGTTTAACGTCATTTCGAAAGGCTGGGCCCCGCAATATACTGCGCCCGCATCCAACCCTCGTGCCAAAGAGAGGATGCTTTTCGCCCCGGTCATGGCCCCCTGTGACCGGGGCTTTTTTCCATGGCGAGCCCGCTGGCGAATCGTCGAAACCCGCTCCTCGCGGCTCGAACGCGCATGCTGCCTCTCCGCGCTGCATTGTTCGCATCGAATCGAGACAATTTCGCGCGAGCGCGGCTTCTGCCGCAAAAATCATGCAGGCACACTTCACATTGTCCGCACCGACGCGGTGCCGTTGCCGACTGATTGCAGGCGCTCATCGCGTGAACAGCGCGACTTTTTCCCCTTCCCGGCCGGGCGGCGGCGTCGCGCTGCCGCTGCGCGCGCGTGGCCGGGTGTTCGGCATCGGCACATCGAGTTCTCGCCGATAAACCTCTTGCCCGAGATCGCGGACGAACTGAAAAACGCCCGCGCCGGGATGTACGGCTCAGTTGCCGGCCGCGTCGGGGCTCTGTGTACCTGGCCGCTCGTTCCAGCCGCCGGTCGGCACGACGCGCGACGCGATGCGTCAGTCCGCTCAGTGGTGAACCTCGCCGCGTTCGAGCGGCAGGATCAGGCGCTCCGGGATGCTGCGTCGCGATGCACGCGCGCCGACGTAGTACAGCACAGCCGGCACGACGAGGCCGAGGATCCACGAGATGTCGGTGCCGCCGAGCGCGTCGACGAGCGGACCCGTGTAGATGTGCGTCGACATGAATGGCAGCTGCACCAGGATGCCGAGCACGTAGATCGTGATCGCCATCATGTTCCAGCGGCCATAACGGCCGTCCGGATCGGACAGCGCCGGCACGTCGTAGCGCGAGCGCGTGAAGCAGTAATAGTCGACCAGGTTGATCGCGCTCCACGGCGTGAAGAACGCAAGCAGAAACAGGATGAACGCGGTGAATTCCTTCAGGAACGAATGGCGGCCGGCGAGCGCGATCAGCGTCGACACGCAGATCATCCCGAAGATGTACACGAGACGGCTGCGTGACGACACCGCCCGCTTGCCGCGAAACCCGCTGACGATCGTCGCCATCGACATGAAGCTTCCGTATGCGTTGAGCGCGGTCACCGTCACCTTGCCGAATGCGATGCTGAAATACAGCAACGCAGCCACGGCGCCCGTCGAGCCGAGGCCGACGATATAGGACACCTCATGGTGCGCGAACTGGCTGCCGGCCAGCGCGGCCGCGAACACGCCGAACACCATCGCCGCCTGCGCGCCGATCACCGAGCCGAGGCCAACTGCGAGGAACGTGGCGGCCGACGACGTCGAGCGCGGCAGGTAGCGCGAGTAATCGGCGACGTACGGGCCGAACGCGATCTGCCACGAAGCGGACAGCGACATCGACAGCAGGAAGCTCGCGAGCGAGAAGTGCCGGTTCGCGAGCAGCGCGCCGACATCGTGGTTCGCGAACAACTGCGCGAACATGTAGACGAACGCGACGATGCCGATCACGCTCGCGATCCTCCCGACGAAATGGATCGCGCGATAGCCGAACACGGTCAGCACGACGATCACGGCCGCGAACAGCAGGATGCCGGCCGCGTCGTCGACGTGCAGCAGCTGCGCGACGGCCTGCCCGGCGAGCACCGAGCCGCTGGCGGAAAAACCGACGTACATCAGGCACACGAGCACGATCGGGATCATCGCGCCGTAGACGCCGAACTGCACGCGACTCGAGATCATCTGCGGCAAGCCGAGTTGCGGCCCCTGCGCGCCGTGCAGCGCCATCACCGCGCCGCCGACGAGCTGGCCGAGCAGCAGCGCGACCAGCGACCAAAACACGTCGCCGCCGAGCACGACGGCCAGCGCCCCCGTGACGATGGCCGTGATCTGCATGTTCGCCGACAGCCACAGCGTGAACTGGCTCAGCAGGCCGCCGTGGCGCTCCGCGTCGGGAATGAAATCGATCGAGCGTACCTCGATCAGGGCACCGGCTTTTCCACTCGGATTCGTTGACACGGGAAAATCTCCAGGATACTGAGGATCGCAAATGGTCTTGGCGAGACGGGGAACGTGCCGAGCCGCCCGTTTCGCCTCGCCGGGCGCGGCGCGCGGTGGATCGCCGAAGCACGCGCCACGCAAGGTCTGCATGCGGGCGCGCGGCCGGCACGACCCGTGCCGACAATGCCAGCGGATGATGTTGTATATACAACCAGGCCGAAATCGGTGATTACCCGGTGTCCGGCAGTCTGGCAGATCGTCCCGGAAACGGCGTGCCGCCGGCGACCGGAGGCGTCGGCTGCGCGTATGAACAATGCAGGGAAAACGAAACCTCAGGTGCCGGCGGAAGATGCCTGATCGGGTGCGGCGATCATGGCGCCGGCGGGCAGGAGAATCAGCATGCGTCGCGCAGCTTCGATGTCGCGCGTGTGCAGCCATTCGTCGTAGTCGTCGCGGCGCAGGATCACGACACCGCGCTTCTCGTCGCCGGGCCGATGCATGCGCGCGAACAGCGGATGATCGTCGGCATTGACCGTGAGCATCGTCATGCCGATGCACTCGCGACCGCCGACCGTTTCGTAACGCCGCCAGAGGCCGGCGATGCAGCACGGTTGCCAGCCGTCGGCACCGATCCGGTGCCATACGTTGCGGCCCGTTTCGTAGCAGGGCTCGAAGATCCATCGCACCGGAATCAGGCAGCGCTGGCCGTTGCGCCAGGCGTTGCCGTAGAGCCGCGAAGAACCGACGGTTTCCGCGCGCGCGTTCACCGTATCGAGTTTCTTTCGCTTGCGGCCGTTCTCGTCGAGGCGCTCGGGCTGCATGAACTTCGGCCAGAAGCCGAACACCGCGCTGACGACCGCGAGACCGTCGCCGTCGGCGCACGCGATAGGCGCCGCGTAATCCGGATATACGTCGGGTTCCCACGGATCGCGACGAAACAGATCGCCGATGCCGATCCTCAGCTCGCTGATACCCGGGTCTTCATCAGGGGCGCGGTAGTGGGTGCACACGGTCGGGCAGACGATGGACGCGATGTCTTCATCGTAGGTCGGCGTGCGCGCCACGTCTGCACTATCGCTTGGTATGACGAAACAGTCTTGCGGGAGCGCGTCGGCCGTCACCGTGCGCGACGCCGGTGGCGCCGGTGGCGCCGGTGGCGACGGCGGCGAAGCGCCGGATGCGTTGCGCGATGCGCTCGCGGAACAGTTCGGCGTGCTCGACGGTTTCGTGCGCGATAGTCGGCGCAGGCAGTCGGCTCGCTCGTCCGTGCGGGCCGGGTATGGGGCAGCGTGCCGACCGCCACGGGTCAGGCAAGCCGCTCCGATCCGACAACATGCACACCCGGCCGCGCCTCGAGCGCGGCATCGAGCAGCGCGCGGGCAATGCGCGGCGCGGGATTCACGCGCCACTTCCGCGGCAGCAGCGGCCCGACGACGCTCAACGCAAACACCAGCATCCGTTCGCCGAACCGGAATTCGTCGCGGCTGCCGCCGATCAGTCCCGGCCGCACGCAGGTGAGCGACGCGAACCCGATGCCTGCCAGCGCGCGCTCGACCTCGCCCTTCACGCGGTTGTAGAAGATACGCGAGCCCGGGTCGGCGCCGAGCGCGGAATTGAGTACGTAGGTCGGCGTGCCAAACCGATGCGCGAGACGCGCGACCGCGAGTGGATAGTCGTGATCGACGCGGCGGAATGCGGCCTGCGAGCCCGCGACGCGCATCGTGGTGCCGAGCGTGCAGATCACCGCGTCGGCCTGCCACCAGTCGGCCGCCTCGGGGAGGTGGTCGAAGTCAACCATCAGCGCGCGCATTTTCGGATGCGGCGACAACGGCCGGCGCGCGAGCACGACGACCTGGTCCACCCGCGCGTCGGCCAGTGCGGCTTCCAGGACGTGGCGGCCGACGAGCCCGGTCGCGCCGACGAGCAACAGTTTCATGGCAAGTCATTCCGTGGGAGGCCGGTGAATCGGCGGGGAACCGACACGATGAACTGTCCGCGCGGGCGGGTCAACCGCACCCCGCATCGCGCCCGCTACGAAGGTGTTCCAGCCAGCCTCGACACGCTCGGCGCGACACCGGTCCAGCGCTTGTATGCCTGCGAAAACGACGACATGTCGCTGAATCCCAGTTCCTCCGCGATCTCCTTGATCGACAGCCGCCCTTCGGCGAGCAGCGCCTGCGCGCGCGTCTTGCGCACCGCATTGGAGATGTCGCGGAAGCACGCGCCCTCTTCCTGCAGCCGGCGCTTGAGCGTGCGCTCGCTCGTGTTCAGCAGCGTCGCGATGTCCTTCAGCTGCGGCGGCCGATCGAACGGCCGCGTGGCAAGGTATTCATTCAGGAACGACACGAAATCGACGCGCGTGCGCCGGCGCGAGACCAGCTCCGCACACATGCGCTCGCACATCGCGGCGGTCGCGGCGTTGGCCTGCGGCAACGGCCGTTCGAGCTGCGCATGCTCGAACGTGATCGCATTGCCCGGCCGCCCGTACCGGACCCGCGTGCCGAGCACCTGCCGGCCGCCCGGCTCCACGTCGTATCCGACATCGAATGTCGCGAGCTCGAACGCATCACCGATCACGTCGCGCAGCACGCGGCAGGTCGCGCCCATCGCGCGCTCGACGAAGAAACGCTGCAGCGGCGCCGATAGTTCCGGCGACGCGTCGAATACGATCGCGTCGTGTCGACCGGCGCGACGGTACGTCATCCCGACGAACGTATAGGTGAGCGCCAGATAGCGGCCGGCGAGCGCGACGGCGTCCATGCCGGTCGCGCTGCTCAGCAGCCCGTATCCGAGCAACCCGTAGGCCGACAGCTGGTACGACAGGCCGACCGTCAGGCCGATGCCGGGCTCGTCGCCGGTGAGCGCCAGCAGGTTCGACGCGACCGTCAGCTCCTGCGCGGCCAGCACGGTGAAGTCCGGATCGGCCAGTTGCTTCAGCGTGAGCTGCGAGCCCTTCAGCAAGGCCGCCGGCGCAATCGCGCGCTCGCGCCCGAACGCGATCATCAGCAGGACGGAAGCCGGGCTGCGGGCAAAGTTCCAGACGTTCATCGGACCCCTCGTGACGTGCGTTGGCCTAGATTCTAAAGCGGTTGGCCCGCGCCAGCATGGCCGGCGTCCACTCGACGGATCATGATGGGATCCATCGCAACCCGCCCTTTCGTGCAATCGACCGGAGTCCGCCGCCATGTCCAAGACCTATGCAGACCAACCCGTCTGGCGCACCATGCAGGCATTCCTGCCGCCCGATTTCCAGTGGACGTCCGACCGCGAGCCGCATGAAGAATGGTGGCGCTGGAACGGCCATCGCCTCCATCTCGACACGTATCGCAATCCTCTGGCGAAAGTGAAGGTGATCCTGTTCCATGGCGTCGGCACCAACGGGCGGCAGATGTCGATGATCGTCGGCGAGCAGCTCGCGCGACGCGGCTACGAGACGATCGCGGTCGACATGCCCGAATACGGGATGACCGAAGTGGCGCGCGGCGCGCTGGTGCGTTACGACGACTGGGTGCGCGCCGGCAGCGACCTGATCGACGCGGAGCGCGCGAAGGACGATCGCCCCATCGTGCTCTACGGGCTGAGCGCGGGCGGCATGTTGACTTACCATGTGGCTGCGCTGAACGGCAAGGTCGACGGCATCGTCGGCATGACGTTCCTCGATCAGCGCCTTCGGCAGGTGCGCGACGAAACCGCGCGCAACCTGTTCATGAGCCGCGTCGGCGGCCCGATGACGCACTTCACCGCGAAGACGCCGCTGCGCGCGATGCGCATCCCGATGTCGCTCGCGAGCAAGATGCACGCGCTCGTCAATCGCGACGACGCGCTGAAGGTGTGGCTGTCCGATCGCACGTCGGCCGGGAACGCGATGACGATGGCCTTTCTCGATTCGTACATGTCGTATCGGCCGGCGCTCGAGCCGGAGAATTTCCGCGTCTGCCCGGTCCTGCTCACGCAGCCGGCCGCGGACCGCTGGACGCCGCGCCACCTGAGCGAGCCGTTCCTCGCGCGGATCCGCAACGTACCGGTCAAGGTCGTGATGCTCGACAACGCCGGCCACTATCCGCTCGAGCAGCCGGGACTTGCGCAAATGGTGGACGCGATCGATGCGTTCTATCGCGACGTGACGGCGCAGCCTGCCAGCACGCGGATGCCTTCGTGACCGCCTGCGGCGAGGCTCCGACCGGCTGCGCATGCCGGCGCATGCTCACACATGCAGCGCATGCCCCAGCGCACGCAACGCCGCCTCCTGCATCGCTTCGCCAAGCGTCGGGTGCGCGTGGATCGTGCCGCCGATGTCCTCGAGCCGCGCGCCCATCTCGAGCGACTGCGAGAACGCCGCGGCCAGTTCCGACACGCCGCGCCCCACCGCCTGCCAGCCGACGATCAGATGCGTGTCGCGCCGCGCGACGACGCGCACGAAGCCGTCGGTCGCCTGCAGCGTCATCGCGCGGCCGTTCGCCGCTAACGGGAACGACGCGTTGATGCAGTCGATGCCGGCCGCCTTCGCGTCGTCGGGCGACCAGCCGGACGTCACGACCTCGGGATCGGTGAAGCACACCGCCGGGATCGATGCCGGCGTGAACTTGCGGCGGCGTCCGGCGATCAGCTCGGCCACCATCTCGCCCTGCGCCATCGCGCGATGCGCGAGCATCGGCTCGCCGGCCACGTCGCCAATCGCCCACACGTTGCGCATCGACGTCCTGCATTCGTCATCGATGCGTAGTGCGCGGCCATTGCGATCGAGCGGCATCGATTCGAGCCCGAAGCCGTCGACGCGCGGCCGTCGCCCAACCGCGACCAGCACGCGATCGGCCGGCAGCGTGTTCTCCGCGCCGTCGGGTGCCTGCACGCGCACCGCGCCGTCGCTCGCGAGACCCTGCACCTTGTAACCCAGCCAGAGCCCGACACCGAGCCGCGCGAGCGAATCGGCGACCGGCTTCGCAAGTTCCGCGTCGTACGCGGGCAGCACACGCTCGGCCGCCTCGACGATGCTGACGTCGACGCCGAGCTTGCGATAGACGAATCCGAGTTCGAGCCCGATGTACCCGGCGCCGACGACGACCAGCCGCTTCGGCAACGACGCGGGCGACAGCGCCTCGGTCGACGAGACAACGTGCCCGCCGAACGGCATCGACGGCAGCGCGACCGGCTCCGAGCCGGTCGCGAGCAACAGGTGCTCGCAGGCGATCCGCATCGCATGGTCGCCGGCGACGACGTCGACCGTCTTGCCGTCGACCACGCGCGCATCGCCGTGCAACACGCGCACGCCGTGCTTCTTCAGCAGCGCGCCGGCACCGCGCGTGAGCCGCTCGACGATGCCATCCTTCCACGCGACGCTCTTCGCGATGTCGATCTCCGGTGTGCGCACGCGAATCCCGAGCATTCCCTCGCCGGCCTGCCCGCATGCCTGCTCGAACGCGTCGGCGACATGGATCAGCGCCTTCGACGGAATGCAGCCGATGTTCAGGCACGTGCCGCCGAGCCGTTCGCGCTCGACGAGCACCGTCGGAATACCGAGCTGCCCCGCGCGAATCGCGGCGACGTATCCGCCCGGCCCGCCGCCGATCACGAGCAACGTGGTGTGTTCGTTCTTCATCGTTCTCACTCCACGAACAGCAGCGCCGGGCGCTCGAGCACCTCGCGCACGGCCTGGATGAATTCTGCCGCGTCCGCGCCGTCGACCACGCGATGATCGAACGACGACGACAGGTTCATCATCTTGCGCGCGACGATCGCGCCGTCGCGGATCATCGGCCGCTCGACGATCCGGTTCACGCCGACGATGCCGACCTCCGGATGGTTGATGACCGGCGTCGACACGATGCCGCCGAGCGCACCGAGGCTCGAGATCGTGATCGTCGAGCCGGTCAGCTCGTCGCGCTGCGCGCGGTTCGCTCGCACCGCATCGGCGAGCCGCGCGATTTCCGCCGAGATCGACCACACGTCACGCGCTTCCGCATGACGCAGCACCGGCACCGTGAGGCCGCCGTCCGTCTGCGTCGCGACGCCCATGTGCACCGCGCCGTAGCGCGTGACGACACCGGCCTCGTCGTCGTAACGTGCATTGATCTGCGGGAACGCGCGCAGCGCGATCACCATCGCGCGAATCAGCAGCGGCAGCGGCGTGAGCCGGCCGCGCGTGTCGCCGTGGCGCCGGTTCAACTCGGCGCGCAGCGATTCGAGCTCGGTGACGTCGATCTCCTCGACGTAGGTGAAGTGCGGAATGCGGCGCTTCGCTTCCTGCATCTTGCGCGCGATCGCGCGCCGCAAGCCGATTACCGGCACACCGGTTTCGTCGTTGCGCTCGTCGTAGCCGCGCGCTTGCGATCCGCGCGCCGCGCCGCCGCCCGTGCGTGCGTATGCATCGAGGTCCGCGTGCAGGATCCGCCCGGCTTCGCCAGTGCCGCGCACGTAGCGCAGCTCGATGCCCATGTCCCATGCGCGCTGGCGCACCGCCGGCGACGCGAGCGGCCGCTCGCCCGGCGCGAGTGCCGCGCGCGGCGGCACCGCGTGTTCCGCGCGGCGCGGCTCGGCCGGCACGCGGGGCGCGGCATGCGTCGTCTCCTTCGGCGCCCCATGTGTTTCGGACACCGCATCGACATGAGACGGCTCGACACGCACATCGGCCGCCCCCGGAGGCTGCGCCACGTCCGCGCCGGCCTCGCGCGCCTTCGCGCCCGGCTTCAGGTTGCCGTCGCCTTCGACTTCGAGACGGATCAACTCGCTGCCGACCGCCATCATCTCCCCGATCCGCCCGCCGAGCTCCAGCACCTTGCCGGCCACCGGCGACGGAATCTCCACCGCCGCCTTGTCGGTCATCACATCGGCGAGCGGCTGGTCTTCGGCGATCGTCTGCCCCGGTTGCACGTGCCAGGCCACCAGCTCGACCTCGGCAATCCCTTCGCCGATATCCGGCATCTTGATGACATGAATCCCCATCTCAGGCCTCCATCACGCGTCGCAACGCTTCGCCGACCCGGGCCGGGCCGGGGAAATACGCCCATTCCTGCGCGTGCGGATACGGCGTGTCCCAGCCCGTCGTCCGCTCGATCGGCGCTTCCAGATGGTAGAAGCAGTGCTCCTGCACGAGCGACACCAGCTCCGCGCCGTAGCCGCAGGTGCGCGTCGCCTCGTGCACCACCACGCAGCGCCCCGTCTTGCGCACCGACGCGACGATCGTGTCGAGATCGACCGGCCACAGCGTGCGCAGGTCGATCACTTCCGCATCGATGCCGGTTTCCTTGGCGGCCGCCAGCGACACGTGCACGGTCGTGCCGTACGTCAGCACCGTCAAGTCGTTGCCGGGCCGCACGACGGCAGCCGTATCGAGCGGCACCGTGTAATAGCCTTCCGGCACCGCACTGCCCGGATGCTTGAGCCACGACGTGACGGGACGCTCGTGATGGCCGTCGAACGGCCCGTTGTACAGGCGTTTCGGCTCGAGGAAAATCACCGGATCGTCGTTCTCGATCGAAGCGATCAGGAGTCCTTTCGCGTCGTACGGATTCGACGGCATCACCGTTCGCAATCCGCAGACCTGCGTGAACATCGCCTCCGGGCTCTGGCTGTGCGTCTGACCGCCGTAAATGCCGCCGCCGCATGGCATGCGGATCGTCATCGGCGCGGTGAACTGCCCCGCGGAGCGATAGCGCAGTCGCGCGCCTTCCGACACGATCTGGTCGGACGCCGGATAGAAGTAGTCCGCGAACTGGATCTCGCAGACCGGCCGCAATCCGTACGCCCCCATCCCGACCGCGGCGCCGACGATCCCGCCTTCCGAGATCGGCGCATCGAACACGCGCGACTTGCCGTACTTCGCCTGCAGCCCCTCGGTACAGCGGAACACGCCGCCGAAGTAGCCGACGTCCTGCCCGAACACGACCACGTCGTCGTCGCGGCCGAGCATCACGTCCATCGCGGAGCGCAGCGCCTGGATCATCGTCATCGGTTGCGCGGATGCCGTCGTCGTTTCATGTTGCGCCATGATCACGCTCCCAGTTCCTGGCGCTGACGGCGCAGGTGCGCGGGCAGCTCCTTGTACACGTCGTCGAACATCGAGGCCGGCGATGGAATCCGGTCGTCGGCCAGCGTTCCGAACTTCTCCGCTTCCTTCTGCGCGGCGATCACCTCGGCTTCCAGCTCGGCCGTGAGCGCGTCGTGCGCGCTGTCCGACCAGATGCCCTTCGCGATCAGATGCTGCTTGAAGCGAGCGATCGGATCGCCGAGCGGGAAATGGGCCCAGTCGTCGCTCGGCCGGTATTTCGACGGATCGTCCGACGTCGAGTGCGCGCCGGCGCGATAGGTCACCCACTCGATCAGCGTCGGACCGAGATTGCGGCGCGCGCGTTCGGCTGCCCACGTCGACGCCGCGTAGATCGCGAGGAAGTCGTTGCCGTCGACGCGCAGCGAAGCGATGCCGCAGCCGACGCCGCGCCCGGCGAACGTCGTTCCCTCGCCGCCCGCGATCGCCTGGAACGTCGAGATCGCCCACTGGTTGTTGACGACGTTCAGCACGACCGGCGCGCGATACACGTGCGCGAACGTCAGCGCGGTGTGGAAGTCGGATTCCGCGGTCGCGCCGTCGCCGATCCATGCGGACGAGATCTTCGTGTCGCCCTTGATCGCCGACGCCATCGCCCAGCCGACCGCCTGGATGAACTGCGTCGCGAGATTGCCCGAGATCGAGAAGAAGCCGGCTTCGCGGTCCGAATACATGACCGGAAGCTGGCGTCCCTTCAACGGGTCGCCCTCGTTCGACATCAACTGGCAGATCATCCGTTCGAGCGGCACGTCGCGCGCGATCAGGATGCTTTGCTGGCGGTAGGTCGGGAAGCACATGTCGCCGTGGCGCAGCGCCATCGCGTGCGCGGCGCCGATCGCCTCTTCGCCGAGGCTCACCATGTAAAAGGAGATTTTCTTCTGACGCTGCGCGATCATCATGCGCGCGTCGAAGATGCGGGTCTTGAGCATCGCGCGCATCCCGGCGATCAGGCGCGCGTCGTCGAGGTCCGGCGCCCATGGGCCGAGGGCCGCGCCGTGATCGTCAAGCACGCGCACCAGGCTGCGGGCGAGATGGGCGGTGTCCGCCGGCGCAACGTCGATCGGCGGGCGGCGAACCGCGCCGGCCGGCGATAGATGCAGATAGGAAAAATCCGTCTTGCAGCCCGGACGCCCGGTGGGCTCCGGCACATGCAGACGTAATGGCTCTGACAGGCTCATCGTGTCGTCTCCACGCTCGATTGTGTCTCACGCTGATGGAAGCGCGCGGCCGGTTGCCGGCTCTCGCGCAGGCTGGCGCACGGATAAGCACGCCAACCTTTGAAATCTATGCCTTATGGCGCAAAACGTCGATGACCAACCCGCTCGTGCCGGGTGAGCAGATTTGCCATGGCGGATTCCGCTGGACGATCGACGCCGGTGGCGGAGCGAACGCAGGTCGCCCATGCTGCGCCGCGTCAACGGCGGTGGAGCGTGCATATCGAAGCCCGACCGATCGGTACACCGCGGTCATGTCGAGCGATACGAAACAAAAGACCCCGCGAAATCCAGGATCCGGCGGGGTCTCGGTGCGTCGGGGCGCTTGCGCGCCGGCCCGCGCGGCTGGCGCCGGCGGGCGACGAATCACGCGTCGGGGCGCGCGATGTCGAAGCGGCTGTCGGGTCTCACGTGCACGTAGGCCGACGGGCCGCCTGCGCGCAGAATGATGCCCGCGCCGAACGTGTCGAAGATACCGTCCTTCAGCAGGTCATGACGAATATGCACCGCGATGACCTCGCCGAGCACCAGCGTCGCCGGTGTCTCGACGCCGTGGTGATCGCGCAGCCGGATCACGTCGGTCACTTTGCATTCGAAGTTCACGCCGCTTTCCGCCACGCGCGGCACGTCGACGACGCGCGACGGAATCGCGGTCAGTCCGCCGAGTTCGAATTCGTTGACGCCATACGGTACCGCAGCGCAGGTCTGGTTCATCCGCTCGGCAAGGTCGCGCGTCGCGAGGTTCCAGACGAACTCGCCGGTTTCCTGCACGTTGCGCAGGCTGTCCTTCGCGGCGGTGCTCGAAAAACCGATGATCGGCGGACGATAGTTGAACGCGTTGAAGAAGCTGTACGGCGCGAGGTTGAGCGTGCCGTCGGCGCCTCGGGAGGAAATCCAGCCGATCGGGCGCGGGCCGATGATCGCGTTCAGCGGGTCGTGCGGGAGGCCGTGGCCTTGCGACGGTTCGTAATAGTGGTAGTGCGAATCGGTCATGACGGGTGGTCTTGCGGCAGGCACACTGCGTTTGATTCCATCGGCAGCGTCACGCGCGTCGATGGTGGTGATGGCGTTCTGTACGACACGCGTGCGAAGTATCACACGGCGTCGTATTCGCCGCAGCGACGCGCGCAGCGAACCACCTTGCCATGCATTGCACCAAATAAAAAAACCCGCGAGCGTCGATGCGTCGCGGGTTTTTCAGTCCTTCGTCGAATCGCATCGATGCGATCGATGGTGCCGGGGACCGGACTTGAACCGGCAAGCCAATCAAGGCGGCGGATTTTCGTCACACTGCTTCTTTCAAAGCCGGCGTCGTCGAAACGGAGCCGTTCGTGCGCTGGACTATGCCTTCGCCATCGCGCGCGGGCGTGATCGCCACCCGTGCGCCTTAGGCGCCCCCCGTCTAGTCTCTACACCTTCCTCGCTCGAGCTGTACCGCGAGGCTTGGCTCGGCGTTGCCTCGACGCGCGTCGCGCATCAGGGGTTTCGCCGAATTTGAAGGGTTCTGCACCGACCGTTTCCGGCCGGGCACTCAATCGTTTAAGTCCGCTATGTTTACCAATTTCATCACCCCGGCAAAAGGGCGGACGCGATTCTACCATTGCTTGCGCATGCGTTAGCTGATTCATGCGCATCGCATCGCGATGCAGCATGCCGGCCCCCACCGTCCGCGCCCCGATTCATTGAGCGCCGTCGACATCCATGCGACACCGTCATCGATTTCGCCCCGCGCCGCAGCATCCGCCGATACAATCGAATCCGCCCCGCTCGGCGGGCACCAAACGTCTGACGTGTGTATCGCGCTTTTCACGAAACAGACGTCCCATGCGTCATCGCGAAGTCACAAACGTTTTCGATAATTTCCGTGCCGAAAACGTTTACATCGCGTAACTTCATGACCCCGACCATCAAGGACGTCGCCGCGCTCGCCGGCTTCTCGATCGCCACCGTCTCGCGCGCGATCAATGCGCCGCACACCGTCAGCCCCGCCACGCTGGCGACGATCCGCACCGCCATCGACACGCTGCAGTTCCGCCCGAGCCCGCTCGGCCGGCAATTGCGCGGGGAGCGCACGCGGCTCGTGGGCGTCGTCGTGCCGACGCTGTCGAACCCGGTATTCGCCGATTGCCTGCAGGGCATCGACGAACTCGCGACCGCGGCCGGCTTCAAGCTGATCCTGATGACGACCGAATACGACGCCGCGCGCGAGCGCCATGCGATCGAGACGCTGCGCGAGCAGCGCGTCGAGGGGCTGATCCTGACCGTCGCCGATGCGGATACGCATCCGCTGCTCGACATGCTCGATCGCGACGGCCCGCATTACGTGCTGATGCACAACGACACGCAACGCCGCCCGTCGGTATCGGTGGACAACCGCCGCGCCGCCTATGACGGCGTCCGTCTGCTGACCGCGCGCGGCCATCGCCGCGTGCTGATGCTGGCCGGCTCGCTCGCCGCGTCGGATCGCGCGCGCCAGCGCCATCTCGGCTACGCGCAGGCACTCGAGGAAGCCGGCGTCGCGACGCTGCCGCCGGTCGAAGTCGACTTCAACGCGCCCGAGCTTCCCGACGCGGTGCTCGCGCACCTCACCGCGCAAGCCACGCGGCCGACCGCCCTCTTCTGCAGCAACGACCTGCTCGCGATGGTCGTAATGCGCGGCCTGCGCCGCGCGGGCTTCTCGATTCCCGACGACCTGTCGGTGCTCGGCTTCGACGGCATCGCGATCGGCGAGCTGCTCGCGCCGCCGCTCGCGAGCGTCGCGACACCGAACCAGGACATCGGCCGCCATGCATGGCGGCGCCTCGTCGAATGCATCGGCGGCGCGACGATCGAGCGCACGTCGCTGATCCTGCCGCACACGGTGCGCGACGGCGCGACGGTCGCGCCGCCGGCCGCCGATCTTCAGTTGCACCAGGCCTGAACGCGCGCCGCGCCACCGCGCGCGGCGCCATACCCTTACCCCGCCCGGAGACCCACCGTGTCCTTTCGCCTGACCTCGCTGCTGCGCGTGCTCGCCGCACCCGTCGCCTGCGCCGCGCTCGTCGCGTTCGCACCCGCTGCCCACGCCGACGAAACCGCGATCTGCTACAACTGCCCGCCCGAATGGGCGGACTGGGCCGCGCAGATCGCGGCGATCAAGCAGAAGACCGGCATCCGCGTGCCGTTCGACAACAAGAACTCGGGCCAGGCGATCGCGCAGCTGATCGCCGAGCAGAAGAGCCCGGTCGCCGATGTCGTGTATCTCGGCATATCGTCGGCATTCCAGGCGAAGGACAAGGACGTGATCGCGCCGTACAAGCCCGCGCACTGGAACGACATCCCCGCGAACCTGAAGGACCCGCAAGGCTACTGGTTCGCGATCCACTCGGGCACGCTCGGCTTCTTCGTGAACAAGGACGCGCTCGACGGCAAACCGGTCCCGCGCTCGTGGGCGGACCTGCTGAAGCCCGAATACAAGGGCATGGTCGGCTATCTCGATCCGTCAAGCGCATTCGTCGGCTACGCGGGCGCGGTCGCCGTCAACCAGGCGCTCGGCGGCAGCCTCGACAACTTCAAGCCGGCGCTCGACTGGTTCCGCAAGCTGAAGGCCAACGCGCCGATCGTGCCGAAGCAGACCGCGTATGCACGCGTGCTGTCCGGCGAGATTCCGATTCTGCTCGACTACGACTTCGACGCGTATCGCGCGAAGTACAAGGATCACGCGAACGTCGAGTTCGTGATTCCGAAGGAAGGCACGATCGCGGTGCCGTACGTGATGAGCCTCGTCAAGGGCGCGCCGCACGATGCGAACGGCAGGAAGGTGCTCGACTTCGTGCTGTCCGACGAAGGCCAGAAGCTGTGGGCCAACGCGTACCTGCGTCCGGTGCGCGCGCAGACGCTCGGCGCCGACGTCGCCGCGAAGTTCCTGCCGGCGAGCGAATATGCGCGGGCGAAACCGGTCGACTTCGGCAAGATGGCGGCCGGTCAGCAAGCGTTCGGCCAGCAATACCTGCAGGTGATGCAGTAAGCGCAGGACTCACGCCATGCTCGACCTGACTTTCCCGCTGCGCTGGCGCGTCGCGCTCGTCGCGCCGGCGCTTGCGGTGTTCGCCGCGTTCTGGCTGCTGCCGATGGCGGCACTCGTGCGGGTGTCCGCCGACGGCGCGTTCTTCGCGCAGTACGCGGCACTGCTCGCCAACGCGCGCTACATGAAGAGCCTCGGCGAGACGGTCGTGTTGTCGGCCGGCGTCACGCTCGCGACGCTCGCGCTGTCGACGATCTCGGGCCTGCTGCTCGCACGCCGCGAATTCGCCGGCAAGCGCGTGCTGCTCGCGCTGCTCACCTTTCCGCTCGCGTTCCCGGGCGTCGTGGTCGGCTTCATGGTGATCATGCTCGCCGGCCGGCAAGGGCTGATCGGGATGCTGTCCGCGAAGCTGACCGGCGACAAGTGGGTGTTCGCCTATTCGGTTGCCGGGCTGTTCGTCGGCTACCTGTACTTCTCGATTCCGCGCGTGATCGTCACGGTGATCGCGGCCGCGTCGAAGCTCGACGCGTCGCTCGAAGAAGCCGCGCGCTCGCTCGGCGCGTCGCCGTGGCGCATCTTCGTCGACATCGTGCTGCCGGCGCTCGCGCCGGGGCTGATCGCGGCCGGCGCGATCTGCTTCGCGACCGCGATGGGCGCGTTCGGCACCGCCTTCACGCTCGCCACCGACCTGAACGTGCTGCCGATGACGATCTACACCGAGTTCACGCTGAACGCGAACATCGCAACGGCGGCCGGCCTGTCGATCGTGCTCGGCATCGTCACGTGGGCCGTGCTCGCGCTCGCGCGCCGGTTCACCGGCCACACCGCCGCCGCCGCGGCCTGAGGATTTCTTCATGCAATCGCTTTCCGGTTCGTCCGCGCCGTCGCCGGCGCCTGCCCCGTCGCATGCGACCGGCGCCGCGCGCCGCGCGCCGCGCGTGTCGGGCGCGCGTGCGATCGCCACGCTGCAATGGGCCGTCACGCTGCTGCTGTGCGCGTTCCTGATCGTGCCCGTCGTGATGTCGGTGCTCGCGGGCCTCACCGTCAATTATTTCCGCGGGCTGTCGAGCGGCCTCACGCTGCGCTGGCTCGACCAGGTGTGGCAGCAATACCAGGGATCGGTCGCGCTGTCGCTCGGCGTCGCGTTCGCGACGCTCGCGATCGTGCTCGTCGTCGGCGTGCCGGCCGGCTACGCGCTCGCGCGTAGCAAGAATCGCGTCGCCCGTGTGATCGAGGAAGCGCTCGTGCTGCCGGTCGCGCTGCCGGGCCTCGCGTCGGCGCTCGCGCTGCTGGTCGTGTACGGCGGCTTCACCGCGTTCCGGATGAGCCTGTGGTTCATCGTCGTCGGCCATGTCGTGTTCACGCTGCCGTTCATGGTGCGCGCGGTCGCGGCCGTCGCGGCCGGCGCCGACCTGCGCACGCTCGAGGAAGGCGCGGCGAGCCTCGGCGCGTCGTTCGTCACGCGCTTCGTCACGATCGTGCTGCCGAACCTGCGCCCCGGCATCGTCGCGGGCGCGCTCGCGGTGCTCACACTGTCGATCGGCGAATTCAACCTCACGTGGATGCTGCACACGCCCGATACGAAGACGCTGCCCGTCGGGCTCGCCGACACCTACGCATCGCTGCGCCTCGAAGTCGGCAGCGCGTACACGATCGTGTTCCTGCTGATGACGCTGCCGCTTCTCGTCGCGATGCAGTGGCTCGGCGTCGATCCGTCCGGCACGCGTGCGCTGAAGCGTCGCGCGCGCTGACCTGCATTGACTTTCCCGCTCCCATGAAACTCGAATCCACTCCCATCACCCTGACCCGCTGCGCGAAGACGTTCCGCGGCACGCGCGTGCTCGAGCCGCTCGACCTGTCGATCGGCGCGGGCGAGACGCTCGTGCTGCTCGGCCCGTCCGGCTGCGGCAAGACAACGACGCTGCGCCTGATCGCCGGCCTCGACACGCCGGACGCCGGCGGCACGATCCTGTTCGGCGGCGACGACGTGACCGCGCTGCCGATCGAGCGCCGCCAGGTCGGCATGGTGTTCCAGAACTACGCGCTATTTCCGAACCTGACGGTGCGCGGCAACGTCGGCTACGGACTGAAGATCCGCAAGACGGAGCCGCGCGCGCTGCGCGAACGCGTCGACGAATTGCTCGCGATGATGCGGCTCGATGCGCATGCGGACAAACCGGTCGATCAGCTGTCGGGGGGCCAGCGCCAGCGTGTCGCGCTGGCACGCGCGCTCGCGGTGCGCCCGCGCGTGCTGCTGCTCGACGAGCCGCTGACCGCGCTGGACGCGAAGCTGCGCGACGTGCTGCGGCGCGAAATGAATGCGCTGCTGCGCGAGCTTGGCGTGACGACCGTGTACGTCACGCACGACCAGGCCGAGGCGATGGAACTGGGCGACCGGATCGTCGTGATGGGCGCGGGCCGCATCGAGCAGATCGGCACGCCGCGCGACATCTATTACCGGCCGGCGAACCGCACGGTCGCGCAGTTCATCGGCACGCTGAACCGGCTTGCGGGACAATGGCGCGACGGCGCGCTCGTGACGACGGGTGGCTCGATCGTCACGCCGCACGCCGCCGACGAGTGGTTCTTCCGCCCGGAGGATGCGCAGCTCGCCGATCCCGCGCATGCGCCGTTGCGCGGCGCGATCGGTGCGTGCGCGTTCCTCGGCGAGCGCACGCGGCTCACGATCGAGCATGCGGCGCCCGACCCGCTCGTGATCGACGTGCCGGGCCGCATCGAGCTCGCGCACGGCACGGCGGTCGGCCTCACGATCGTTGCGGAAGGCCTGATCGCACTCGCCGCGTGACGCCGCCCCAAGATAATCAGATATTCCGAGGAACAACGATGCTGCTTGCTCAAATCAGCGATCTCCACATCAAGCGTCCGGGCCAGCTCGCGTACCGGCGCGTCGACACCGCGGCCGCGCTCGCGCGCTGCATTGCGAAACTGAACGCGCTGGCGCCGCGTCCTGACGCGGTGCTGGTCACGGGCGACCTGACCGACTTCGGTCACGACGACGAATACCGTCATTTGCGCGACCTCCTCGCATCGCTCGAGATTCCGTATTACCTGATGGTCGGCAATCACGACGATCGTGCGGGGCTGCGCCGCGCGTTCGCCGATCGCCCCGAATTGCAGGACGGCGAATTCGTGCAGTACGCGCTCGACGTCGGCGCCGTGCGGGTGCTCGCGCTCGATTCGCAGGTGCCCGGCGCGAGCCGCGGCGACCTGTGCGACGCGCGGCTCGCGTGGCTCGCCGCGCAGCTCGACGCCGCACGCGACCGGCCGGTGATCGTCGCGCTGCACCATCCGCCGTTCGCATCCGGGATCGGGCACATGGACGCGCTGCGCCTCGCGCCCGCCGCCGCCGCGAAACTCGATGCGCTGCTGCGCGGCTATCCAAATGTCGAACGCGTGCTGTGCGGCCACGTGCACCGGACGATGTTCACGCGCTTCGGCGGCACGCTTGCATCGGCCGTGCCGGCGCCCGCGCACCAGGTCGCATTCGACTTGCGCGCGGACGCGCCGTCCGCGTTCCGGCTCGAGCCGCCCGCATTCGCAGTGCACGTCCATACGCCAGAAGCGGGAGTGGTGTCCCATCACGTGTATGTGGACGAAGGCGACGGGCCTTATCCGTTCTATGAACCGAGCGGCGAACTGGTCGACTGAAGGCACGCGTCGCGCGCGACGGCAGCCGGCTGCGGGCGGTTGCCGCCAGTAGCGACCGATCGGCGGCCCGTCACGCCTGGCCGTGCCGCCCGTCGTGTGGCGGCCCGGCCGGCAGGATTCATCGCGCTCCGGTATGATCGGCACCCTCGATCGGGGCCCGGCGCGCCTGCGCAGCCGATGCCGGGCCCCGCCCACGCCGCCCAACTCCGTTCCGTTGCCGACATGTCCGCCGCCTCCACCGACCGTCCGACCGACGCCGCCTCGCCCCACTACTCACGCAGCTTGCTGTTGCTGCTTGCGACGATCGCGGGCGTGTCGGTCGCGAACATCTATTACAACCAGCCGCTGCTCGACAGCTTCCGCTCCGCCTTTCCCGACGGCGCGTCATGGATCGGCGCGGTGCCGACCGCAACGCAGCTCGGCTATGCGGCCGGCATGTTCCTCCTCGCGCCGCTCGGCGACCGTTTCGATCGCCGCGGGCTGATCCTGATGCAGATCGCGGGCCTGTCGATCGCGCTGATCGTGGCCGCGACCGCGCCGTCGCTGGCGGTGCTCGCCGGCGCGAGCCTCGCGATCGGCGTGCTCGCGACGATCGCGCAGCAGGCCGTGCCGTTCGCGGCCGAAATCGCGCCGCCGGCCGAGCGCGGGCATGCGGTCGGCACCGTGATGAGCGGCCTGCTGCTCGGCATCCTGCTGGCGCGCACGGCGGCCGGCTTCGTCGCCGAATATTTCGGCTGGCGGGCAGTGTTCGGTGCATCGGTCGCGGCGCTCGTCGCGCTGGCCGCGGTGATCGTGCTGCGCCTGCCGCGCAGCTCGCCGACGTCGACCCTGTCATACGGCAAGCTGCTCGGCTCGATGTGGCACCTCGCGGTGGAACTGCGCGGGCTGCGCGAGGCATCGCTGACGGGCGCCGCGCTCTTCGCAGCGTTCAGCGCGTTCTGGCCGGTGCTTACGCTGCTGCTCGCCGGCGCGCCGTTCCACCTCGGCCCGCAGGCCGCCGGACTCTTCGGGATTGTCGGCGCGGCGGGCGCGCTGGCCGCGCCATACGCGGGCCGTTTCGCGGACAAGCGCGGCCCGCGCGCGATCATCTCGCTCGCGATCGCACTGCTCGCGGCGTCGTTCGTGATTTTCGCGCTGTCGGGGACGAGCCTCGCCGGGCTCGTGATCGGCGTGATCGTGCTCGATGTCGGCGTGCAGGCCGCGCAGATCTCGAACCAGTCGCGTATCTACGCGTTGAAGCCCGAGGCGCGCAGCCGCGTGAACACTGTCTACATGGTGTGCTACTTCATCGGCGGCGCGCTCGGCTCGTCGGCCGGCGTCGCCGCGTGGCGCGCGTTCGGCTGGACCGGCATGTGCGCGACCGGCCTGCTGTTTTCCGCGCTCGCTGGCTGGTTCCACCACCGCGGCGCACGGCACCGCTGAACGTCGCGTCTCGCGCCGGCGTCACACGTCGGCGCGAGACGCGGCCGGTTCGTCGGCCGGCGCAAGCGTGAATGCCGGCGCGGGATCCATGACCGCGGCCGGGTCCACGATGGCGGCCGGTGCCGGCACCGCAAGCGGTACCGCGGAAGGCGTGAGGATCGGCGCCGCCTCCGGCATCGCGGCCGCATCCGGTGCTACCGTCGTACCCGCTGACGATTCGACGGCCACGGCTGCCGCGGCCGATGACGCGTCGGCGGCCGCGCGCGCCGCGGGCCGGCGGGCCGGATCGAACAAGAACGACAGGCCGACACTACCGAGAATCGCGACCGTCGCGATCACGGTCGCCATCGTCACGGGCTCGCCGAGCATCAGCGCGCCGAGCGCGACTGCGACGATCGGGTTCACGTACATGCAGCTGCTCGCGATGATCGGGCTCGTATGGCGAATCAGATAGCCGTAAGCGACGTACGCGGCCATCGTGCAGAACACCATCAGGTACAAGAACGCGAACACCGGACCGACCGCGACCTGCTCGATGCGCTCGCCCATCAACCACGCGGCGATCGTGGACATCAACCCGCCCAGGCCGATCTGCAGCGACGTCGACAGGAACAGGTCCGACGGCAGCTTGAGCCGCGTCGCGAGATGCGCGCCGCCTGCCCAGAACAGCGCGCCGGCGAGCACGCAGATCGTGCCGAGCGCCGAGTTCGCGGCGGCCGCGCCGCCCGAATTCAGCACGACGATACCGACCATCCCGAGCGCGACGGCCGCCCACTCGCCCTTCGTCACGGGACGCCCCGCCACCGCCGCGATCACGGTCGCGAACAGTGGCACCGTCGCGACCATCACCGCGGCCGAGCCGCTGCTGACCGTGCGCATCCCGAGCGCGATCGTGCCGGACGACAGCGCGACCAGCATCGTGCCGACGATCGCCGAGTTGCGAATTTCCAGCAGCGTCGGCCATTCGGGTTTGCGACGCAGCGCGAAGATTAACAGGCCGATCCCGCCGAGCAGGTTGCGCAGCCCCGACAGCAGCAGCGGCGGGAACGACTGCAGCGCGAAATGCAGGCCGCTGTAGGTCGAACCCCAGACGAAATAGATGAATACCAGGGCCAGTGCGACACGGCCGCCGCGGCTTTGCGGCAGGCGGATGCGGATCGGCAGACGGGCGAGGAAATCGAGAAGGCGGTCGAGCGGTGTCATCGTTCAGCCCGCCCGCACGACGTGTCGCGTGCTCCGCTGAAAGACGCCGGCGATGCCGGCAAACGCCCCTGACGGGACCAGGAAGGCGGAGACGAACGTGCGGAACGACATGGCAGTGCGAACGGCGACGAATGAGAACCGGCAAGCGGCGGCAGAGGGTACAAAAAACGTACGCAGACGGCTTTGGCAGCGCACGCTCGGCATTATGGCATCAAGGATTCGAAAGCATCGTCAGACCTGTCTGAAAGGATATCGACTGACGTTTCGGCGCGACATTTTTCGGGATCCGGACCAACGGGATCCGGGGCCGGATACACGTCGCCCGGGCATCGCGGACATCGCCCGCCGCCCTTCTCCGCCCATCGCGATCGATCCATCGGCCTGACGGCCAGTCATGCGCCACGGGCGTTGCCTCGCGCTTATGGTGACGGTCGGCCTGCCCGTCCGGTCGCCGACATTCCACTCGTTCAACCCGCACACCGACCATACAAAATTTTGTATAATCCCACCATCCTTCCGCCGAAGCCGGTTGTCTTCGTCGGCAGCGCGCTGAACGCGCTGCGCGGCTTTCCGCTGCCCGCGCGCCGCGAGGCCGGTCACCAGATCGACCAGGTGCAGCGCGGCCTGGCGCCCGACGACTGGAAGCCGATGCGCACCATCGGTGCGGTGTGCGGGAAATTCGCCTGCGCGATGCGAGCGGCGCATTCCGGATCATCTACGTCGCGACCTTCGCCGACGCGATCTACGTGCTGCACTGCTTCCGCAAGCAATCGGCGCGCACCTGCAAGACCGATATCGAACTGGCCACCCGGCGCTATCGCGCGCTGACGATCGAGAGGAAACGATGAGCAACGAACGCTATACGAATGTCTGGGACGCCATCGAGGGCCAGCCGGCCGAAGCCGAGAACATGAAGCTGCGCTCGGCGCTGATGATCGCGCTCAAGCAGCGCATCGCGCAGCTCGAACTCAGCCAGGCCCAGGCCGCGAAACAGCTGGGCGTCACGCAGCCGCGCGTGTCCGATCTGCTGCGCGGCAAGATCAACCTGTTCGGGCTCGACGCGCTCGTGAACATGGCGGCGGCGGTCGGCCTGCGCGTCGATCTGCAGGTAAGCGAATCCGCGTGACGCCCACGTGAAGCACGGCGGGCGCAGCCGCGCCCCGCCGCTCACGATCCGCCGAACCAGTTGTACCCCTGATCGACCCAGTAGCCGCCCGGGTAAGTATCGGTCACGAAGATTTCCATGATGTGCTTCGGATTCTTGTAGCCGAGCTTGGTCGGCATCCGCAGCTTCATCGGAAAGCCGAATTCGGGCGGCAGGCGCCGGCCGTCGTAGTCGAATGCGAGCAGCGTCTGCGGATGCAGCGCGGTCGGCATGTCGATGCTTTCGTAGTAATCGTCCGCGCATTTGAAGCCGACGTATTTCGCATGCGTATCGGCGCCGACGCGTGCCAGAAACGCGCCGAACGGTGTGCCGCCCCAGCGGCCGATCGCGCTCCACCCCTCCACGCAGATGTGGCGCGTGATCTGCTCCGCATGCGGCAGCGCATACAGCTCGTCGAGCGTCCACACGCGCTTGCCCGTCACCCGGCCCGACAGCACGAGCCGGTACGTCGATGCGTCGACGTGCGGCACGTCGTCGATGCCGTAATACGCGTTGAACGGGAACGGCCGCGTGATGTCGGCCTCGGTATAGGTCGGCGCGAGCCGCTCGCCGCTGAACAGCCACGCCTGAACGCGATCGTTCATGCGCGACACCTTCTCGAGGAACGCGTTGACCGACGCGTCGTCCTGCAGCGTGCAGCCGGTCAGCATCGTCAGGCCGCCGAGCGTCAGCACGCGCCGGTTGAACAGGCGCCGCGACGGCATCTCGAGTTCGCGGCGCACGTCGAGCTCGAGCGACTTGCGGTCGAGCGTCCAGCTCGGCCGACCACGGTTGTTTCCGGATTCCGACATGATGAGTTCCTTCGCCCGCGGCGTGCGGGTCAGCGGCCGCGCAGCATCGCGAGCAGCGAGCGCGGCACCAGCAGCGCCATCGCGACGTGTACGACGAAAAACGCGACGAGCAACGACATCGCCCAGAAGTGCACGACACGCGCGTTGTCGTAACCGCCGAACAGCTCGCGCAGCAACGGAAACTGCACCGACTTCCAGATCGTGAGCCCCGACAGCACCAGCACGATCAGATCGACGATCGCGGTCAGATACGCGGCGCGCTGCACCGCGTTGTAGACGCTCAGGTCGTCGTGCGACAACCGACCGCCCAGTGCGGCGCGCACGTCGCGCCATATCGACGCCGGCGTGACCGGCAGCATCTTGCGTACGAGGCGGCCCGTCGCGATCGACATCGCGAGGTAGAACAGCCCGTTGCCGACCAGCAGCCACATCGCCGCGAAATGCCATTGGAGCGCGCCGCCCAGCCAGCCGCCGAGCGTGATGCCGTGCGCGAACGTAAACGGTGGATAAATCGGCGACGCATCGTAGATGCGCCAGCCGGACAGTGCCATCAGGATCGCCGCGAGCGCGTTGAGCCAATGGCTCACGCGCACCCACAGCGGATGGATCTTGCGCGCGGGCGGCGTGGCGGTCGCGCGCCCGGCAGCGGGAATGGTTTGCATGATGAAGACTCCCGGAACGTAGCGGCGGTGCGCGACGCGCGAGCGGCTTCGTGTACCGCATGCGCCGGCCGCGCCCCGCCCCGTCGGTCAGTTCGACGGCGCCATCTTGTCGCCCGACGTCGACTTGCCCATCGCGTCATGCGACATCGCGTCCTTCTTCATCGCATGCTTCTTCATGGCGTCCTTCTTCATCGCGCCGTCCTTCGCCATCGCGTCGTGGCCCATTGCGTCCTTCGACATCGACGAACCGTCCTTCGACATCGCATCGTTCTGCGCATACGCGCCCGTTGCGACCATGGCGAAACCGGCGACACAGGCTGCGATCAGTACTTTTTTCATGACATCTCTCCGAAACATGGGTTTGAGGAGCCGAATAGACGGAGGACGTCGCGGGATATGACAGTCGTTTCGAGAATTTTTTCTGGGACTGCCGAAACCGCTGCATTGCTGCACCGCGCCGTCATTGTCAGCCGGGCTGCAGGGCCGTGCGGCGGTGTCATGCATCGCGGGTTGCGGGGCGGGCGGGCGCTCCGCGTTGCTGCAACCGCACTTCGGTTGCCGGCCTGCCACCGGTTGAAACCGCCGCGAAGCCAGTGTATCGTGTGCGCTGCTAACGCGGGGGTCCTGCAATGCGTTCGGTCAAACAACCGGCATTGCGGGTGAGAAATACCCTTTGAACCTGATCTGGATAATGCCAGCGCAGGGAAGCGTACGGATTTCACCGCCATCCTTCTGACGAAATCCGCCGCCTCACCAAGCCTCGTCTCCTGCTTAGCTCGAGCCCCACATTCGTCAAGGGCTCCGGGCAAGCGCCGTGGCGCCTGTCCGGCGCTCACACAGGAGATTGCATGAACGCCAATCCGAAGTTTCTGTCCGCGGACGCCCACGTCGACGCCGCTGCCGTCGCCCCGCTGCCCAATTCGCGAAAGGTTTATGTAACCGGCTCGCAGCCCGACATTCGCGTGCCGATGCGTGAAATCACGCAGTCCGACACCCCGACCGGCTTCGGCGGCGAAAAGAACCCGCCGATCTACGTGTACGACACGTCGGGCCCGTACACCGATCCGGACGCGAAGATCGACATCCGCGCGGGCCTGCCGGCACTGCGCCAGCGCTGGATCGAAGCGCGCGGCGACACCGAAGTGCTCGACGGCCTGTCGAGCCAGTACGGCCTCGAGCGCGCGGCCGACCCGGCCACCGCCGACCTGCGTTTCCCGGGCCTGCACCGCAACCCGCGCCGCGCGCAGGCCGGCAAGAACGTCACGCAGATGCACTACGCGCGCCAGGGCATCATCACGCCGGAAATGGAATACATCGCGATCCGCGAGAACCAGCGCCGCGCCGAGTACATCGAGAGCCTGAAGTCGAGCGGCCCGAACGGCGCGAAGCTCGCCGCGATGATGGGCCGCCAGCACCCGGGCCAGGCGTTCGGCGCCGCGGCCTTCGGCGCGAACGCGCTCGCCGAGATCACCCCCGAGTTCGTGCGCGACGAAGTCGCGCGCGGCCGCGCGATCATCCCCGCGAACATCAACCACCCGGAATCCGAGCCGATGATCATCGGCCGCAACTTCCTCGTGAAGATCAACGCGAACATCGGCAACTCGGCCGTCACGTCGTCGATCGGCGAGGAAGTCGACAAGATGACGTGGGCGATCCGCTGGGGCGGCGACACGGTGATGGACCTGTCGACCGGCAAGCACATCCATGAAACGCGCGAGTGGATCATCCGCAACAGCCCGGTGCCGATCGGCACGGTGCCGATCTACCAGGCGCTCGAAAAGGTCAACGGCAAGGCCGAGGACCTGACCTGGGAAATCTTCCGCGACACGCTGATCGAGCAGGCCGAGCAAGGCGTCGACTACTTCACGATCCACGCGGGCGTGCGGCTGCAGTACGTGCCGCTCACCGCGAACCGGATGACGGGCATCGTGTCGCGCGGCGGCTCGATCATGGCGAAGTGGTGCCTCGCGCATCACAAGGAAAGCTTCCTGTACGAACACTTCGAAGAAATCTGCGAGATCATGAAGGCGTACGACGTGAGCTTCTCGCTCGGCGACGGCCTGCGTCCCGGCTCGATCTACGATGCGAACGACGAAGCGCAGCTCGGCGAACTGAAGACGCTCGGCGAGCTCACGCAGATCGCGTGGAAGCATGACGTGCAGGTGATGATCGAAGGCCCCGGCCACGTGCCGATGCAGCTGATCAAGGAGAACATGGATCTCCAGCTCGACTGGTGCAAGGAAGCGCCGTTCTACACGCTCGGGCCGCTGACCACCGACATCGCGCCGGGCTACGACCACATCACGTCCGGCATCGGCGCCGCGATGATCGGCTGGTTCGGCACTGCGATGCTGTGCTACGTGACGCCGAAGGAGCACCTCGGGCTGCCGAACAAGGACGACGTGAAGGAAGGGATCATCACGTACAAGCTCGCCGCGCATGCGGCCGACCTGGCCAAGGGTCACCCCGGCGCGCAAGTGCGCGACAACGCGCTGTCGAAGGCGCGTTTCGAGTTCCGCTGGGAAGACCAGTTCAACATCGGCCTCGACCCCGACAAGGCACGCGAATTCCACGACGAGACGCTGCCGAAGGATTCGGCGAAGGTCGCGCACTTCTGCTCGATGTGCGGCCCGCACTTCTGCTCGATGAAAATCACGCAGGACGTGCGCGAGTTCGCGGCACAGCAGGGCGTGTCGGAAACCGAGGCGCTGAAGAAGGGGATGGAAGTCAAGGCGGTCGAGTTCGTGAAGACCGGTGCCGAGATCTATCACCGTCAGTAAGTCGGCAAGCGAACGCGGCGGTCCGCACGGACCGCTTCGTTTCGTGAAGCACCGCAGAAGCCCGCTTTCGAGCGGGCTTTTTTGCGCGTACGCATCCCGTGTACCCGCCGGCGCAGGGGAAACAATTGATTACGAAACCGCTCGAGCCTTAACAAGTCCTTACAACAGCCTCGCGGGACGACGCGTAGATTGAATTCATGCGCGGCCGTCAGGCGGACGCGCGACCTCCGTTCACTACCACAAGGACAACGATCATGAACTATTCGATTCGGCGTTTTGGGGTATGCGCGCTGCTCGTCGCGACGGTGGCCAGCCTCTCGGCCTGCGATTCGATGACACGGCGCCAGCGCGATACCGCGATTGGTGCGGGTGTCGGCGGCGTGGCCGGCGCGGCGATCGGCGGCAACGCGCTGTCGACGCTGGGCGGCGCGGCAGCAGGCGGCATCATCGGCAACCAGGTCGGCAAATAAGCCGGCCGGCTTACCCGGCTGCCGCGCGACGCGCGGCAATAGCCGGCCTGACGGCGTTTCCGCACGGCGGAAGCGCCGTTTTTCGCATGCGGCGCCGCAACACGCCGCAGCGGCCCGGAAATGATCCGTTACCGTTTAGCGCATCTTGTCATCGCCGCGCGGCCTAAGCTTAAGCATCTGCCGATTGCCGGCTCCGCCGGAGAGACATCATGAACAGGACCCTCGTCGTCGCGGCGCTCGCGTGCACGACGCTCGCCGGCTGTTACTACCCTTACGGCTACTATCCGTCCGGCTATTACGCAGCGGCGCCGGTGCAGCCCGCGCCCGTCTATGTCGATCCGGGCCCCGCGTACTACTACCCGGCCCCCGCCTATGCCCCGGCCTGGGGTGGCTATTGGGGCCCTGCGGTATCGCTCAATTTCGGCTTCGGCGGACGCGGCGGCTGGCACCATCATTGAACGGCCGCGCCGGCCGTCCGGCCGGTTCGCATCGGGAGGCAAGCGGATTTCCCGGTTCTTGCCATTTCATCCGATATCGGGAGGCAAGCGGATTTCCCGGTTCTTGCCATTTCATCCGATCGTGAAACGACGGCACGGGAACGCGGTGTAAGATTCCTCGCATCCCGTCCCCTCGCCGCCACGCTCGATGTCACCCAAGAACGCCTTTCTGCTGACCGTCCTCGCTGCCCTGTGGGGTGCGTCGTTCCTGTTCATCCGGATCGGCGTCGCCGATTTCGGTGTCGCGCCGTTGATGGCGCTGCGCGTGAGCATCGGCGCGCTGTTTCTCGCAGGCTTCGCGCTGACGCGCTTCAGGCCCGCCGAGCTCGGCGCGCAGCTGCGCCGTCGCGCGTGGCCGTTGTTCGTCGTTGGCGCGCTGAACTCGGGCATCCCGTTCTGCCTGTTCGCATTCGCCGAATTGACGCTGTCTGCCGGCGTGACGTCGGTGATCAACGCGACGACGCCGCTGTGGGGAGCGCTCGTCGCCTATCTGTGGCTGAAGGACAAGCTGTCGCTGCCGCGCGCGCTCGGCCTCGTGATCGGCTTCGCTGGCGTGCTCACGCTCGTATGGGATCAGATTGCGAACGCGCGCGGCAGCACCGGCGCCAACGCGACCGCGCTCGCCGCCGTCGCCGCGCTCGGCGCGACGCTGCTGTACGGTATCGCGGCCAACTACACGAAGCGCACGCTTAGCGGCGTCGATCCGCTCGTCAACGCGACGGGTAGCATGATCGGCTCGAGCGTGCTGCTGCTGCCGTTCGCGATCGCGACCTGGCCTGCGGCATCCGTCAGCACGCAGGCGTGGGGAGCCGTGCTCGCGCTCGGCATCGCCTGCACGGGCATTGCATATTTCATCTTCTTCCATCTGATCGCGCATGTGGGCCCGGCCCGCGCAATTACCGTGACGTTCGTGATCCCGGTGTTCGGCCTGTTGTGGGGCGCGCTGTTCCTCGGCGAACACGTATCGCTCGTGATGATCGAAGGTTGCGCGATCGTGCTCGTCGGCACCGCGCTTGCGACGGGCGTGATCAAGCGGATTCCCGGGCTCCGCCCGCGCGGCGGCGAAGCGGCCTGAGCGGCGCGCGGGGCCGGCACCCCGCCGGTGCGGGTTTCCCGCGACACTCCAGCCGCCGATCCTCGAGCGCCGCACGTCGCTCGGTGCGCGACAGCGCATGGCGGGTTTCGCCTGATGCCGATGCAGCCGCGTGGCATCCCGGCATCCCGGCTTCCCGGCTTTCCTTGCATGCAATGCACGCGGTACACGCGGCGCTGTCGCCGCATACGCGACCGGCGACCCATGCGTGTCGTGCTCCCGGTCGGACAGCCCCGCCCAGTCGTCGGTGTAGCGTTTGCGTCTGGAGTTACCCTGATACGCGGGTGGCACCATTCCCGTTACACTCAGAACATCCATCCGCAGAAGGCGGTTACGATGCACCACGATCTTTCGCGTCCACCTGCGCGTGCGACGGCTTCTGCGTGGCGCGTACGATACCGCCCCCCGATCGCCCCAGGGCACCGTTGACATGAAGCCCTCCCGCGACCTCTCGCTCGACTCCCTGCTCGAACGCCTCACGCCGACGCCCAGCGGCTGGACCGCCATGTATCGCGAGACGACGCTGCGCAGCGTGTTTCAACCCGTGCTGTCGATCACGCACAAGCGCGTGGTCGGCTATGAAGCGCTGCTGCGCGTCGTGGACGAGAACGGCACACTGGTTTCGCCGGTCGCGCTGTTCGACAGGACCCGTGCCGCTGCCGAAGCATTGCTGCTCGACCGGCTTGCCCGCTGCCTGCATACGGCCAACTTCGTCGCGCAAGGCATCGGCGACGGCTGGCTGTTCCTGAACGTGACGCCGCGCGTGCTCGATTCCGGTCTCGTGCAGCGCGAATTCGTCGAGGCGCTGTGCCGCCATTTCGCGCTGCCGCCGAACCGCATCGTGCTGGAAGTCGTCGAGCAGCCGGCGCGCGACGAAGCGGCGCTCGCTCGCACGATCGACATGATCCAGCACCGGGACTTCCTGATCGCGATCGACGATTTCGGCACCGGGTTCTCGAATTTCGACCGCGTGTGGCGCGCACGGCCCGATATCGTCAAGCTGGATCGATCGCTCGTCGAACGCGCGAACGCGTCGGCCGACGATCGCCGCATCATGCATCACCTGGTATCGATGCTCCACCAGGCCGGCGCGATGGTGCTAGCCGAAGGCGTCGAAAGCGACGACGCGCTGCAGACGCTGATGGAGGCCGATATCGATTTCGTCCAAGGCTTCCAGTTCGGCCAGCCCGATGCATCGATCGCGCACGCGAGTGCCGCGGCGCCCGCGATGCTCGACGCCGCGTGGCAACGCTTCATCGCTCGCCGGCACACGCCGGCGAGCGCCGAGCAGCCGGGCTTCGATGCGATCGAGCGGCTCGTGCTCGCCGGCGCGGCCGCATTTTCCGCGAGCGGCAACCTGCAGGACGCCGCGCAGCGCGTATTCGCGGTGCCGGCCGCGCGCCGGGTGTTCGTCACGGACGAGATCGGCGAACAGTTCCTGCCGTCGATCGGCGCGCGTCCCGAGGACGGCCAGACGACCGGCACGCGGCTCTCGCCGCTGTTCCCCGAGACGCACAGCAACTGGTCGCGACGCCCGTACTTCCAGCGCGCGATCGCGGCGCCTGGTCGCGTCGCACTAATGGGCCCGCACTTCTCGCTGACCGAAGGCCGCGATTGCTATACGGCGGCCGTCGCGATTCGCGCGCAAAGCCGCCTCGTCGTGTTCTGCGTCGACTTCGTGCTCGACAGTGCGGGCACCGTGATGCGGTAGCGCATACGGCGGCACGACTGCGCTCGCGATGCCGGCCAGTCGGCCTTCTTTCGTCAGTCGATCACCTTCCCTCTTCCGGACTTCACCACGCTGCGGCGCGACTTGTGTTCGAGCCGCCGCTCCTTCGATGCGCGTGTCGGCCGCGTCGCGACCCGCGCCCGCGGCGTGAACGCGACACTGCCGATCAACGCATCGAGTCGCGCGAGTGCTGCCTCGCGGTTTTTCTCCTGGGTGCGGTATTCCTGTGACTTGATCACGACGATGCCGTCGCGCGTGATGCGCTGGTCGGACAGCGCGAGGAGCCGTTCCTTGATGACCGGCGGCAGCGACGACGCGCGGATGTCGAAACGCAGGTGAATCGCGCTCGACACCTTGTTGACGTTCTGGCCGCCGGCGCCCTGCGCGCGCACGGCGGTCCATTCGACTTCGGCCGGATCGAGCGTGTAGCGGATCATCATCGTGACGTCTCCTTGCGGCGCCGTGCGAGCGCCTCGTCGACGCGGGCCGCAAGGCCCGAATCGCGTTGCGTACGTGTCGCGACCGCCTGCACCAGCACGCGCCGCGGGCCGATCACCTGCACGCGCGTGCGCGCACGCGTGACGGCGGTGTAGACGAGCTCGCGCGTGAGCACGCGGCCGAACGACGCCGGCAGCACGAGCGCGGCCTCATCGAATTCGGAGCCCTGCGATTTGTGGACGGTCAGTGCGAACGCCGTTTCGTGCGGCGGCAGCGCCGCGGGCGACACGGCGCGCGCGGTGCCGTCCGCGCGGCGGAACCATACGCGCAGCACGCCGTGCGCGTCCGGCAACGCGATGCCGATGTCGCCGTTGAACAGGCCGAGCGCGTAGTCGTTGCGCGTCACCATGATCGGCCGTCCGGTGAACCAGTGTGCGCCGACCGCGAGCGGCACGCGCGCGGCATGCCGCACGTGCGTGGCCACCAGCGCATTGACGTGCTCGGCGCCGCGTGATCCTGTGCGCGTCGCGCACAGGATCCGGAAGCGGTTGAGCGCATCGAACAAAGGCAACGGATCGGGCACCGGCTCGGACAACGCGGCACGCAACGCATCGAGGTATGCCTCGAACCGGCGCGCGAGCCGTTCGACCGTCGACGCCGCGAGCGTCTCGCCCGCATCGTCGTGAAACGACGCGGCAGCGGCGTCGTCGGCCGGCAATGCATCGAGCGTGCCCTGCACGTCGCCGCGGCGGATCGTGAGCGACAAGCGGCCGATCGGCGAATCGAGACCGAAACGGTAATTGCGCTCGAGCCACACGACGCAGTCCGCGAGCGGTGCGGGCGCGGGCGACGCGGCGGCGATTTCGTCGGCTCGCGTGGCGTCGATCGGCGCGACCGCCGGATCGGACGGATCGAGCGGCGCGAGCTCGACGGCGTCGAGCCACGCGAGTTCGTCGGCCTCGATCCATGCCGGATCGGTGGCCGCGGACGCGCTATCGAGGTCGACCGGTTCAGGTGACGACGAAGCAGTCGGGGAAACCACTTCTGCCGAAGGGCCGTCGTCGAACAGCGACGCCTGGCGCGTATCCACATTGCGCCGCGCCGATGGCTTGCGCGCAGCACTCGCCGACAACGGCGCGAATGCCTGGGTCCGGGCCGGGGCTTGAGCCGCACCAGCAACCGCGCCCGTGGCCTCGCCGTCCGGCACCGGCAAAGCAGCAACGAAAGCCGCTTCGTCGATCCCGAGCGCCTCCGCGATGCGCGTGCGCGCAGCGGCGGTAAACGTCGGTCGCGCGCTGAGTTCGGCAAACACGGCGCCGGCTTCGACCGCGGCCAGCTGATCCTTGTCGCCGAGCAGCACGAGCCGTGCGCCCGGCGCGAGCGCATCGAGCAGATGCGCGGCGAGCGCAACGTCGATCATCGACGCCTCGTCGACCACGATCAGGTCGTAAGGCAATGGATTGTCGCGATGATGGCGAAAACCCGCGGCACCGCCGCCGCCCAGCAGGCGATGCAGCGTATACGACGTGTCGGGCAGGCGCGCGGCAAGTTCCGGCGGCAGGTCACCTGCCCGCGCGTGCAGCGCTTCCTGCATCCGCTGCGCGGCCTTGCCGGTCGGCGCCGCCAGCGCGATGCGCAACCCCGGATGTGCGTCGAGCAGACAAGCCAGCACGCCGACGACTGTCGTCGTCTTGCCGGTGCCGGGGCCGCCGCTGACGATCGTCACGCGCCCTGTCAGCGCAACGATCGCCGCAACGCGCTGCCAGTCCACTTCGCCCGTCGCGGGCCCGAAATAACGCGCGAGACTGTCGCGCAACCGGTCGGGCGACAGCACGTCGCCCGGTGCGGCGACGCCAGCCTGCGCGACGAGCGCATCGGCGAGCCGTCGTTCATAGTCGAAATAGCGCGACAGATACAGATGGTCGTGCCGGTCGACGATCAGCGGCCGCTCGTCGCCGCGCGCGAGCGTGCCGAACGCCACCACACCGCTTGCGGCAAGTGCCGCGCGCACGTCGTCGACCGGTTCCTCGTAGCGCTGCGCGAGCGCGCCGAGCGACACGCATACATGGCCGCCCGCGGTCGCCCGGCTCGTCGCGAACGCGGCGCGCGCCGCCCAGCGCGCAGCCGCGGCCGGCGCCCCCGCACGGCGCGACAGGTCGCCGATGCGTCGCGCGAATCCTTCCGCGAGCGCGATACCGAAATCCGCCGGCTCGGGCAGCCGCGCGACGAGGCCGCCGGTAAATTCGAGCGTATCGTCGGACACGTTCATGCGCGGCCCCCTTCCATCATTCGGTCGAGCGCGTCGACGAGTTCGCGCGCGGGCCGCCGCGCATGCACGCCGGCCGGTTCGCCGGCACTGCGCCAGTCCGGCCGCACGCCGCGCACGAACAGGTACAGGTAACCCGCGATATGCGTGTCGTAGTCGTAGTCGGGCAGCCGCCCGCGCAAATAGCGATGCAGCGCAACCGTATAGAGCAGCGCCTGCAGGTGATATGCATGATCGGCCATCGCGACGTCGAGCGCGCGCGGGCCGTAAGCGTCCGGCGTATTGCCGAGATGGTTCGACTTCCAGTCGACGATCCAGAAGCGGCCATCGTGTTCGACGATCATGTCGATGAAACCCTTGATGAAGCCGGCGAGCGTGCCCGCGTCCAGTGCGACGTCCGGATAGCCGTGCGCGACCAGCAGCCGGCGCAGCGCGCCCAGCTCGAGCGACGGCGCCGGGAACAGGAAACCCATTTCGTCGAGCCGTTTGGCGGGATCGAGATCCGCAAGCCGCATGCCCGGCACGAGCTCCGTGCGCACGACATCGTCGACGAGCCGCGCCATCATCGCCGGCAGGCGCTTCGCGAGTTCGGGCTCTGCCTCGACTGGCCGGTCATGCAGCGCGCCGAGCGCCGCCTGGTGCCACGAATCAGGCTCGGTGAAGCGGCTGAGTTCGAACAGGCGATGCAGACACTCGCCCGCCGCCGCACCGCGCGGAAACACGAGAATGTCGTCGTCCGGCGGCTCGACCGTGACCGTGTCGCTCACCGCAAGCGCGCCGTCCGGCAGCACGGCAGCAAGCGCATCGTGATCGGGCCGCAGTTCGTCGTCCGGCACGACCGCGACGCCCGCCTCCTCGCGCGCCATCGATGCGGTCAGCGAACTGAAGCTCGCCATCCGCCACGCGTCGCGCAGCACGCGCGTCGCATGGCGTGCGGCGAACGTCTGCGATGCATCATGGCCAGCCGCCAGCCGCTCACGGCGCGCCGGCACCGGCAACGGTGCAACGCTCACGGGCCCGCCTGCGAGTGCTTGCCACGCAGCGTCGAGCGCCGCTTCGTCGGGCGGCTCGTCGAGCCACGCGTCGAACGACTGGCCGGCCCCGGCCGCGAGCCAGTTCAGCACGCTGCGCCGCGCCTCGCGAGTCGAGCGAGACGACAGATAAGGCCCGGCGACGAGATAGCACCGATAGACCGCGCGCGTGAGCGCCACGTAGACGAGCCGCGCGCGTTCCGCCGCCTGCTCGCGCAACGCCTGGCGCGCGGCATGCTCGGCGGCAGCGTCGTCGCACCCGTAATGCAGCACGGCGTCGCCCGCATCGTCGTGATACTCGCGCGCGTCGGGCAGCGCCGACGCGGGCGGCTCGCGCAGCCCGCCGTCGTTCAGGAACGGACAGAACACGACCGCGTATTCCAGGCCCTTCGACTTGTGCACGGTCACGATCTGCACGAGGTTGCGATCGGATTCAAGACGCAACTGCGCTTCCTCGCCGCCGCCGTCGAGCCGTTGCGCGGCGAGCCAGCGCAGCGTCGGCGCAATGCCCGGCTGCGCCGACGCGCGCGCCTGCGTCAGTTCGGCCAGATGGTTGATGTCGGTCACACGGCGTTCGCCGTCCACGCCGGCCATCAGCCGCTCGGCGATCCGCAGCTCGCGCGTGAACGTGCGCCACATCACCGCGAAGCCACGTTCGCGCCACAACAGCCGATAGCGCGAGAAGCGCTCGACCCAGCTCATCGCGTCCGCACTGTCGGCCGCAGCGCGCGACGCATCGCCGTCGCCCTGCTCCATCCGCCACAGCGCCTGCGCATCGAGGCCGAACCAGTCGGCGGCCAGCGCCGCACGCAAGCGTCGCAGATCGCCAGGCGCATCGATCGCCGCGAGCACGCGCTCGAGCTGCTCGGCATCGCCGGTCGAAAACACGGACGCCTGCGCAAGCTCGACGCTGCCGATGCCCCACGTGGCCAGCACGCGTTTCACGAGGCTCCCCTGCCGGTGCGTCTGTACGAGCACCGCGATGTCGCCCGGCGACAGCGGCGTATCGCCGAGCCGCACATGTCCTTCGCGCGCGCCGCGCATCAGCCGGGCAATCTCGGCCGCGCACGCCTGGGCGGCCTGGGCCTGCGCGTCGCGCTTGAGCAGCGTGCCGTCGCCACCCGGCAGCGCCCAGATCCGGAAATCGCCTGACGGTCGCGGATCGGTCTCGTCGATGAACGGTGCACGCACGCGCGTGCCGGCCCGTACCGCGTAGTAGTCGAGCCCGTCGAGCACGAACGCGCGCGGGTTCGACATGAAGAAGCGGTTGCACGCATCGACGATCGCCGGCGTCGAGCGCTGGTTGACCGCGAGCGTATAGCACGCGCTCGCACTTGCCCGCGCGGCGAGATACGTATGCAGATCCGCCGCGCGGAAGCTGTAGATGGCCTGCTTCGGATCGCCGACGAGAAAGAGCGGGCCGCCCGGCGCGAAGATCCGGTTGAAGATCGCGAACTGCAGCGGATCGGTATCCTGGAATTCGTCGATCAGCGCGGCCGGATAGCGCGCGCGCAGCGTCTCCGCGAGCCACGGATGCGCATGCAGCGCGTGATACAGGTTCGCGAGCAGATCGTCGAACGACACGACGCGGCGCGTACGCTTGCGTTCGGCCAGCTCGACCGGTGCGGTGTCGAGCCAGTCGGCGACCAGCGCGAGCCAGCGGGCGCGCTGCGTGGCCTCGACGGCGGCCACCGCCGCTTCGAGCGCGTCGGCCACGTCGAAGAACGGGTGTTCGGGGGTCGCGCCGCCCTTTTTCGTCGCCTTCGCGAGCGCGGTGCGCGTGAGCTTGAGCGCCGCCTTCGGTAGCGCGGCCGCGGGGTTGCCTTGCCCGAAATGCGCGGACCACGCACCGAGCGCATCGGCGAGCGCGTCCGGCTTGTGCGAACGCTGATTGAGCACGGGCTGCGCGGTGCGCAGCAACGCGTCGATCGCATCCTGCTCGTCGGCCCACATCCGCGCGGCCTCCGCGAAGCATTCGACGGCAGCGGCCTCCGCCGATTCATCCGGTTCGACGGCACCGTCCCAGCGCAGCGCGGCGAGCGGCTTCTTCAACCGCCGCGCGAGCTGGGCGTCGAGCGCAGCTGGGCCCGCGCCCGAATCGACCAGCCACGTCGCGAAGCCGGGCCAGCGCGCGGCCATGGGCTCGACGCGCGTGCGCCAGAAGTCCGCCGCGAGCTCGAAGCGCAGTGCCGCGTCGTCGGCCTGCATGTCGAACGCGAACGGCATCGCGGCCGCGAACGGCGCTTCCTGCAGCGCACGCTGGCAGAATGCGTGGATCGTGTGGATCGCCGCCTGGTCGAATGCGCGCAGCGCACGCCGGATTCGCTTCGCGGCGGTGTCCGGGTCGAGCGCACCGGCTTCGCCGAGCGTCGTCTCGAGCAGGCGCGCGACGAATGGATCGCCGCCGTCGTCACCGGTATCGAGCGCATGCGCGAGTTGCGCCAGCCGACCGCGGATCCGCTCGTGCAGCTCCGCCGTGGCCGCCTTCGTGAAAGTCACGACGAGGATTTCGTCCGCGCCGAGATCCTTCTCCAGCAGCAGGCGCACGTACAGCGCGCAGATGTTCCACGTCTTGCCGGTACCGGCCGACGCCTCGATCTGGTTGACGCCATCGAGCGGGCACGCGAACACGTCGAGTTCGAGCGCCGCCTGCGGCTGGGATGCGGCGCTCATGCGACCTCCTTCAGATGCTCCAGCATCGGCTCGAACACGAGCCGCGCGAGTGTGCCGAACGGCTCGTCGAGCGACGGATTCGCACCGCGCCATGCGATCGCGATCGCCGGATCGTCGGCTTCGCTCACCACGCGCTCGTTGATCCAGACGCTCGCGGCCTTCGCCTCGCCGTCGGACACGCGCGCCCACGCGCTGCGCGGGAAGAATCGCAGCGGCATGCGCCGCCCCGCACGAAACAGCGCGGCGAGCGGCGCCAAGCGCTCGAGCGGTGCCGCGACCGGCGTGAGTTCGAATGCGCCGCCGCTGCCGAACCACAGCGTGCGGCGCGGACCGTCGGGCTCCACCGCGCAATAGACGAGGTGCGCGAGCCACGCGGACAGGTAATCGCGCGCGCTCGGCCGTGCATAGCGATAGATGACCTGGCCCGCCGGCGTCAGCCGGTTCAGCGTGCCGTGCAACTCGAGCGGCGCATGCACCGCATCGCGCGACAGCGTCGCATCATCGGCACCGAACAGCGCCTGTTCGATGTCGGGCCATGCCGGTGCGATCGCGAGCGTGAACGGCCGTCGTTCCATGCCGTCGGCCAGCGCACGCCGCACGTTCGACGCAAGCTGCGTCATCGAGCCAAGCGCCTGGTCGCGCCAGACGGCGCCCGTTGCACCGCCCGGCAGTTCCGGGCTGGCGTCCGCGATGCGCAACGCGTGATCGTGCACGCCGCCTTCATCCGATTCGATCAGCAGCGGCAGCACGCGCTCGGCGAGCGCGTCGCTGCCTGCGAAGTCGAGTGCGAACGGCTCCGTGTCGAGCAGTTCGGCCTGCGCGTCGGAAAGCACGATGCCGAGCCGCGCTCGCAGCAGCGCGCGGGCCGGATGCCGCCAGAACCGTTCGAATTCGCTGAACGCGACGGGTTCGACTGGCTCGGCCGGCAGCGGCTGCGCGAAGAACGGCTGCTCGCGCGTCGCATCGCGCGCGGCTTCGGCTGCCAGCAGCGACGCGAGCGTCGCGCGCTCGGCATCGTACGAAACCAGTTCGCTGCCGGGCCGGAAATACTCGGCCGCGAACGGTTGCAGCGGATGTTCGACGATGAACGCGCGCCGTGCGGCATCGACCGCATCCGGTGGGGCGTCCTCGCCGGCCGTGACGAGCGCGAGATGGTCGAGCAGTTCGTCGACGAGCGCCGCGGGCGGCAACGGCGCGTTGTCGCGAATGCTGCGCCCCGTATAGGCAATCAGCAGCCGGTCGCGCGCGGCGAGCAGCAGGTCGAGAAACAGGTTGCGTTCGTCGTCGCGGCGTTGCCGGTCGCCGAGCTTCGGCAGCACGGCCATCAGGTCGAACTCGTCCGCGCGAGCCAGGCTTGGCAGCACGCCGTCGTCCATGCCGAGCAGGCATACGACGCGGTATGGCAGCCCGCGCAGGCTCGTCAGCGACGAGAACGTGACGCCGCCCCATGGCACCCCGCCGCGCGCCGGATCGTCGAGCGCGGCCGCCAGCCCCGCGCGTACGACGGCCGCCGGCAACGCCTCGTCGGACGCGCCTTCCGTCATCGCGGCAAGCATCGCGTCGAGCGCGTCCCGTACGCCCGAAAGCGCATCGGCATACGCGGCACCGGAGTCGAAGAACCGCGCGAGCGTGTCGGCGAACAGTTCGCTCCATCCGCGCGGCGTGTGCGCATCAGCGAGCCGTCGCGAGAAGCCGTCGAGATCGTCCGTGAAGCGCGCCAGCCGACCGAGCAGTTCGGCCTCGCTGCCGGTCGCCGCCTCGATCGGCAGCCACGCGCCGACCGGTGCCGCGCCTTCGGGCATCGCATAGCCGAGGAAGAGTCGCGCGAGCGCATCGGAAAACGTATGGCGCGGCGCAGGCACGGCCGCATCGTCGCTCACCGTCGGCGACAGCCCGCGCCGCGCGCCGGCGGCCGCGAGCCAGGTCTGAACCGTCTCGAGCGCGGTCGCATCGATGCCGTAACGGGCGGCCACCGCGTCGACGCGCAGCCATTCGACCAACTCGGGCGCGCCGACCTGCCGTTCCGGCAACGCGAGCCACTCGAGCAGCACGCGCGCGACCGGGTTCGCCTGCGACGGCGGCAGGCCGGTGATCCGGTAAGGCACGCGCGCGCCGCCGGCGCCCGCCGTGCCGAACACGGCATCGATCAGCGGCCCGGCCGCCGCGAGATCGGCGACCGCCACCAGCACATCGGACGGCTGCAGCGACGCGTCCGCGTCAAACCACGCGAGCAGGCGGTCATGCAGCACCTCGAGCTGGCGCGCGAGGCTATGGCACACGTGCACCTCGATCCCGCGCTCGGCCGGCGCTTCGCCGAGCTCGGCCTCCGGTTGAAGGTCGAGGATCGCGTTCTGCACGCGCGCGAGCCAGGTCGGCGCGGGATTCGCGACGAAACGCGACGCATCGCCTGACGCGGCGTTTTCGGTCAGTTCGTGCAGCATGTGCAGTTGCGCCTGCGTCTGCCGGCCCCACTCCGCGAGCAGCGGATGGCCGACTTCCTGATAGTCGAGCCGGCCGGCCGCGTCGAGTGCCTCGGCATGCGCGGCGGTGACGATGTCGAACCAGAATTCGCGGCACGGATTGAGTGCATAGACGCGCACGTCGATCCAGCGCGACAGCTCGCGCAGCAGCGCGACGTGCAGCGGCGGCATCGTCGGCAGCGCGAACACGCTGACCGATTCCGGCCAGTCGGCACGCGCGACGGTTTCGAGATCGAGGTTGCGCGCCTCCACGAGGAAGCGATGCGCGGGTGGCGTGCCGCTGTCGCTCAGCTCCGCGAGCAGCGCGCGCCACAGCGCCGCCTGCCAGTGCTCGTCGTCACGTGCGGCATCGCTGATTCCGCGCGGCGCGGCGTCGCCCGCGAGCACCGACTCGCCGGCCTGCCAGGCGGCCAGCCATTCGGGCCGATAGGTCAGGTAATGATCGAGCACGGCCGCGACGCGTTGCGCGAGCTCGTAGCGCATCGCATCGTCGGACGCGGACAGATACGCGGCCAGCCGCGGCGACGCAAGCCACGGCGCGCCGCCCGCGCCCTGCGCGAACAGCCGGTAGCAACGCCACACAAGGCGATCGGGCGCGAACGGCGAGCGCGCCGGTACCGTCAGCACGCGGCCGATCTGCGCCCATAGCCACTGCGCGAGATACGTGAACTCGACGTTCGCGCACACGCCGTGGCGCGCGGCGATATCGAGTTCCAGACGGCGGCGCAGCGCAGCGCTCGGCACGATGACCTGTTGCGGCGCCCACGGGCCATTGCGGGCCGGGAACGCGGCCAGGTCGTCGAGCAGCGCGTCGGCCAGCGTTTCGTGACGGTTCGAATAGAAGAGATGGAGCATGAAGCGGGTGTCGGAGCATCGCGCCGGACAGGCCGGGCGAACAGGAGCACCAAGGATAGCAAATGGGCCGTCGCGGCGGCCCTCTTCCGAAAGGCCAGGTTTTGCGGACCGCGAAATACGATAGACTCGTCGCCAGTCAATACGCCGCCCCGGGCGTCTTCGTCTGTCATTCAGCTCATCGATGCGCTATTCGGTCGAAATCAGAAAGTTTTTCTACAGCCAGTACTTTTTCGGCGGCCTGCGGATCGCGGTCGGCGTGTCGCTGCCGGCCGTGCTGTGCCTGATCGTGTTTCACAACCGGGAGCTCGGCTTCACGATCTCGACCGGCGCGCTCGGTGCGTGCGTCGTCGACATGCCCGGCCCGCTGAAGTACAAGCACAACGAAATGCTTGCGTGCAGCGTGATCGGCTTCCTGGCCGCGCTCGCGACCGGCCTCGCCACACCGAACATCTTCGCGCTGTGGCTGACGATCGTGCCACTCACGTTCGTGCTGTCGCTGATCGTCGTCTACGGCAACCGCTGGCCGCAGATCAGCTTCGCGACGCTGTTCATGATGGTGATGACGCTCGAGGAGAAGTTCACACCGCTGCAGGCGTTCGTCAATGCCGGCTGGATTCTCGCGGGCGGCCTCTGGTACACGTATTGGGCAACGCTCGTGTCGCAATGGCAGGCGCGCCGGATCGAACAGCAGGCGCTCGCCGAAAGCCTGTTCGCATGCGCCGACTATCTGCTCGCGCGTGCGCAGTTCTACGATCTCGATGCCGATCTCGACGAGTGCTATCGCAATCTCGTCGCGAAGCAGATCACCGCGGTCGAAACGCAGGAAACCGCGCGCGACATCGTGCTGCGCAACCTGCCGAAGCTGCGCCGCGGCAAGCTCGACCCCGGCCGCACGACGATGTACAACCTGTTCATCAACAGCGTCGACCTGCACGAGCTGTTCGTCGGCGCGCACACCGACTACCCGCTCGTGCGCAATACGTTCGGCGGCTCCGACCTGATCATTTTCTATCGCGATCTGATTCGCAAGGCTGCCCGCGACCTCGAGGAAATCGGCCTCGCGGTGCTCGAGAATCGCGCACCGCATTCGCGGATCAGCGTAAAGGCCGAACTGCGCGCGATCGAATACGAGATCGAGCTGATGCGCAAGAAGAACTTTCCGGCCACCAACGCGGAAGCCTACGCAGCCGTGCTCGCGACGTTCCGGCGCATCTGGAGCGCGACGCGCCTGATCGACCGGATGCGCCGCAACCTGTCGGGCCATGCCGACCCGCAGCAGACCGAACTGAAGATCGACAAGGCACTCACGCGTTTCCTGCAGCGGCGCCGGATGTCGCCACTCCTGATCTTCTCGAACCTGAACATGCGCTCGCCGAGCTTTCGTCACGCGCTGCGCGTGACGATCGCGGTCGCGGTCGGCTTCTGGCTCGGCCGGCTGCTGCCGCTCACAAACGCCTACTGGATCGTGATGACGACCATCATCATCCTGAAGCCCGGCTACTCGCTCACCAAGCAGCGCAACGCGCAGCGTATCGTCGGCACGATGATCGGCTGCGCGGCGAGCATTGCGCTGATCTACACGGTCAAGGAGCCGCCCCTGCTGATCGCGATCATGTTCGGGTCGATGGTGATGAGCTACAGCCTGTTGCTGTTCAACTACGCGGCGAGCGTCGTGTTCACGTCGTCCTACGTGCTGCTGATGTTCCACCTGCTCGCGCCGGGCAGCATGCGCATCATCGGCGAGCGCGCGATCGACACGGTGGTCGGCTGCATGATCGCGATCGCAGCGAGCCGCCTGTTCCCGTACTGGGAATACCGGCTGATGGGCAAGCTCGTCACCGACATGCTGACCTCGACCCGCAAGTATTTCGAGGCAGTGTGGCGCGCCGGGCGCGGCGTGCCGCCACCGGTGCCGGCCGCCGACGGCGCGGCGGTCGTGCCGGTCGTCGCCGCGGCGATCGAGACGCCGGCCACTGCCCTCGACGACGACTACCGCTACCGCCTCGCGCGCAAGGACGTGCACATTGCGTTCGCGAACCTCGGCCAGGCGTTCCAGCGGAT